>CAZJUE010000009.1:7256-9961 GCA_964549025.1 uncultured Anaerolineaceae bacterium | reverse complement strand
TGCAGCTCGGCCACCCGCTGATTGAAAGCTTCGATGTGCTGGTCGATCTCAGCGATCTGCCCCTGGATCCCGGTCCAGTAGTCACGTTCGTACCACTGGGCGGTGATCTCGTCGTAGGTCTTGCCCTGCTGCTCGACCCAGGTGAAGTACTTCAGGTTATGCACCCGCCGCTGGTCCGGGTAGCGCAGTTCCAACATCCGGTCGGTGGTAAGCCCTAGCAGGTAGCGTGCGTGGTCGGCGGCCGCCTCCGCTTCGCGGTACTCCCCATGCTCCTGGTGCATCTCCCGAAGGCGGCTCTGGTACAGGTCCATCGAATCGGTCAGCACCGTCAGCACCACATCGTTGGGGCCAAGCTCGTAGTACTTGGCGTATTTGATCGCCATCGACAAGTTGGCAATCCCCGAGAAGCCCAGAAGATGGAGTCGTTCGATCGTTCCCTGGTCGACACCCTGCTCCGCCAAATAGGATTGACCCACCGGCTCGTTGAACAGCCGAGCCAGGCTGACGATCACGTTGTCGTCCAAGTCGATGATCAGGTCGGTGCTCTTCAGGTTGTGGATCCAGGGCACGTGCTTGTCGCCGATCCCCTCGATGCGGTGAGCGCCGAAGCCGTTTTCCAACAACGTCGGGCACTGGGCCGCCTCGCCCGCCGCCACCTTGCTGGCCGGAAAGTGCTGCTTCAGCAAGTCCCCGCAGCCAATGGTGCCGGCGGAGCCGGTGGTCAGGGTCAGGCCGTGGTAGCGGTCCTGCGGACCAAGCTCCTGCTCCAGCACCTCCAGCATGGCGTGGCCGGTGATCTCGTAGTGCCACAGGTAGTTGCCGAACTCATCGAACTGGTTGAAGATCACCAGGTCTTCACCGGATTCGCGCAGCTCCCAGGTCTTGTCAAAGATCTCCTTGACGTTGGACTCGCTGCCGGGGGTCTTGATCACTTCGCCAGCGATATTGGCCAGCCAATCGAAGCGCTCCTGGCTCATGCCCTCCGGCAAAATGGCCACCGATTCGCAACCCAGCAGCGCCGAATCGTAGGCGCCGCCGCGGCAGTAGTTGCCGGTTGAGGGCCAGACCGCTTTCTGGGTGGTCGGGTCGAATTGCCCGGTCACCAGCCGCGGCACCAAGCAGCCGAATGCCGCCCCGACCTTGTGCGCGCCGGTCGGGAACCATTTTCCGACCAGCGCCAGGATGCGTGCATCGACGCCGGTCACGCTGCTGGGAAACTCCAGGTAATTCACATCCCCGAAGCCGCCGCCCGAATCCACGGGCTGATTTTTCCAGGTGATGCGGTACAGGTTGAGCGGATCGAGATCCCACAACCCGACGTCGCGCAATCGTTCTCGAATGTCGGCCGGGATGCCCGATGGATCCCGCATTTGGGCGAAGGTCGGGATGCTGATCCCACGCTCGCCGGCTCGCTGCGCGGCGCGCTGCAGCTGCTGCTCAGAGATGGTCAGGTCAATCATGTCGTGCGGTGGCTCCTATGACACAGGTTGTCGGCCCGAGCGGGCCGAACGGCTCGGTTCAACTGCGCTGATCCTCGGCCTCGCTCTCGCCCACCGGCTCCTCCCGAACGATGTAAAGCGGCCGGCCCTTGGCCTCGTCGTACAGCCGCCCGACGTACTCTCCCAGGATTCCCAGCGAGATCAGCTGCACGCCGCCCAGGAACAGCACCGCGATCAAGGTGGTTGCCTGTCCGGCCAACGCCTCGCGACCGGCCAGCCGGATCACGATCACCACCGGGATCGAGAGCGCGCTGAGCCCGGCGGCCAGAAAGCCGAAATAGGTCGCCAGCTGGAGCGGGAAGTAGGAAAAGCTGGTGACCGCGTTCAGCGCCAGCCGCAGCATCTTGCGCAGCGGATACTTGGTTTCGCCCGCGGTGCGGGCCGCGCGGCGGTAGGGCACGCCGATCTGCCGGAAGCCGACCCAGGCGGCCATTGCCCGCGGGAAACGGTGGCGCTCGCGCATTCGCTTCAGCACCTCGACCACCTCGCGGTCCAGCAGGCGGAAGTCCCCAGTGTCGACCGGGATGTCGACGTCGGTGATGCGGTTGATCACCCGGTAGAACAGCGCCGCGGTGGCGCGTTTGAAGAAACTCTCGCCCTCGCGCTCGCTGCGCACCGCGTACACCACTTCGTAGCCCTCCCGCCAGCGGGCGATCAACTCATGGATTGCTTCCGGCGGATCCTGCAAATCGGTGTCCATCACGATCACCGCCTGCCCGCGGCTGTAGTCCAGCCCGGCGGTCAGCGCGATCTGGTGGCCGAAGTTGCGGGCAAACAGCACTGGCCGCACCCGCGGGTCGGAATAGGCCAGATCGCGGATCGCCTCGGTCGAGCCGTCGGTGCTGCCGTCGTCCACCAGCACCAGCTCCCACGGCTCGTCAAGCTGCTCCATCGCCTCGGCTACCCGCTGGTAAAAGCTCTCCAGCAAACCGATCTCGTTGTACACCGGCCCTACGACCGAGAAAACTGGCTCGCCAAGCCGCACTTTGGTTTCCATTACCGATATGCTACGCGATTCCTGCCGAACGCGCATCCGTTCGACTCACTGCAACTACCCGACCATGAGTGGCTATGCGCATCGAAAAATGCCGAGCTGCCGGCGTGAGCTTCACATCCGCCCGGCAGACGGACTGGACCTAGCCTTCCGCCTGCCTTCTCTCGATCGCCCGCTGCAGGGCTTCCAAATTGGGCTCGATGACTGCCGGC
>CAZJUE010000009.1:0-7156 GCA_964549025.1 uncultured Anaerolineaceae bacterium | reverse complement strand
CGCAGCGCCCGCAGGCCATCGCGCGGCAGGTCGACGGCGATGCTGTCAGCCACGGTGTCGGCCTGCACCGGCGTGATGGTCTCCGCATCGGACCGAAAGGCGTTGGCCACTGCCGCCGAACCGGTGGACTGCACGCCATAGAGCCGGGGCATGTGATCGATCCACCCCAGCTCGAACAGGTCGCTGAACCCCTTGTGCAGGCCGGTGATGATGTTGCCGTCGCCCACCGAGACGAACACCGCCTCCGGCGCCGGCCATTGCTCACCGCCTGGCCTCTCGGCTGAGCCGCCGTCCCCCGCCAACCCCAGCTGCTCGCAGATCTCAAAGGCGGCAGTCTTCTTACCTTCGGCAGTGAAGGCGTTGTAGCCGGTGTTGCGGCAGTACCATCCATAGCGGTCGGCGGCTTGCACCGTCAGCTCGAAGGCCTGATCGTAGTTGCCCTCCACCAGGAACACGGCCGCGCCGTATACCTGCAGCTGGGCCACCTTGGCCGGCGGTGCGTTCCGCGGCGCAAGGATCACTGCCGGAACGCCGGCTGCGGCGGCCATCCCGGCCAAAGCGGCTCCGGCGTTGCCGGTGGAGGCGGTCACGATCGTATCGGCGCCGATCTGCTCGGCGCGGGCAACCACCACCGCGCTGGCACGGTCTTTAAAGGAAGCGGTTGGATTGCGCCCGTCGTCCTTCAGCCACAGCCGCTGCAGCCCCAGCTTGCCGCCCAACCGCTCGGCCCGCAGCAGCGGCGTCCACCCGACCGACCACAACGCGGTGTCCGGCTGGCGCGGCGCTCCCACCGGCAGCAACGGCAGGTAGCGCCAGATCGAGGCATCGCGTGAGCGGGCGATCGCTGCTGGCGAGCTGGCTTGTTGGATGGCGGCCAGATCGAGCACCACGTCCAGATTGCCGTCGTCATGCGGGCAGCCGTAGTGGGTCACCTCCGGCAGGTAGCGCGCCCCGCAGGCGCTGCACCGGTATCCGAGGAAAGCACCCATGCTAGAGACCGCGGTCGCCGCGCACGTATGGCAGCCCAAGCGCGGCCGGAGCGCCGATGCGCTTGCGCATGGCCTCGCGGGAGCCCAGGATCATCACGACGATCACGAACAGGAACGGCAGCATCTGGAGGAAGAACCCGTAGTAGGGGTTGAAGAAGAAGGGGTTCCGCAATCCAAGGATGGTCTGCGGCCCCTGGATATCCAGGATTGTTCGGCGCAGCGCGCCGAACGCGAACGCGCCGAATGCCGCTCGCCAGGGGTTCCAGGCGGCGAAGATCACCAGGCCCACCGCTATCCAGCCCAAGCCGCCGGTTGTGAGTTCGCTGAACCAGCCGGGCGAGATGGCCAGGCTGATCGTGGCGCCGGCCAGGCCGGCCAGCAGTCCGCCCACCACCACATAGATGTAGCGCTGCCGGTACACGTTCACACCCATGGCGTCGGCCGCCGCCGGGTTCTCCCCCACGGCGCGCAGGTGCATGCCCATGCGGGTGTGGTTGATATAGAACCAGGTGAGCGGCACGAGCAGGTAGCCCAAGTAGACCAGCACGCTCTGGCTGGTGAAGAAGATCGGGCCGATCACCGGAATCGCTGAGAGCACCGGGATCGTGGCCCTCGGGAGCAGTCCGATCGACCCGGCCTTGCTCAGCCCCTCACCGAACACCAGCGCCAGGCCGACCCCCAAGAACGTGAGCGCCAGGCCGCTCACCACCTGATCGGCCTGGAAGTGGATCGAGACGACCCCATGCAGTAGCGCCAGGCCGGCGGCAGCGAGCATGGCCACGACGATTCCCAGCCAGCCATTCCCGGTCGACACCGTGACGCTAAATGCGGCCATCGCACCGATGAGCATCATGCCTTCCAAGCCGAGGTTCAGCACCCCCGAGCGCTCGGCCAGGATCTCGCCGATGGTGGCGAAGAGCAGCACGGTGCCGGTGGCCACGCCCGCGTTAAGAATGATGATCGGATCCATGACTATGCGGTCCGCCGCTCGATACGAACCGTGTAGCGCAGGAAGACCTCGCTGGCGATGAGCATGAACAAGATGATTCCCTGGATGAGCCGCGGGACGCCGGCCGGCTGGATCTCGCGCCCGGCCAGGATCAGACCGCCAAAAAGCACGGAGACCGGGATTACGATCAGCGGGTTGAGTTTCGCCAGCCAGGCGACAATGATCCCGGAGAAGCCGTAGCCGGGCGAAATCGAGGCCTGCAAGCGGTGCACGACTCCCGCGATCTCCGACATGCCTCCCATCCCGGCGATCGCTCCCGAAAGCATCATCACCAGCACGGTATTGCGGCGAATGTTGATCCCGGCGTACTGGGCGGCGCGCGGGTTGTCGCCGATAAGCCGGATCTCGTAGCCCCACAGGCTGCGGAACAGGATGTACCAGGCGATCGCCGCCACGATGACGGCGAGGATGAATCCGGCGTGCGTCGTCAGTCCGCGAAAGATGGACACTTGCTCAGCCAGGTCTGACAGGCGAGGGAACCAGGCCGATCGCTCGAAGGTGCGCGTCATCTGGAACCCACCTTCGCTCCACACTCCGAAGATGAAATAGTTGAGCATCGCCAGCGCGACGTAGTTGAGCATAAGCGTCGTGATGATCTCGTTCACCCGCAACCGCGCCTTCAGCCAGCCGGGGATGAATCCCCACAGGGCGCCGAACAGGACGCCGCCAAGAAACATTGCTGCAAGGATGAGGATCTTTGGTGCCCTCTCCGACACGACTCCGGCCAGAACAACGATGCTGGCGCCGAGCGCGCCCATCAGGAATTGGCCCTCGGCGCCGATGTTCCACAGCTTCATCTGAAAGGCGATCGCGCAGGCCACGCCGGTGAAGACCAGCGGCGTGGCCTTGACCAGCGTATCTGAAAACACGCCCAGGTTGCCAAAGGCCGCGCCGGCGATATGGCGGTAAGCGGCGATCGAGTTCCCTCCTACCAGCTCGAGCACCACCGCTCCCAGGATGAGAGCGATGACAATAGCAACCACAGATACAATCGGGGCCAACCAGCGCGGCTGTTCGAGCCGCGGCTCAATCCGCAGCCGATACGGCCAGCGGAAGCTCGTTGTCGCTTCCTGCGTGCTCACTGGCCGTCCCCACCCCCGGTCATGAGCAGGCCAATCTGGGAGGGCTCGAATTCAGTGCCGCTGCCCACAATCTCGCCTTCATAGATCACCAGGATTCGATCACTCAACAGGAAGATCTCCTCCAGCTCTTCCGAGACGAGCAGGATCGCGGCTCCGTTTTCGCGCTGTTCCAGCAGCAGCCGCTGGACGCCTTCGATTGCCCCTACATCGAGCCCCCGCGTGGGTTGCATCGCGATGAGCAGCACAGGTTCGTCGGAAAGCTCACGGGCCAGGATGACCCGCTGCAGGTTTCCGCCGGACAACATGCGGGCCGGCGTGTCGATGCTGGGCGCCAGGATGGTGTACTGCTCCTTCAGTCGCACCGCCCGTGCGCGCGCCGCCTCCCGGTCAAGGCGGGTGCGCCTGGCGAGCGGCGGCTTGCGGTAAGTCTTCATGATGACGTTGTCGGTGATGCTCAGGTTGGGAGCCGTCCCGACGTGCAAGCGGTCTTCCGGAACGTGCGCCACGCCAAGATCGATCGAAACGCGGGGGTTGCGGTTGGTTACCTCCTTTCCGTTGATGTAGATCTGACCGCCCGTGGCGGGCCGCAAGCCGGTGATGACCTCTCCCAGCTCAGACTGCCCGTTGCCAGCAACGCCGGCGATTCCAACGATCTCGCCCGACCGGACGGTCAAGCTCACGCCGCGCAGCGCGGGAAGCCGTTTGTCGTTGTCGGCGCGGACGTCCGTCAGCTCCAGCACCACCACGCCCGGCTCCTGCGACACCTTCTCAAGATCGAACATCACCTTGCGCCCGACCATGAGGTTGGCCAGCTCCGCCCGCGAGGTGTCGGCCGGCCGGATGCCCGCCGCGGTGACCCTTCCCTGGCGAAGCACCGTGATCCGGTCAGCGATTCTCATGACCTCGTGCAGCTTGTGGCTGATGAACACGATCGACTTGCCCTCATCCACCATTGAGTGCAGCGTTTTGAAGAGCTCATCGATCTCCTGCGGCGCCAGCACCGAGGTCGGCTCATCCATGATGAGCACCTCGACGCCCCGGTACAGCATCTTCAGGATTTCGACTCGCTGCTGCTCACCGACCGTGAGTTGCCAGATCTTGGCGTCGGGCGTGACGTGAAGGCCGAACCGTTTCCCGATCTCTGCCATCTGCGAGTTGTAGTGCGACAAGCGCATCAGGTACCGGGGTCGGTCGAGGCCGAGCAGGATGTTCTCGGTGACGGTTTGAGAATCGATCAGGGTGAAGTGCTGATGGACCATCCCGATGCCGAGGGCGATCGCATCACGGGGCGAACCCAGGCTAACCAGCTCGCCGCGCACTTTGATGCTCCCCTCTTCGGGCTTGTAGAGCCCGGCCAGGACGCTCATGAGGGTGCTCTTGCCGGCGCCGTTTTCGCCGAGCAGCGCGTGGATCTCGCCGTGGCGCAGGTCGAAGTCCACGTCTTGATTGGCGACGACCCCGGGGAACCGCTTGGTGATCCCGCGCATCTCAACGACGTTATCCATCACGCGATCTCCGCTCGGTCGTGCGGTCCGCCTGCCCCAAGCGCCGGCCGGGCGGCGCGCTCTGTGCGCGCCGCCGCGGCTGGCGGTTGGCTTCTGCTATCGCATTGGAACGAGCCCGGACACCACGGGCTCATGCGGGTCTCTATATGTCCGGCAGCTCGGCCGTGATGCCTTCGGCCCACCAGTACATGCAGGTCTCGCAGGGCGATCCGAATTCGGCGAAGCCGTCCAGATCGAGCTGCTCCAAGGTCTCCCCCTCGGGGACGATCAGGTTGCCCTGATTGTCGTAGATCGGTCCGGCAAACACGTCAAATCGATCAAAATCGCCCCGCAGTGCGGCCGCCAACGTGTCGCGCACGAGCTGCAAGTCTTCAGCCGGCAAGTCTGAGACTCCCGGTTGCGGGCTCTGGCCCTCCATGAAGCCGAACAGTCCCATACCGGCCTCATCCGCGCTGAAGTACTGGAATCCAGGCACGTACGTGCCGTCCATGGTCCCCTGCGCGATAGCGGCGTAGATCGGACCCCACGTCCAATACGGCGCTGTCAGACAGCGTTCGGTTTGGCAGGCGTTCACGTGGTCGTAGTTGACGCCCCAGACGTCGCCCCGCTCCGAGGCTACGTCGCCCGCGGCGGGCGTGTCTGCGCCGGTGAACACGACTTGCACACCGGCGTCAAAGAGCGACTCGGCGCCCTCCTTCTCGATCACCGGGTCGTGCCAGGTGTTGATCCAGCGCACGTCCATCGTGCACTCCGGGCAGGTACGCTTGGCGCCCAGCATGATAGCGTTGCCCAGGCGCAGTTCCTCCGGGATCGGGAAGGTGGCCATGTAGCCTAGCCGCGGGTTGCCGTCGGTCTTGGCGCGCGACCCGGCCAGCATTCCGGCCAGGTACTTGAACACCTCCATCTCGCCGAACATGTTTCCGTAGTTCGTGCCGTTGGTCTTGAACCCGGTCAGGTGGATGAACATCTGATCCGGGAACTCCTCGGCGACGATCTCCATCGGATCCATGTAGCCGAACGAGGTGCCGATGATCAGATCGAATCCCTTGCGGGCCAGGCTGCGGAACACCTGCTCGGAGTCCGCGCCCTCCGGCACCAGTTCGATATAGGCGACATGGGTGCCATCAACGTTGTCCGCGATGTAGTTCAAGCCGTCCCAGTGGGCTTCGCTCCACCCGCCGTCGTCGTGCGGGCCAATCAACACCATCGCCACATTGAACATCCCATCCTCGGTCGCGGGGATCTCAAAGCCGCCAACGATTTCCGGTTCCTCCGCGGCGCCGCCACAGGCTCCCAGCAGCAGGCTGAGCAGCAAGAGCACTCCAGCGGTTCGCCACCCTTTCGCGATTGACATCTCGAACTCCTCCTAGTCTAAGGTGATTGGAGAATAAGCCGATTGAGATCTATTTGGCCCTTACGCTTCCACCTCCCCTCAGGCATGAGAGTGCGCCGATGGGCTGCAGCCTCACCGGACGATCCGGGTGCCGGTCTCTCCGGCCAGCGCGCGCTCGATGTTCTGTGGATCGGTCACCAGCGCTTCGCTTCCCCCGGCTTCCAGATAGTTAATCACCGCCTGAACCTTTGGGGCCATGCTGCCCTTGGCGAAGTGCCCCTCTTTCAGGTACTGCTTGGCTTCTGCCAGGGTCATGCGGTCCAGCCACTGTTGCTCCGGCTGGTTGTAGTTTAGCGCGATCTGAGGCACCGCCGTCGAGATCAGAAACAGGTCGGCCTGTAGCGCGGAGGCCAGCAGGGCTGAGGCGAAGTCCTTGTCGATCACCGCCTCCACGCCGCTGAGCATACCGTCCGCGTCCTCCACCACCGGAATGCCGCCGCCGCCGACGGCGATCACCACGAAGCCGCCGTGCACCAGACGATCAATGGCTTGCTGTTGGACGATGCTGACCGGCAGAGGCGAGGGCACCACCCGCCGCCAGCCACGACCGGCGTCTTCGCCCACGGCCCACCCTTCCTGCTCCCGACGCTGCTGCGCCTCCACCTGCTCCATGAACGAGCCGATTGGCTTGCTCGGGCTCTCGAAGGCGGGATCATCGTGGTCCACCACCACTTGAGTGACCACCGTGGCGGCCTGCTTGTCGAGACCGCGCCGATGGAATTCGTTGTACAGCGCCTGCTGGAACATGTAGCCGATGGCGCCTTGGGTATCGGCTCCGCAGTAGTCCAATGGCACATCGTGCAGCTCGTGTTTGGAGAGTTCGGAGCGGCGCAGGATGAAGCCAACCTGCGGCCCGTTCCCGTGGGTGATGATCACCTCCCAGCCGGCCTCGATCATGCCGGCGATATGGGCCATCGACTCGGCGGCCGCGGCGTACTGGTCGGGAATGGTTTGGTGAGTCTTGTCCTTGATGAGCGAGTTTCCCCCCACTGCAACCACAGCGACTTTGCGTCCGGCCAATTCAGCTTCTCCTCACCGCATGGTCAAGGCCATCACGGCCTTCTGTACGTGCAATCGGTTTTCCGCCTCATCGAAAACCACGCTCTGCGGCCCATCGATCACCTCGTCGCTGACCTCGATGTTGCGGTCGGCCGGCAGTGGGTGCATGTAAATGGCGT
>CAZJUE010000008.1:10620-24701 GCA_964549025.1 uncultured Anaerolineaceae bacterium | reverse complement strand
GCCTACCGATCCGGCATATGCCGGGATAAAGCGATGCATCTCGCCGTATAGGCGGAAGCCTTGAAGCACTTCACGCCGATAGGCCTTCAAGGTGCAGCCGTAGTCGTGCAGCCGCACACCCGTGACCCGGGAGATAATCCAGTTAGCGACACGCGAGGGGAGCCGACGCGTCAGGAAGCGGTCTTTCCGGTTCACCCGCCACCCGGAGACCACGTCGTAGCCCTCGTCGAGCTTCTCGAGCATCAGCGGGATGTCCGCCGGGTCGTTCTGCAAGTCGGCGTCAATAAGCACGACCACTTCCCCCTCGACGTGATCGATCCCGGCCGCGATAGCCGCCGTCTGGCCGAAGTTGCGCCGCAGCTCGATGGTGCGGACGTGTTGAGGATCTGCCGTGGCCAGTTCGTGCAGAACCTCCAGACTTGCATCCGAAGATCCATCATCGACGTACAGCAGCTCGTAGCGGCGGTTGGCCAACGCTTCCGTCAGCGCCTGGTCCAGCGGCCGCAGGTTCTCGACTTCGTTGTAAACGGGGATAACGACCGAGATCATCGCACCTCGGTCAGCCTGCTCAGCCTCGGAAGCGGTCACCGCAGTCGCAAGCTTGGGCTGCACTTGAGTCCCCCTAGTCGACCCCATTCCCTGCGCTGTTCAGCACCGCGGTCACGCTCGATTCCCAGCGGTGCCAATCCCCGAAGTTCTGCTCCATGATCTGCAGCCCGTCACCGATCGGCTGCTCGCCGACCGCCTCCAAATCGGCGTCCACCATGATTCGCACCAACTGCTGATAGGTGATCTTTGGATTCCAATCGAGCTCGCGTTGGGCTTTGCTCGAATCTGCCAGCAAATGATCGACTTCGGTGGGACGGAAGTAGCGGGCGTCGATCTCCACGTGCTTCTCCCAGTCCATATCGGCATAACCGAAGGCCTCCTGGACGAATTCGCGGATGGTCGGCGCGACGCCCGATCCAACCACGTAGTCGCCAGGCGCGTCCTGCTGCAGCATCTTCCACATCACCTCGACGTATTCAGGGGTGTAGCCGTAATCCCGCCGCGAGTCCAGATTGCCCAGATACACTTTGTCCTGCAGCCCAGCCTTGATGCGGGCCACCGCCCTGGTCACTTTGCGCGACAGGAATGTCTCGTTGCGGCGCGGACTTTCATGATTGAACAGAATGCCGTTGGAGGCGTACATGTTGTAGGCCTCGCGATAGTTGGCCACCATCCAGAAGGCGTACACTTTGGCGATCGCGTAGGGGCTGCGCGGTCGGAACGGGGTTTCCTCGTTCTGAGGCGCCGGGGAATCACCGTACATCTCGCTGGAAGAGGCCTGGTAGAAACGGGTCTTGATGCCGCTGCGCTTGACGGCGCTCAAGATGCGTGTGGTTCCGAGCCCGGTCACCTCCCCTGTGTACTCCGGCATATCGAAACTGACCATCACGTGCGATTGGGCGCCCATATGGTAGATCTCGTCCGGGCGGATGTTGTACACCAGGTTGGTCAGCTGCTCACCGTTGGTGAGATCCCCGTAGTACAGGTACAGCCTGGCTTCCGGATTGTGCGGATCCTGATAGATGTGATCGATGCGCTCAGTGTTGAACGTGCTGGATTTGCGGATCAACCCGTGGACCTCATAGCCTTTGTCCAACAGGAACTCAGCCAAGTACGAACCGTCCTGCCCGGTGATCCCCGTAATCAGCGCTTTCTGCATGCGCTAACCCTCCGTCTTTCCAAAATTCAAGCGCTGAATTATACCTTGGGTGGATCAGCAGTCAAGCGCCGCTTGCGCAGCTCATCCCGCAGAATCGCGCCACCGATCAATCCCACCGCATAAACCGTCACGACCAAAACCGTTCCATTCAGATCGAGCCGCGGCGTTCCGTAGTATCGGCCAGCATACCAATGCGAAAAGATCAACGCCGAACCTCCGATCAGCCAAGCCATCCGAGCCAACCACGGGCTGCCGGACCGCCGGGCGCGCACCCAGGCCCAGCCGACAATCGCCAGCTGCAGCGGGACGAAAACTGCTCGCGCCCGCGGGTTGTCCCACAGGTCCCCGGCCAAGCGATAGGACGACACCACGGCCGTGAACCACACCACCGCGCTCAGATAGGCGGCCAAGCTGCGCCACTCGCCAGCTCTGATCAGCGAGACCGTCGCATAGATCAAGAACGGGAGCACGATGAACCACCCCACTCCCCGAAACACCGCCAAAATGCGCGGCAAAGGTAGGCTGGTTGCATCCAGCAGGGTGGCCGGCAAGAAGGGCTGCACAAGGCCATAGCCGGTTGCCATCGGCAGGTGCGTCCATTCGGGCGCGCTCTCGAAGAGCTTCTGGACGAATCCCGATCCGCGTTCAAGCCGGACCAACTCGAAACGCGCCCCGGAGACCAGCCACCAATCCACCAGTTCGAGCAGGCTGCCCTGGGGAGCCTGTTCGATGTTGCTCCACGCTCCGGCGGTCAAAATCAGCGCCAGAATCCCGATTCCTGCGGTCAGCAATAGCAACCTGAGGGCGCGCCGCCTACCCTCCCACAGCACCGCTCCGACGACGACCGCTGCGATCATCAACGTGTAGGGCGGCGAGATCGGCGCGATCAAGATCAGCGCAACCAGAACCGTCGCCAGCCCAGACCGCTGTTGACCGCTACGAAATTGCCATAGGCCAAACATGCTCGCTGCCAACGCGGCAATCAGGAACGGCTCCCGCATCTGCGAGGCTGCCAGAAAGACCGCCTCCGGATACAGGACGAGTCCCCAAGTGGCAATTGCGGCTGCGGTCGTCCCCAAAGTCCCGGCGACGAAACCCCAGGTGAAAGCGACCGCCAACCCCGACGCGATGCCCCCGATCGAGATGATGAGCAAGGGATGGTGCGCCTCTGGACTGAGGGTCCGGTAGAGGAAGGCGCTCACGAAGAGCACCCCGCCGTACTGATCGCTGCCGCTGCGGTCGGTGAACGCGGCCGTGAGCGGCCGACTGCTGGTGGAAGCCAATTCCCAGGCGTCGTGATCGCGCAGATAAGCGTCCTGGTAAAAGTAGCCAGCCTGATGCGGGTCGGAGTCAGGGTAGCCGCCAACGGGCAGTGCTCGGGCGAACAGCACTCCGAACCCTATCCGCAAGAGCACCGCCGCAGCGATCGTAAACGGCAGCCAGCTCGGCCCGTCATGACTATCGACCCAGCGGCTGACGAGCCACAGGATGACCCCACCCGGAATTAGCAGGACCAAGTAGGCTGTGGTTTCTGCGGGCCGTACCGGGTCGAGCCAGGCAGTCGCCAGCGCCACCACAACCCCGCCGGCAAGCCAAGGCATGGCTTGTCTCAGTCGATCAGCGCGGTCCATCGATCTCAGCCAATATTAGAGCTCACATTCTCCGCCAGGTTCATCTCAGTCGGTTCGCGAATAGTTCGGATCCAATAGTAACCGGATCGCAGCACCAGGTAGATCACCAGCAACTGAAGCGGGATCAGCCAACGCTCATTATCTCCATGGTCCACGATGGTTTGCACAATGGAGCTGATCCACACGGCGCCTCCCGCAGCCAGGGCATACCGGTCGATCCGGAGCAGTCGCCGCCACCGAGCACTCAGTACGGCGGCCACGCTGCCCAGCAGAAAGGCCACGTTGGCGGCAACCGAAATCACCCGGCCCACCAGCGCCCAACCCCCGACTGCCGAAGCCAGCGAAGCCGAGCGCAGGATGCCCGAGTTCCAATACACCGGCGCCTTCCAGTAGTCGATCCAACCTTCCACCACGTTCTGAAGATACAAACCCGGGTGCGCGAGGATCAACTGCAACGACAGCCTCTGCAGTTCCTCCGAGAGGCCGAAGAAGCTTAGGCCGGACACCTCCTGCAGTTCGTCGATCGCATCCCAGATGGTGTTGCTGGCGACCCCTCGCTCGGCGAGCCGCTCGGCGCGGTATTCCAAGAAGGTATCGCGAATCGCGGCCTGCTCGTCCGGCAAGTACTCGAAGAATTCGCCGGCGTGATTGACCAGGTGATAGCCGCCCATCGTGGTAGGCGCCAGCATGCCGTAGGTCGAATATACCCACCCAATCCAGCCGCCTAGGATCAACAGCGGTGGAAGGGCAAAGAGTGCCAAGTTGCGCCAACGCGCGGCGCCGCGAATTTCGATCCAAAGGATGAGAAACAGCCAAACCGGAAGCACCCAGAGCAGCAGTCGCACCATCCCTGCCAGGGCGGCGGTCAACCCCAGGCCGATCAGCAGCCAGTGACGAAAAGTAAGGTTGCTTGCTTGCGAACGCAGCATCACCGCCAGCAGCAGCGCCAGGCTCAGCACCACCAAAAAGGTCGCCAGCGTTTCACTCAGCAAGTTGGCCTCGAAGAGCACAACGCCGGGGATCAGGTTGTACAGCAATCCGATGAGGAAACCGAAGCGGGCGCTGCCAGTGGATTTCCAGCCAATCGCAAACAGCAGCATCGCGATCCCCCATCCCAAAGCCATTTGCGCCAGCCAGATCTCGTCAAGATCTCGATTCAGTAGTGCCAGAAATGCCGGATAGCCGGGCACGCGTGTCCCGTCGTAGCCATTTAGTCCCGATTCGGCGAGCACGCCCGCCAGGCGCATGTACGGGGCGGTGTCAGAAAAGGTAACCGGCGCATAGAGCAACCACAGAGCGATCCGCTCAACCAGTCCGAGCAATGCCAACCCAACCGCCCAAGGCAGTGCCACCCTCCGATTCAGCAAGCTGTCAACCTATCTGCATTCCGTTGAGCGTTAGGTCCGCGCCTCGACTAGTCCCCATTGAGCGGTTGATCTGTAGGACGATCGTCGCCCGGTTCCAATCCCTCCACCGCCTGACGGGCCCGGGATATCCAGCTGTGAGCTTGCGCCTCCTGACGGGCCCGCTCCGCCAGCCGGGATCGCCGATCCGGATACTTCCTGATCCTGTGTATTGCTAGTTCCCACGCTTCCGGGTCTTCCGGCGGCAACAGCACTGCGTTTTCGGCGTTCAGCAGCTCACGCAGTATAGGCAAATCACTAGCCAGGATTGCACGCTCAGCTGCCAGGTACTCGAACAGCTTCATCGGGCTGGTGGTTTCCGCGATATCCCCACCACTGCTGGCCGCAATCTGCCGCCGATAGGGAAGCAACAACGCATCGCAGGCAGCCTGCACCATCGGCAGTCGCTGGTTCGGAACGAACCCCAGAATCTGCAAGTTGTCAATCCCTTCGTTCGCCAGCCGCGCCCGCCATCGTTCCACCGTCTCCGGCTCTCCGCCGGCCCACAGGAATCGAACATCATGCATTCGGCGGGCGAGCTCTTGCGTAAGCTCGATCCCGCGGCCCGGATAAAGGTGGCCAGTGCAGCCGACGGTGAAACCTTCCGGCAAGCCCAGCGCCGCCCGAGCCTCCGGCGGAGAGGGTAGCCCCTCATAGCGCTCAAGATCGACGCCGTTCGGTGCGACCTGTGCGAATGGCCCGGCGAGCGGTCGCGCATAACGGTCTGCCAGGAACCGTCGCAGCGCTTCGGTGGTCACCAGCATCCGTCTGGCGCCGCTCCCAGCCAGGAACATTCGGAACAGCGGTGGCCCCATCCGTCCAGCCGGTCGGTCGTGGACCTCCATTAGAGTGGGCAAGCCCCAGCGCGAAGCGATCGCCGCCGCCTGATAGGGCCACACATAGAACAAATCGGCGCCCCATCGCCATCCCGCGATCAGCGCCCGTAATGAGTAGTCGTATCGTCGCAGCGCGCCGATCGACCGCATCCAGGAGATGGAGAAGCGTTGCGCGAGGCCGTAGTGCGACGCGAGCTCGGCCCAGTCGAGCTTTGGATCCCGGCCGGGCAACCATAGGCGGAGGTCGTGACCGATCGCCGTCAGCGCGGCGCAGACCTTCATCACTTGAATTGAGTTGGCCGTCCGAGAGGGGACCTTTGAAGTGGAAACGCAGGCGATGCGCACGGATCAGCTGCTGACCGCCGGTAGCTGCGATTGCGTGTTGACTTCCTGCAGCGTCTTCCAGACGTTGGCCCCGCGAGTAAACAAGAAATAGCCGGTCAATGTAATTGCCATCCCGTTAGCGCCCAGGCCGGGCACCAGCAGCAGGATGGCGACGATCTTAAGGATCGCGAAGACCAGGGCCACTTTGGTCGGATACTCCGGTAAACCCAGAGGCAACAGCACGGTGCGGTCCCAATAGAACACATTGATGATCGTGACGCCCAGCAGCAGGATCAAGAGGCTTTGCTGGGCAACCGGCAGGAACTCGGCTCCCCAGAGCGAAACCACGAAATTGCCGAACACCGCCAACCCGAGCGCCACCGTTACCGAGTAGGCTCCGGCGATCAGGCTCCCGCTGCGCAGCAAGTAGCGCACGTTTTCCCAACTGCGGGTGGCCACCTCGCGGGCGACTTCGCGAAAGGTGGTGCTGATCAGCGGCTGTACCGGGATCAGCAGAATATTCACAATTGCCAGCGTGACCTTGTAGTAGCCGACCTGCAGCGGTGAGGTCAGCGCCCCCAGCCACAGCACTTCGCTGTCCCGGGTGACCAGTGTCAGCGTCCCGGTGATGTTGGTGCTTGCCCCAAAACGAATCAACTCCGACCGTTGCTCAGCCAGCAATTGCAGCGGCGCTCTCCACCACCCCGCCCCCCACGCCTGACGAGGCTGACGCAGCGCCGCATAGCTGATCGCAAACGCCCACAGCACCTTGCCTGCCAGATAGGCCAGCACGATGGCAGTCAGCCCTCCGCCTCCGATGAAAGCGATGATGATCAACAGCATCGTCAGGGCGCTCTGCGCCACCTGAACAATGGCCTGAAGCTTGAATTGGTCGAAGTACTGAAGCAGTCCGTTGGAGCTTTCAACGATCGCGTGCGCCAGCACCATTGTTCCGTAGAGCGCGAACAGATCGCTGATCGCGGGATCATGTACCAGGATGCGGGCGGCCAGCGGCGCCAATCCCAGGATCAACAGGAACGCCACGACCGAGCTGCCCGACTCCGCCAGCGCGGCGGCTTTGTAGATCGACGCCGAGCGCGGTTGATCGCGCTGGGCATCGTACTTCCCGACGTAGGTCACGAGCAACTCGCCGATTCTGAAGGAGGTGAGCCGATTGATCACGCTTGCGAAGACCGTGATCACACCCAGGATGCCGAAGGTTTCGGGTCCGAGCAGGCGGGCTACCAGAATGCTCTGCACCATACTCATCGCTGCCGAAAGCGTTGAGCCCGTGAAAAGATAGCCGGAATTTCGGATCAGACGCTGCGTGAGCGGGTTGCGCAGCATGCGGCCGAGCGGACCGCGCCGCAAAAAACCAGGCGGAATGCGTATTTCGGAATTGGGCTGGCTCATTGCCGGGTCAGGCTGAGCCACAAGTCGGGCAAGCCAAGTGCCGCGGGCCGGCTCGAGGCCGAAGCTCCGATGTGGCAACCAGGCACCCGGTGCGGGCCGTCACATCAATCAGCGGTGTCCACTTCACGGGCCCACTCCCGTTCATCCAGATACCATTTCACGGCGCGCTCCAACCCCAGCTCCAACGACACGGTCGGCTCCCAACCCAGCAGCTTGCCAGCCTTGCTGATGTCTGCCCAGGTGGCCGGCACGTCGGCCGGCTCCGGATCGTGCTGCTCGATGCGGGCGGTCTTGTCCAGCAGCGCCTCAATCTGATGCAGCATATCGATCAGTTTGTGAGGCTGATCGCCGCCCAAGTTGATCACCTCGTAGCCCACCGGCTGCAGCGCGGCGACCGTGCCTCGGGCGATGTCCTCCACGTAGGTGAAGTCACGCTCCTGCTCACCGTCGCCGTACAGCCTGACCGGGCGATCCTCGGCGATCCACTGGATGAAACGGAACACGCTCATGTCCGGCCGTCCGGCCGGGCCATAAACCGTGAAGTAGCGCAGCACGCTGACGTCCAGCTCATACAGGTGGTGGTAGCTGTGGCAAATCAGCTCAGCAGCCCCCTTGGTGGCGGTATAGGGGGACAGCGGTCGGCTGATGTCGGCGTCCTCGCGAAACGGCCGCGGGTTGCGGGCGCCGTACAAGCTGGAGGTCGAGGCTTGCACCAGCTTGCCGACTCCATATCGGCGGCAAGCCTCCAGCAGATTAATGGTCCCACCGAGATTGGTCTCGGCGTACACCCACGGGTCGCGGACGCTGGCCCGCACTCCCGCCCGTGCGGCCAGGTTCAGCACTGCGGCGTACTGCTCACCGGCCCAGATGCGCTCCAAGGCTTCCCGATCTCGAATATCCACTTCGTGAAATTCGAAATGCTCCTCGGCCAGCAGCCGTTCCAGTCGCCAGTCTTTCAGCCGGCGATCGTAGGCAGCATTCAAATCGTCCAGCCCGGTCACCCGATCACCGTCTGCTAGCAGAAGTTGTGCGACCCGCGCACCAATGAAACCGGCCGCGCCGGTGACCAGGTAATGTTCCATCAGAATGAAGGTTGGGATCCGGTCCGGCCTACAGCCGCACCACCTGTTCCAAATCGGAGCCGCGTAGCGCGTTGCGAGTATCGAACACCAGCTTGGCGGACCGAGCGATCGCCGCGTGATCCACTGCCGAGTGATCGGTGATGATCACCACGCAGTCGGCCGTCGCGCCAGCCGCGACAGGATTGTCCACCGACTCCAAGTTCCAGCCCTCTTCCGCCACCGCCGGCACGTGCGGGTCGTAATACGAGACTTCTGCCCCCTTCTCCCGCAACAATCCAATCACGTCCAGCGCTGGGGACTCACGGGTGTCCGAAACATCGGGCTTGAAGGCCACACCCACGATCATCAGCCGGCTGCCGCGCAACGCCAGGCCGCGCTGGTTGAATTCGTCCTGGATGCGCTGCACCACATAGCGTGGCATTCCGGTATTGATCTCGCTGGCCAGCTCGATGAATCGAGCGTTGTACTTGACGCTTTTCAGTTTCCAGGAGAGATAGAGCGGATCGATGGGGATGCAGTGGCCGCCCAGGCCGGGCCCGGGAGTGAACTTCATGAAACCGAACGGCTTGGTGGCGGCGGCTTCGATCACCTCCCACACATCGATCCCCAATCGCTCGCACATCAGCGCCATCTCATTGACCATGGCGATGTTGACCGCCCGGAAGGTGTTCTCCAGCAGTTTGGTCATCTCGGCCACCTCGGAGGATGACACCGAAACCACTGAATCGATCGCCCGACCATACATCGCCGCCGCAACCGCGGTGCAAGCGGCGGTCACGCCGCCGATCACCTTCGGCGTATTGCGGGTGGTCCAATCGGTCCTTCCCGGATCGACCCGCTCGGGGGAGAAAGCCAGGAAGACCTCTTCCCCCACCTTGAGGCCGTTCTGTTCGATCTCAGGTAATAGCAGCTCGCGGGTGGTGCCCGGGTAGGTGGTCGATTCCAGGATGATTGCCATCGGTGAATGCAGGACCGGCGCCAGGTCGTGGGCCGCGTTCAATATGTAGGAAAGATCCGGGTCACCGGTTTTGCGCAGCGGGGTCGGTACGCTAATGCTGATACCGTCGACATCGGCCAGCACGTCATATGAGCGGCTGGCCCGCAACTTGCCGGCCTCTACCAGGTCGGAGACCTCGGCCTCCGGCACATCGGCCACGTAGCTCTCCCCGCGATTGATCGCCTCAACCTTGGAAGGGTCGGCATCGACGCCAGTGACCTCAAAGCCGGCCTCGGCCAGCACCACCGCCAACGGCAATCCCACATAGCCGAGGCCGATCACGCCTACATGCGCGTTGCCGGTACTGAATTTCTCCACCAGCTCGGTGGCGGCGGGGGGCAGTCCGTTGGAGTTGGGCATGACACCTAGAAAAGCGAGAGCTGCTGCATGTCCTGTGACGGCGAATCGTCCACCGCCACCGGGGCGGTGCCCTGCGAAACCAACTGCGGCAGCTTGGCGAAATCGGCCTCGATGGTCTTCCGCAAGGAGGGTTGATGCAGCGCTGCCGCCGGATGGTACATCGGCACGATCAACCTACCGCCGATGCGACGCGCCCGTCCATGAATGTTGGAAATGCGGGCATTGGTGAAGAAGCGCGCCATGGAAAAACGTCCCAGGGTCACGAGCACTTTCGGATTGATGGCCTGGATTTGGCGTTCGAGGTAATCCGAGCACGATTCGATCTCGGGCGCCTGCGGATCTCGGTTGCCGGGCGGCCGGCACTTGACAACGTTGGTGATGAACACCTCGTCGCGCGAAAGCCCAATTGAGCCTAGCAGCTCCTCCAAGAAGTTTCCGGCGGCGCCGACAAAGGGACGTCCTTGTTCGTTCTCATGGAAGCCCGGACCCTCTCCGATGAACATCAGCTCGGAATCCGGCGGTCCCTCGCCTGGCACTGCCAGCTTGCGCGATAGGTGCAGCTTGCACTTGGTGCAGGCGACTACCTCTTCTGCCACACGTTCCAGATCGGCACTCACTCCACGCCTCCCGAACTTCCGAAACTCTCAGCGCCTTCAGCACCTCGATCAGTTCGAGCACTTCCAGCACTCTCATCGCTTCCGGCACCTCGAGCACTCTCAGCGCTTTCAGCGCCTCGAGCGCCTGCGGCAAACAGATCGCCGAGCTCCGACAGCGTCATCAATATGGCGTCCTCTCCATTGTCCCGATAATAGCCGGCCCGCCGACCAACCGCCTCGAATCCGAGTTTGCGATACAAACGGATCGCCGGCTGGTTTGATTCACGCACTTCCAAAGTGGCCAGCGCAGCGCCTTTTGCGCGGGCGGTGGCCAGCGCCGAAAGCAGCATCTTCTCTCCGATGCGGCGCATCCGGTGTTCCGGGTGCACGGCAAAGGTGCTGATGTGGACCTCATCGGCGATCAGCCAATAGCCCAGGAACCCGACCACGTCGCGCTCTGGATTCTCGGCCACGAACAGGTCCGCCGACGTATTGTGGGTGATCTCAAAGCGATAGCTGCGCTCCGGCCACGGAACCGGAAACGATAACCGGTCGATCTCGGTGACCGCCGGCAAATCGTCGAGAGTCATCTCTCGGATGGATACCTGCTCAAGAGTGGAGATCACGCCGCAATTGGGTCGAGATAGGTGGGTGCGAGTTCGGCCGGGCTTTCGAGTTTGCCGCGCTTGATTTTCTGCCAGGCCAGTTCCGCCAGGATGCTGGGCCGCCGGACGCAGAGTGAAGCCGGCGCCAGGACCACGTTGGCCTCTTTCCGAAGCGACTTTCGCTCGCTCTCGCTGATCTCACCGCAGATGTAGGTCGCCTCGCTGAGCCCCTCGCGCAGCTCTTCCCAACTCAGGTTCTGCGCGCCCTTCCTGGCCGTCCAACCTTTTCGGCCCCATTTGTACCATACGGCCGCTACCCGGCCGCGACCCGCCCGCAGCACTCCAACCATCGGCCCATCGAAGCTCGGTTGCGCGCTCGCCAGCACGTCCAGGGTGGGTACGCCGATCAGTTGAAGACCGTGCACCAAGCTGAGACCCTTGGCCAGGGCCATTCCAATTCGCAGGCCGGTATACGAGCCCGGTCCCTGCGCCACCGCGATCCCAGTCAGCGCCTTGGGCCCGATCGAAGCACGGCGCATGGCCAACGCGATCTCCGGGGCCAGCTCAGGGGTGTGATGCAGCTCGCTGAACCACAGACTCTCGCTGAGCACCCGGGACCCATCATGCAGCGCCAGCCCAAGCATGCGGGTGGCCGAGTCTATCGCCAACAACATCGTTAGCCTCCGAAAGCGGCCTGGCGGAATTTCTTGAGCAGACGTTCGTAGCGCGGTCCGTGGGCCTGGATGCGGAAGTTGCGCCGCACCTCGTCAATCCATTCCAATTGGATGAAGAGGTGCTCCGCTGGGATCAGTTCCATCACCCGCTCCGGCCACTCCACCATGACCGGACCCCCGTTTTCGAACAAGTCGCCCAATCCCAGTCCGGCCGCCTCAGGCGGATCCTGGAGTCGAAACGCATCGAAGTGGTAAAGGCGTAATGAGTCCGCGCGTCGATATTCGTTGATCAACACAAAGCTGGGGCTGGTCACCTGATCCAGCGCCCCCCATCCGCGGGCGATCCCCTTCGCCAAGGTGGTCTTGCCGGCTCCCAGATCGCCGGCCAGCAGAATCAGGTCACCCGGTTTCGTGAGTTCCCCCAGGCGCACCCCGAGACGTTCCGTCTGCTCTGGACTGTGGCTTAGAAACTCCAGGCTTCGATCGTCGAGGATAGGCATGAGCGGGGCCGCATTATACGTCAGCGCTATCCCACCACACAACTACTTCCCATCGGTAGTGCTACATACTAGAATTCCTCGCATGCGCATCCTGGTGATGTCCGACATCCACGCCAATTTGACCGCGCTGAATGCGGTCTTGGAGGACGCTGGTGAGCGACAGCCGTCGTACGAGGCGGTCTGGTGCCTGGGGGACCTGGTCGGCTACGGGCCGGACCCCAACGAGTGTGTGGAGGTGGTGGCATCGCTTCCCGGACTGGTCTGCCTGATCGGCAACCACGATCAAGCCGCCATGGGCATCACTCCATTGACCCGCTTCAATCACGACGCCCGCGCCGCCGCCGCCTGGACTCAGGAAAACCTCAACGAGGAAACCATCGCCTTTCTCAAGGATTTGCCCTCCGAGACCAGTGTGGACGGCTTCACGCTGGCGCACGGAAGCCCCAGGCAGCCGGTGTGGGAGTACATCCTCGATCCGCGCACCGCTGACGCCAACTTCGGTGAGTTCGAAACCGACTACTGTCTGGTGGGCCACTCGCACCTGCCGCTGATATTCCAGCGCAGCACGGCCGACTCCTATACGCTTTCCCGTCCGGTCGCTTGGAACACGGTCAGCCCACTCGATCCACGCATGATCCTGAATCCAGGCTCGGTTGGCCAGCCACGGGACATGGATCCCCGGTCGGCCTACGCCATCCTAGACATGGAAGCCGAGACGTGGGAGCCGAGACGGGCCGCCTACGAAATCAGCGAGGTGCAGCTACGGATGCTTAAGGCCGGCCTGCCTGAGCGCCAGGCGCTGCGATTGGTGGCTGGCTGGTAGGCCTTTGCCGCTTGCGATGTGCGGGGAAATCGGGTTTCCTCGGCGGCTCCCCGGCTTTCATTATGCATTTCCAGGCGTTCGGGAACCATTCGGCCCCAGCTTGCGTCTTGATAACGACGCAGATGATCAGAAGGAGCGAACCGTGAAGAAGAGATACGCGCTTGGAATCAGCTTGATATTGGCATTGGTCGTTGGCGGATGCGCTGCGGCAAGCGCGCCGCGGGAAGAGGCAATGTCCGATCTGGCGATCGGCATGGAAGCCCCGGAAGCGATGGGCGAAGCCGAATTCGCCCCCGCTGAACCCCAGCCTTTCGGCACCCCAGCCCCTGCCCGCACCTCTTTCGATTCCAACGCGCAGCCCGCAGAGCGGGTTGTGATCCGCTCGGCGAACCTCTCGATCGTGGTGCCGGAGCCCTCCGAGTCGGTCCAGGAGATCAGTCGGCTGGCAGAAGAGATGGGCGGCTTCGTGGTGAGTTCGAACGTGTCCCAGGCCTTCTTCTCTGAAGCAAACATCTCGGCCGATCGGGCCTCGATCACCATCCGAGTACCTGCTGAGCGATTGGATGAAGCATTGGAGCAGATCCGCGATGGTGCAACCGAGGTGCAGAGCGAGAACGTCTCCGGCCAAGACGTGACCCAGGAGTTCACCGATCTGCAATCCCAGCTGCGCAACCTGGAGGCCGCCGAAGAGCGATTATTGGAAATCCTGGATCAAGCCACTGACACAGATGACGTACTGAATGTGTTCAACCGGCTAACCCAGAATCAAGAGCAGATCGAGATCGTCAAGGGCCGCATCCAGTACCTTTCCGAATCGGCTGCGCTCTCCGCAATTTCCGTTGAGCTGATCCCCGACGTCGCCGCCCAGCCGCTCCAGATCGGCGGCTGGCAGCCGGAAGGGACCGCCAAGGAAGCCTTCACAGCGCTGATTCGGGCGCTGCAGTTCCTGGGTGACGCCGCCATTTGGGCCGGCATTTGCATTGTGCCGGTGGGATTGATCCTCGGTGTGCCAGGCTTCTTCGCCGGCCGTGCCATCTTGCGGCGGCGACGCGAAACCAAGCGGAAGACCAGGCAAACGGAGCAGGAGGCCAGCTAGCGAGCGCAAGGCCTTTCGAACGCAAAAGGGGCT
>CAZJUE010000008.1:0-10610 GCA_964549025.1 uncultured Anaerolineaceae bacterium | reverse complement strand
GTTGTGGCAGCCCCTTGAACTTTGGCCGGATACCCCAAGCTGCCCACCCGGATCCTCTCCAGATGTTTCGGAAGGCAGCACACGAGGTCAATCCATCTTAACAATCACCCGATAGGTATCCGGTTTGCTGGCCAGATCCAGGGCTTGGGGGAGATCGCTGAACGCCATGGTGGTTTCGATGACCGGCTTCAAGTCAACAACGCCCTGGTCGAGCAGCTTGGCCGCCACTCGCAGGTTATTGTGATCCTTGCCCTGCGTTCCTCGAATCACGTATTCCTTGCTATGGATTTTGTTCAGGTCGAATTCCAGCGAGGGAGCCGGATAAGCGGCCGCGAAGAGCATCAACTCGCCGCGCTTGTCAAGCATCTGCATGGCCTGCTCGGTGACGGCTTTACCCCCGACCGCAACGATCACAAAGTTGGCCCCCCGCCCCGAGGTCAGTTGCTTGACGCGCTCGATGGGATCCTGGGTGCTGGCGTCGACAAGCTCATGCGCGCCGGCGCGTTTGGCGCGTTCCAGCCGTTCTGGCTGCAGTTCAGTCACGATGACCCGCGCCCCACGCAGGCGGGCCACGATGATATTGAGCAGTCCCATTGGGCCGGCACCGACCACGACGACATCGTCCCCGATCTGGATGTCCATTTTGTTCATGCTGTGGATCGCGCAGGACAACGGCTCGGCTAGCGCCAGCTCCTCGAACGGGATGTCGTTCTCAATCTTGAACAGCTCCCCCTCGTTCAACACCCGATACTCGCCAAAACCCCACATTCCAGAGTTGCCGCTGTATTGCTCTACGTACCCGCCGTAGATCTCCCAGCCGAGCGTACTGTCCTGGGTCCAGCCTCGGACGCTGTAGTAATCCACGACGCCATCAGATCCCACGCCAAGGACCACCCGATCACCAACCTTGAACTCCTGGCGCACCTTTTCGCCAATGGCTACGACTTCCCCGGCGGCTTCGTGTCCTCCCACCATCGGATATCGCATGCTGCCGATATCCGTGCCCCGCCACAAGCGCTGCTCGACGGTGCAAATCGCACAGCTCTTGATCTTCACCAGCACCTGGTTGTCCTTGAGCTTGGGCATATCGATCTCGACAAACTCCAGCTCGCCCGGCCCGGTGAATACTGCCTGTTTTATTCGTTCGTTGCTCATAGGTTCTCCTTGGTTTGTGCCCTTCACGAATTCAGAAGCTTCTTTGCCTGGGCGACCGAGGCGTCGTCATGGACAATGGCAGCGATGGCGCGGGTGATCTTCTCGGGGCTCTTGTGCTGCCAGATATTCCTGCCCATGGCCACCCCCTTACCCCCGCCATCAATCGCCCCGCGAACCGTCTCCAGCACGTCGGTGTCCGAGTCCATCTTGCTCCCGCCCAAGATCAGGACCGGCTTGAACGTGCATTCAGTGACCTGCCGGAAGCTCTCCGGATCACCGGTGTACACGGTCTTGATGAAGTCAGCCCCGTATTCAGTTCCGATGCGCGTGGCGGTCGCGACGTGGTTTGGGTCGCCGGAACGCTTGCCATCAATGATCGGAAGCATTTCAGCCAGCAAAGCCACGCCCCATTGATTACATTGGTCAGCGAGCTGTGCCAGATACGGCAAGACGGCCGCTTCGCCGGCTCCCACGTAGCCCATCGTAATCACACCGTCCGCGCCGCAACGCAGAGCGTCCTCCACATTGAACAGCAGCTTCATGCTCGCGCTGAAGTCTCCCAGAGCAGTAATTCCTCCGTCGACGCGAATGATCATGCCGACGTGATCAAGCAGATCGCTGACGTGCACCGCCGTACCTCGACTGGCCGCGATCGCGTCTACTCCACCTGCTATGATCTGCTCCACCGCGGGCCGCGGATCCACGATGCCTTCCAGCGCCCCCATTGCGCTGGCATGATCTATCACGCATACGACTGCTTTGCCGTCTGATCGGAAGATCTTGTTCATTCTCGCCACATTGCTCATCTGGACTTCTCCTCAGTTCGATTTGGTAGGTGTGCTGGCCGCGCCTCCATCTACATTGCGCGGCTCATACTCCAGGGTTGGCAGGCCGGTCAGAGGCCCCGCCTCGTCTATGCGATGGCAGGCGGCAAAATGATTCGGCCGCACCTCGCGAAATTCCGGTATCTGCTCTGCGCAGGCTTCCACCGCCAGCGGACAACGCGTGACGAACGCACACCCATGCGGTGGGTCAGCCGGGCTGGGCACCTCCCCGTGTAGCAGGATCCGATTGCGCCGCCGCTCCAGCTCAGGGTTCGGGATTGGCACCGCCGAGCGCAGTGCCACGGTGTAAGGATGCAATGGGCTATCGTGTAATTCCTGAGCGCTTGCCAATTCCATGATGTGGCCCAAGTACATGACCGCCACCCGGTCGGAAACATGCCACACCATGCTCAAGTCGTGGGCGATGAACAGATAAGTCAGGCCCAGCCGATCCTGGAGTTCCTCCAGCAGGTTGACGATCTGGGCCTGGATTGACACATCCAGGGCCGATATCGGTTCATCACAGATCACGAAGGAGGGAGTGGAGGCCAGCGCGCGTGCGATGCCAATCCGTTGGCGCTGGCCGCCTGAAAACGCGTGTGGGTATCGGGAGGCGTGCTTTGGATCAAGCCCCACAAGCTCCAGCAGGTGCTCGACCCGGGCGTGGATCTCCTTGCGTTCGCCGTAGCCGTGGATCTGCAATGGTTCGCCGATGATCGCGCCCACCGTCATACGCGGATTTAGCGATCCGAAGGGATCCTGAAAGATCATCTGCACTTGCTGCCGGTACTGCCGCATCTGGGCGCTGCCCAGGTTGCCGATCTCCTGGTCTTCGAAGAAGATGGCCCCATCGGTTGGCTCAAGCAACCGCAAGATCGCACGCCCGGTCGTTGTCTTGCCACATCCACTCTCGCCAACCAGCCCAAAGGTCTCGCCCCGCTGCACACTGAAGCTTATGCCGTCCACCGCCTTGATCGTGCCCGTCGGCCGCTGCAGCAGCCCGCGTTTGACCGGGAAATGCACCATCAGGTTCTCCACTCGCAGCTGAGCGGAGTCCTGATCCTCAGCCAGACTCATAGGGTTTCTGCTCATCGATCTCCCACCAGCAAGCCACCTGGTGATTGTCGCCCAACGGCCTCAGCAGCGGATTTTCGAGCTCGCATCTTTCGAATGCATATTGGCAGCGGGGAGCAAAGGGGCAGCCCCGAGCGGCTGCCAGCATGTCGGGCGGTGTGCCCTTAATGCTGACCAGCTTCCTTCGTTGCGCGTTGAATTGAGGCAGCGAGCCGAGAAGCCCGCGTGTATAGGGGTGCTGAGGGTTTCGGTAGAGCTCATCGACCGGTGCCTCTTCCACGATGAAACCGGCGTACATTACGATCACCCGATCGGCGATGCCGGCGACCACACCCAAGTCGTGTGTGATCCAGATCACCGCCATGTTCAATTCGTTCTTCAGACGTTTGACCAAGTCGAGGATCTGGGCCTGAACGGTGACATCCAGCGCGGTGGTCGGCTCATCGGCGATTAGGAGCTGCGGAGAACAGCTCAATGCCATGGCGATCATCACCCGCTGCCGCATGCCGCCCGAAAACTGATGCGGATAATCCTGCAGTCGCGAGGCGGCCAGCGGAATCCCCACGGTGTGCAACAGCTCGACCGCTCGATCACGAGCCTGCTGGCTACTGTAGCCCAAGTGCACCTGCAGCGTCTCAGTCAGCTGTCGCCCAATGGTTAGTACCGGGTTGAGCGAAGTCATCGGATCCTGAAAGATGAATCCGGCCTGCACTCCTCGCACTCGCCAGAGGTCACGCGACTGCATCCGCATCAGATCTTTCCCATTGAAGATCGCCTGCCCGTGCGCGATGCGACCCGGAGGGCTGGGGATCAATCGCATCACCGAGAGCACAGTGACCGATTTCCCGGCGCCGCTTTCACCGACGATGCCAAGCGTCTCACCCTGGTTGAGGCGGAACGACACGCCGTTCACGGCATGGACCACCCCCTCCGGCATGTCGAAGCGGGTGACCAGGTCTCGGACCTCCAGGACCGTATTGTTGTTCGACCGTCGATTCATATTCCGATGGATCTGCAACGCTAGAGCATTTCGGACGAGGCTCTTACCTGGTCGATCACGCGCTGAATGTGAATCCCGTCGTCGAAGTCCGCTGCCCACGTCGGTTTTCCGTCTTCAGTGATCGCCCGGACCATGTCCTTCGCAAGCCGTACCAGTGACGGCGAGTAGAAATCCTCTTCCATGCCGACCAGCGAGGGGATCGTCTCTGCGACTGTTAGCTCCTCCGGTTCGTCGCCGGAGTTCTTGTAGCCCCAGAGACGTTCCTCCGAGTCGAGCACCAAGGCGCCCTCCGTCCCGTGGATTTCGAGCCTGCGCGGGCTGGCGTATCCTGCCACTCCGCTCATCGTCAACTGTGCGCGTGCCCCGCTGGCAAAGTGCATGCTGAAGGCGAAGTAGTCATCCGAATCCACCGGCCGCACCTTTCCCTCAGAGTCAGTGCGGCTGCTGATGAAGGTGTGAACCTCGCCGTAGGCCTTCTCCACGTCCCCGAGCCACCAGCGCAGCAGATCGATGGCGTGCGATCCGAACTCCCCCAGCCCTCCACCACCCATTTCCATAGTCGACCACCAGGTCCAAGGGGTGTCGACCAGCGAGTTCCCGATCTGCCTGGCCAAGGCATGCCGCGGTTCTCCGATGTAGCCGGCATCGACGAGCTCTTTGACCCGCTGCCGGTTGCCGTTGTAGCGTAATTCGTGATCAATCACATGGACGATCCCCGCCTTCTGTGCGGCCTCCAGCATCTCTTCCGCTTCAGCGGCGTTCATGGCGGTCGGCTTCTCGCACAGAACATGCATGCCACGGGCAATCCCCGCCAGCGAGTAGCGGTGGTGGCTTTCCGGCGGCGTGCCAATCACCAGCAGATCCAAATCCTCCTTTTCGATCAACTCCGTCCCATCCGAGTACTGGCTGGGTACCGCATACTTGGCCGCGCATTCCTCCACCAGCTTCGGCGCGGTATCGCAAATCGCGACCACTTCCGTCTCATCGAGGTAGTTCGTAAAGCAATCGACATGGATATCCCCGATCAGCCCCAATCCGATGACTCCCACACGCAATGCCATCACTGCACTCCCTTCTCGAAATTCGGTCGGCGTTCAGACCGGCAATTGCCACTGGGGACCGCGGTGAGTGCACGGCTCATGGGCCGCGATCGGCACGAACGTGCGTCCACGCGACTTGCGGGCCGCCCGGCGCCTCCCATCGACCGTTGCTGGTCAAGATTCATGAGTAGACACCCCTCCAGGTTTGATGATCGACTCTGGTTTAAGCCGCCGGTAGAGCCCCCGCGAGGCATAGGCGCTGACGCCGATCACGATCGCCAGCAGGTAGATCAGCCCGCCCGTGACGTAGGGCAGTGTCGCCCTGATTTCGTAGGCCCGCGTTCCCAATACCGGGCCGACCACCCGGGCGGCATTTTCGAGCGTGGTTCGAAATCCCATAAGCGTGCCGCTGCGCTGGCCAGCGTACTTGCTGATCATCGACGGAACGGAGGTGTGCATACATGCCATTCCCGCACCCTGCACACAGACCGTGGCCGTCAACGTCCAGAAGTCACTGGCCAGCAGGAACAGCCCGAACCCCGCGCCGTTGAGACTCAGGCCCGTGAACAACACGATCCTTTCGCCGAATCGGTCCACCGCCCTCCCGACGACCAGCACCTGTACCAGCACGTATGCTGTGCCCATCAGCGTGAACATAAAGCCGATGTCGTCGCCACCCATGTCGAAGAGATCGGCGCCGTATAGCGCCAGTGTCGCTTGCCGAAAGGAATCGCCCAAGCTGGATAGGAGTACGGCCAGCAAGAAGAAGCCGAGTACCACCTTGACCTCAGCCGACCAAGCGAATCGAGCCGGCTGTGTCACCTGCGGCTGGTCGACCAACCCGCCCACCAACGGCGTGCCAGTGTCAGCCGGCCGCGGCAAGACCCGAATAGCCACGATCGCCGCGATGGCCGTAATGGCTGCAGAGACGAAAAACGGCGTCGCCAATCCCCAATTCGCCAGAAATCCTCCCAGGGCCGGACCGACAATAAAGCCGGCGCCGATTCCCGATCCGAGCATCGCCATCGCAGCACCGCGCACCTCGCTGGAGGTCGTCTTTCCTGCATAGGCCAACGAAGCCGGCACTGCGGCTCCCGACATGGTTCCGCCCAAGATGCGGGCAAGGAAGAGCAGCCAGAGCTGATTCGCCAGTCCGAATCCGACCAGCGAGACGCCCAGGCCGATATTCCCCATGGCGATGACACGCCGGGCCCCGATGCGATCGGTCATATAGCCCCAGAAGGAAGCAGAGACGAATTGGGCCAGAGAGTATGAGGACAACAGCAGGCCAAGCTGACTCGGGGTGGCACCGACCTCCAGCGTATAGAAGGGCAGGATCGGTACGACGATCCCCAGTCCGACGTTGACGATGAAAAGCGAGATCAGCAGTGCCCAGAGCGGCCGATTCCGCCATACGCTCGCCTCTCCGATTCGCAATCGTTCGATTATTCGCATTTGCCGCCGTTCATGCCTTCACAGCGACGGTCGCTGCCGCTGCGCTTGGGCAATGGGATTCATCGGAGAACCCGACATTCGACCGCATCAATCAACCAGTTCCCGGACGAAGCAACTGCAACGCCTCGTCGACGCTGGCTCCCTGGTGGATCACAGCCGCGATCGCCGCCGTAATCCCCTCGGGATCGTCATGCCCCCAGATATTGCGGCCCATGGCCACGCCGACGGCGCCCGCATCCATCGCGTTTCGCACCGTTTCCAGCAGATCGCGATCGGTGTCCACTTTGCCTCCGCCGAGTATCACGACCGGAACCGAACTGTTCTGAACTACCACCTTGAAACTCGCCGGATCCCCGGTGTAGAAGGTCTTGACATAGTCGGCGCCTGCCTCGGCACCGACTCGCGCACCGGCTGCAATCCTTTCCGGAGTCTTCATTTCAGCATCGGCAAAGAACCCGCCGGGGATCGTTTCAGCCAGAAGCGGCAAACCCCACTTCCGACATTCGGCGGCCATGCATGCGCACAACAGGACCGACTGCGGGTCGCTTTCGAGCCACGGATAGGTCATGATCTTGACTCCATCCGCACCGAGACGAATGGCCGAATCGACCGCGTACCCGACCGTATCGACGCTGGGGGTGAGGCTCAGGAGCAGGCCTGCGTGACCGATGGCTTCCGCGGACTGCTCAGCGGTTCCGAGCGTCGTCATGATTACGTCTGCACCGCCCGCGACGACTGCGCGAATCGTCGATTCGGCATCCTGCAATCCTTCGGCCGGCCGGTTCATGTAGCCGACGTGGTCCATGGCCACGATCAGGCAGTGGCCGTCGTCTTGGAAAAGACGTTTCATTCGGCGGGTCTTGCCAGAAAGCATCGGCTTCCTCCATTCCAGCAGTACTAGAGACTGTGCTTGGGATCCAGAGTGTCCCGCAGCCAATCCCCGAGCAGATTGATCCCCAAGACGGTAAAGAGGATCGCCATTCCCGGGAAGGTTGAGATCCACCACGCGGTGGCGATATGCTCCCGTCCGTCAGCGACCATTCGGCCCCAGGTGGGTGCCGGGGGCGGCACACCAAGGCCGAGAAAACTCAACGAAGCCTCAAAGATAATCATGTTGGCGACCAGCAGCGTGGCAACCACCACGATCGAGGCCGTGACGTTGGGCAGAATGTGCAACAGCAGAATTCGTGGCGTCGAGCCGCCGATCGCCTTGGCAGCAGCGATGTATTCCTCCTCGCGCACGGATAGCACCTCACCACGCACGACCCGGTAGTACAGGACCCAAGTGGTGATCGACAGGACGATGATGAGGTTGGTCATGCTGGGGCCGATCACTGCCACGACCGCGATCGCAAGCACCAGAAATGGAATGCTGAGCTGGACGTCGGCCAGGCGACCGAAGATCGAATCCAGGCGCCCTCCGTAGTAGCCGGTGATCAGCCCCAACGTGACGCCGATTCCCCCCGACAGGACAACCGCCGCCAACCCGACTGCTAGCGAAACGCGCGAACCATGGATGATTCTGCTGAGCAGATCACGGCCGAGCGTGTCGGTCCCCAGGTAGTGAGCCGGACTCCCCCCTTCGACCCAGGCCGGAGGCTGAAGGCGGTTGCGAATGTCCTGCTTAAGTGGATCGTGAGGGCTGATCCACGGTCCAAAGACGGCGACCAAGATCACAATAAGGACGATGATGACACCGATCAGCGCGGTGATGTTCTGGCGCAGAGAGCGGATCACCCGCCCGCGCTCCGTCGGCTTGACCGGCTCGACAGCGTCGAGCGCAGATGGTTCCGTGATCGACAAGACGTCGAAATCCGATAGTGTTTGTCGGGTCATACCAACCTTACGCGCGGATCGAGCCAGGTATAAAGAATGTCAACTAGCAGATTCAGCACAACCGTGACCACCGCGGTGACCGCAACGTAGGCTTGGATCATCGGGATATCGCGGGTGGCGATGGACTGATAGGCAAGTCGGCCGATCCCCGGATAGGCGAAAATCGTTTCGGCGATGATCGAACCGCCAAGCAAGAACGTGATCTGCAACCCACCTACGGTCACAACCGGGATGGCCGCGTTCTTCAGCGCGTGCCATGTGAGCACCTGCCGTGGACTTAGCCCTTTGCCATGTGCGGTGAGAATGTAGTTCTCACCCATGACCTCCAGCAGGCTTGACCTCAGCAATCGTGCCACAGCCGCCATGATGAACGATCCGACGGTGATCCCAGGCAGCACCAGACTCTTCCAGCCTTCCGATCCGGATACCGGCAGCCAGCGCAGCTTTACCGCGAAGATCAGCATCAGCATGATCGCCAACCAGAATCCGGGTACTGCTTGGCCGAGCAACGTGAAGATCCTTGCGATTCCGTCAAGGAAGGTGTTTCGCCGCAGGGCGGCGATGATTCCCACCGGAATCGAAACCAGCATCGCGAAGCCAAAGGCCACGACCGTCAACTTCAGGGTTGCCGGCAAGCGGTCCATAACCAGCGGGAGCGCTTCCGAACGGTGGCGATATGAGAAACCGAAATCGCCCTGCAAAGCGCGCGAGACAAACCGCACATACTGCACCACCAAAGGCTGATCGAATCCCATTTGGTGCCGAAAGATTTGCACATCCTCTTCCGGGGTATTGAGCGGCAAGAGAACCGAGGTGGGGTCGCCGGTGAGGTGAATCAAAGAGAAGACGATAACCGACACACCGAAGAGCACCAGCACGCCGTGCATCAGGCGTCGAACGATGTAGTGAAGCATACCTACTGATATGAGAGCTGGGGGCGCCGCCAGTGTTCGGCCGCGCCCCCCACTCGCTTAGCTCACCTATTCGGTGAGCGTTGCACTAAACGGCAAGACCGCCGCCGACACGTGGGGTTCGAATCCATCCACGTTCGGACTGAGTCCGAGCAGTTGGTGATTGGCCCACGCGTAGATCCCAAACGGGTTATCGTGCAGCAATTCACTGATCTGGCTGTAAATGTCTGCGCGCTCGTCCTGATCAAGCGTGGATTTGGCAGCGTTGATGAGCTCGGTGACCTGGTCATCACAGAAGCGTGTGATGAAGCCTTCGCAAGAGGCAATGAACTCGATGCCGTTGGGATCCGGCGATCCGCCCCAGCGCGCGCGCCACATCGCGCTTTGCTCGCGGCCGATCCAGTTGTCGTTGAACTGTGCTAGCTCGATTTCGCGGATTTCGCTCGTGATGCCCACCTCAGCCAGCTGACCGGCCACCGCCAGGGCCAAATCGGTTCGGTCGCAAGTGCAGACATCCAACACAATCTCAAAACCGTCCGGGTAGCCAGCTTCGGCCAGCAAAGCTCGCGCCGTTTCCGGATCATAGGGGAACGGCTCAACATCGGGGTTGTACCCCAGGTTCGATGGACCAATGGCGCTGCCGATTTGATCCCCGAACCCAAGCAACAGCGTGTCGATGATGGTTGGAATATCCACCGCGTAGTTGATGGCCTGTCGCACGCGGACATCGCTGAAGGGGCTCTCCGGGTCGTCGGCGGTAACTAGGAAGTAGGTATGCGACGGCCTGACGGCCGACACCACTGACTGACCCGCGTCGCGAACGGTTTCGATCTGGTCCGGTGGGAGATCCTGGATGATATCCACTCCGCCTGAAATCAGTTCAGCTACGCGGGTCGATGCCTCGGTGATCGGTCGATAGGTGATCGTGGCGAATTGCGGTTGGCCTTTATAGCTGCCGTCCCAGTAGTTCGGATTTGCCGCTACGGTCACGTGATCATCCGGCACCCATTCGACAAACACGTACGGCCCCGTGCCTACCGGCTCACTTGCGACCGTAGACATGTCCGCGCCGGAAACGTATTCCGGTGGAAGCACAAACAGATTGCTCAGTCGGTCGAAGATCGTGCCGTCCGAGGAGTTGAGATGGAGCAGGACCGTGTAGTCGTCGACGATCTCAACCTCTTCGATTGTGGTGAATGTCGAGCGAAAACCTGAGTTGACCTCTTCATCCAACATCCGATTTACGGAATACTGCACCGCTGCGGCATCGAAAGGTTCTCCGTTATGAAACTCCACCCCATGTCGCAGGTTGAAT
>CAZJUE010000007.1:17079-26852 GCA_964549025.1 uncultured Anaerolineaceae bacterium | reverse complement strand
CTGTCGAAGTTGCCGGGCGCCACAAACAGCAAGTTGGAGCCGATGCTGCGGAATTGATCGGTGATGAAACCCTCCACTGCATTGCCCGCCGACATCAGCGTGATCACCGCCCCCACCCCGATGATGATTCCCAGCATGGTCAAGGCGGCGCGCAGCTTGTTGGCCCACAACGCTCGCATGGCCACCCGTACGCTCTCGGCCAGGCTCATCCGGCCATCGCCTCCTCCTCCAGACTGACTTCCGAAGGTCGTTCGACTTCACCCGCTCGCAACCGGTGCGGCACCGGCTCGTCCACCACGATCTTGCCGTCCTGCAAACGCAGGACCCGGTCGGTGTGCCGGGCAATGAAGGGGTCGTGAGTGACGATCATCACCGTGATCCCGCGCTGTTCATTCAGTTGCTGGAGGATCTCCATGATCTCGATACCGGACTTGCTGTCCAGGTTGCCGGTCGGCTCATCGGCCAATATGATCGACGGGCGATTGACCAACGCCCGGGCGATGGCCACCCGCTGCTGTTGACCGCCGGAAAGCTCGTTGGGGTGATGATCGATGCGGTCGCCGAGTCCGACCTGTTCTAGCGCCTGGCGTGCCCGCTCGGTACGTTCCCGGGCCGATGCGCCGGCGTAGAGCATCGGCAACTCGCAGTTGGCCAGCGCGGTGGTTCGGGGCAGCAGATTGAAGGTCTGGAACACAAAACCTATGCTGCGGTTGCGGATTTCTGCCAGCTGATCGTCGTTGAGCTGTGCGACCTCCACTCCGTCCAGGCGATAGCTTCCGGAGTTGGGCTGATCGAGGCAGCCCAGCACGTTCATCAGGGTCGACTTGCCCGAGCCCGACGGGCCCATCACGGCGAGCAGCTCGCCGGCTCGAATCGCAAACGAAACTCCGCGCAGCGCCTTCACCTCGATCTCGCCCAGGTGATAGGTGCGGACCAGGTTCTCGACCTGAATGGTGGGCTGCCCGTTATCTCCCGCCAAAGAAGCCTCCCGCGGGTCCCGAAGGTTCTTGCTCGATGGTCACCCCGACGACTTCGCCGACCTCCAACCCGGTAATCACCTGGCTGAACGATTCGTTGCGTAGTCCGAGCTCCACCACCCGCCGATCGCGATCGGCCCCACCGTGCACCCGCACATACACCTCGCCGGTGTCCGGGTCAAAGCTGAGCGCCCAATTCGGCACCAGAACTGCATTGGCTTCCCTGGCCACCGAGATACTCAAGGCAGCGGTCATCCCAATCCGTACCCCGGGCGCGACGTCATCCAGCACCACCCGGACAGGGTACTGCGTGCTGCTGGCGCCGACTTGCGGGGAGAGGTCAATGCTCGCCACCGCGCCGTTGAGCACCAGATCGGGAAGCGAGTCCAGCGTGATCTCAACCGATTGGCCTTCCTCAATCAGTGCGATATCCAGCTCGTCAATGGTGGTGTCGATGTGCAACATTGACAAATCGGCGATCACGATTTCGACCTCGCCCGGGCTGATGCTATCGCCAACTGCGTGGTTCAGCGACACCACCGTCCCGTCGATCGGCGCGGTCAGCCGGACCTGGTCCACCACCGCCTGGGCGGCGCTCAGCCGGGCTTTCGCCTGGTCGACCGCCTCCGGGTCGGGCCCGGCACGCAGCTCCGCCAGGTCATCTTCCGCCTGGGCCAGGTTGGCTTCCGCCAGCGCTACGTCGGCGTCCAGGATCGCCTGTTGTATGTCGGTGGGATGCCCGGTGTACCAGTTTAAATTGCGCAGCGCCGAATCGCGGTCCGCCTGCGCGGCGGCCAGCTGGGTCAGTGCCAGGGCGCGTGCCGGATCGTCCTTGGGACGGCCGGAATACTGATCGTAATTGGCTTTGGCCTGCTCGAGTTCTTCTTCGGCCAGAACCAGCCGCGCTTCAGCGCCACGAATGGTGGTGGAGCTGGCCCGATTGCCTTGCTGCTGCACGCTCCAGCGGTATTCCGCGTCGTGCAGCGCATCACGCCCCTGGGCCACTGCTTGCTCGGCCAGCGCCAGCTGCTGCCCGGTTGGCCCCTCCAGCAGCTCTTCCAGCGCCTGCTCGGCGGAGATCAGGTCGGCTTCGGCGCCGATCAGGCTGGCATCCAGCGAAGCCGAGTCCAAACTAGCCAGCAATTGGCCGCGTCGCACCCGCTCGCCAACCTCGACGTTGAGCGTACCCAGCGTCCCGCGGACCTGGAAGAACAGATTGGCCTGAGCAGCCGGCTCGACCTTGCCGGTTCCGGTTACCAACAGCTCGATCGGTCCGCGTTCCACGGTCGCTGTACGCTCGGCAGCCGGCTCGGGTTGCGCGCCAGCTCGAAACACGAATACTGCTGCGACGGCCAGCGCCACGATGAACAATGGCACCCAAATGCGTCGCCTCATTGCCTATCTCCTATCTCCCGCACCGAAAGAAGGCCCATCGACCCGGTCGATGGGCCACGGAATTTTACAATTGGCGTGAATACCAATTATGGGCAAATTATGGATTTGTCGCTTCGCAGCAGGCCCAGCCTATGACTCCACGTTCCTGACTGCTAATCAACGGCCCGCTAGTCTTATGCCGATATTACCCGAATGAGACACGACTCTGCATCGCTGGCCGAATACCTGAAGGTTGAAGCCGCCCAGCTCGGCTTTCAGCTGGCCGGCATCACCACGCCGGATCCCCCGCCGCATCTGGAGGTCTATCAGCGCTGGCTGGACCAAGGGCGCCACGGCTCGATGGCGTACCTGGAGACTGAACGGGCCCAACAGCGTCGCGCCGATCCGCGTGCCATCTTGCCGGAGTGCCGTTCGATCCTGGTGGTGGGCGCCAACTACCTGCCCAGGGAACGCGGCACTACGGACGTGGCGCGCTACGCATTAGGCGACGACTACCACGATGTGTTGGTTTCCCGGCTGCGGCGGCTGGTCGAGCAATTGGAGGAACGGGTGGGCAGTGAGGTCCCGCACCGCATCTACACTGATACCGGCCCGATTCTCGAGCGTGAGCTGGCGCAACGGGCCGGCCTGGGCTGGATCGGCAAAAACACCTGCCTGATCCATCCCGAGCACGGATCCTACTTCTTGCTGGCAGAAGTCCTGCTCGGCATCGAGCTCCCTCCCGACACCCCGGTAACCACCGATCACTGCGGCAGCTGCACCCTGTGCATCGAGGCTTGCCCCACCGAGTGCATCCTGCCGGATCGCACCATCGATGCGAACCGCTGCATCTCGTACCTCACCATCGAGAACCGAGGACCGATTCCGGAAGCGCTGCGACCCCAGGTCGGCGAGTGGGTGTTTGGCTGCGACGTCTGTCAGGAAGTCTGTCCCTGGAATCAGCGTTTCGCTGAGCCGACCGACGATCCGGCTTTTCAACCCCGCAAGTTTCTGGCGCAGGCTGCGCCGAGCGATTTCTTGGAACTTTCGGTGGCCAGCTACCGAGAGAAGCTGCGGGGTAGCCCGCTCAAACGCGCTAAGCGAGATGGGCTGCTGCGCAACGCGGCTGTCGCAGCCGCCAACCGCGGCCGCAAGGAGGCGGTCCAGCAATTATCGAACGTCCTGCGCGATGAAAGCGCCCCGCACGGCCGCTCGCACGCGGTGTGGGCGCTGGCTCGACTCGGGGCGCGAGAGGCTTTGGTTGCAGCCCGGCGATCCATCCGTGATCCCGCTTTGCTGACAGAGATCGAAACCGCTTTGGAGCAGCTGGCGGACGGCCGCGACTAGCTACTTGGCCGGCGTGCTGCCAGGTCGGAAATTCGGCGCATAGAGCCGGACTGGCTCGGTTGCTCAGGATATGCTGGGGGAGGCGACCGTTATGGTCGCGGGGTGGGTGTTTCGGTGGTCAGCGTGGGATCGACAGTGGGCACCGGCGTGACCAGGTTGACCGGGATCTCCAGCCGAAGCCCTACGAAGAGCACTTCGGTCGGATCGAGGTCGTTGACCTCGGCGATGTCTTCAACGGTGCTGTTGAACGCTTCTGCGATGGTCTGCAGGGTATCGCCGGTCCGCACTACGTATTCAATCATGGTCCCGGGGGCCAGACTTTCCGGCAGTGGAGTCTCGGTGGGCAACAGATCATCCGGCCCCGGAATGGTGAGCTGTGTACCCACACCGATGTTGTTGGGATCCTCGAGCTCGTTGGCGGCAATCAGGGCATCCATCGTCACGCCGAACTGCTCGGCAATCGAAAACAGCGTATCGCCTTCCTCGACGATATAGTTGATCGGGCCGGAGGGGGTTGGCGTGAGGCTCGGCTCCGGCGTGCTGCTGGGTCGGGGGGTATCGGTCGGCGGAGGTTGGGTATTGGTGGGCTCGGGGGTGGCGCTACTGCGCTCCAGGAAGGCCGGCAGTTGCGGCGGGTTATCACCGGTGAACCAGATCACCACCAGAAACAGGCCGATCACCAGCAACACCACGGCTAAGGCGCCCAACAAGAAAGGCACCATGCGCTCGCGGCGCCTTCGATAGGCCTGGATCACGTCCGAAGCCATCCGTTCGTCTTCGGGCATCAGTTTTCCCTGGGTAGGTACCCCCCAGCGCGGCCATTGTACCCGAAACCACTAATCTGCCCCAAGCAGCGCCTCCGTAAGGAAATTCAGTACCCCTTCAACCGCTGACTCCCAGGTTGGATCGCTGTGGTCGCCGCTGACCAGCAAGTATTGGTGATCGATCCCACGCTCCAGCAACAGCTGGCTGAACTCGCCAGTCTTTACCGATGCCCAGTCGGTATCGCCGGCGAGCAACATGATCGAGGGCGGAAAACGCTCCGCCGTGCGGGCCAGCTCGAATGGATCGTATTGGATGCGAGGGAAATTCACCGCCAGCGCCGGGCTGAGCGCTGCCACGGCGCCGATCTCATCCGGATTGCGCAGAGCGATCTCCAGCGCCCACACTCCACCGCGCGAGATCCCGGCCAATCCTCGGCGACTCGGATCCGCCGCGTAGGTGCGTTCGATATGGGCCACCACGCCGTTGAAAAACTCCTCTTCGTAGGAACCAGGTCCTCCATCGGTGCCGGTGAACAGCGGCTCCGGTAGGTAGGGCAGCACCAGGATCGCCGGCTGCTGCTGTTGGTCCTGGTAGTCAGCGTCGGCCTGTTCGATGACTCCCAGTCTCAACCAGTGCTGCTGGTCATATGGCAATCCGTGCAGGAAGTACAGTGTGGGGTAGCCGCCGCTGTCCGCCGCATAGCACGGCGGCAAATGAACCAGCAGCGGCACCTCACCGGCGACCTCCACCGCCGAATAGGCGCCTTCGATCAGCCGACCACCGCTCTCGTCACAGGTTGGCGTAGCGCTTGGCAGCCGCGTTGAGGTTACCGTCGCCGATGCGCTGGCGGTCGGCGTCGGCACAGGCGCCGCCGGAGTCTCGGTGGGGTACGCGGTGGCGGTTGGCGCCGCCGGCGTCCCAGTCGCCGCGCCCTGACAGCCGCCCACCACTACCGCGGCCAAAATTACCGCCCACTTCCAGCTCTCAAATGCCCGCAAACCGCCAATGAGTATAATGTCGCACGTGCGCTACCACCTGTGGACTGCTGGCTGTCAAATGAACGTCGCCGACTCGCAGCGCGTGGCCGCCGAGCTCGAAAAATTAGGCTACCGTCGGTCGGCTACCGCCGAGCAGGCCGACGTGATCGTGCTGAATACCTGCGTAGTGCGTCAGAGTGCGGAGGATCGAGCAATCGGCCGGCTTTCTTCGCTCCGGCCGCTAAAGGAGCAGCGGCCGGAGTTGGTGATCAACCTGATGGGTTGCATGGTCGGTGTGAAGCCGGCGCCGGAGTTGCGGCAGGCGTTCCCCTACGTTGATGTATTTTCGCCGCCCTCCGATCCGGGACCGTTGCTGGACCATCTGCTCGGCCGGCAAGTCGAGGCAAACCAAACTACCCGCCGTTTCCAGACCATGGACGGCGAGTTGATGCTTCCGCTGCACGAGCGGGGCCGGTTGGTGTCGGCGCATGTCCCGGTGGTCTACGGCTGCTCGCATGCTTGCACATTCTGCGTCATTCCTTTCCGGCGCGGTCCGGAGCGCAGCCGGCCGGCCGACGAAATCGTGGACGAAGTGCGCTCTCTGGTTGCGCAGGGAGTGCGTGAAGTTACCCTGCTGGGCCAAATCGTCGATCGCTATCAGCATCAGCAAGTCGACCTCAGCCAGCTGCTGCGCCAGGTTGACGCCATCGAAGGGCTGCATCGCGTCCGCTTTCTGACCTCCCACCCGAATTGGATGACCACCCGGCTGCTCGAGACCGTGGCCGAGCTGGATAAGGTCTGTCCCCATATTGAGGTCCCGATTCAGGCCGGCGACGACACTGTGCTAGCGAGGATGAAGCGCGGATACCGCGCCCGGGATTACCGTCGGCTGGTCGGTGAGATCCGCTCGATTCTGCCGGATGGTTCGATCGCCACCGACGTCATCGTCGGATTTCCAGGCGAAAGCCCCGACCAATATCAGCAGACCTACGACCTGCTCGCAGAACTCAAGCTGGATGTGGCACACCTGGCCCGCTACTCGCCCCGACCGCGAACTGTGTCCGCCCGCCGCATGGAGGATGACGTCCCCGAGCAGGAAAAGATGCGGCGCTTCCGCCAGCTGGAAGCCTTGCAGGAATCGGTTTCGGCTGAGATCAACGCTGGCTATGTGGGAGAGACCGTTGATGTGTTGGTCGAAAAGCGCCATAAGGGCCGCTGGATGGGCCGCACGCCGACCCACAAGCTGGTGTTTTTTGGTTCGCCGCGAGAATTGCGCGGTGAACTGGTTCAAGTCCGAATTGCGAACAGCGGCGCCTGGAGCCTGCGCGGAGAACTCGAGCCAACGGGGGAAGTTGAGCGATTGGTGCCGTTATCGCTGAGCGAGGTTCCGGCACCATCGAGCAGCCGCGAGCCTATTGCCGCTATGCAGGCCCGTCAGAAGGGGGCCGGGCCTGCCGGCCGCTCGCCGGATGCGGAGAGGATCACCCAATGAAAAAGCACACGCTCGGGCTGCTGATGCTGGTGGCGCTGGCAGGATGCAATTTCCCACAGTCCACTCAATCATCTGACGACATCCTGGCCACTGCTGCTGCCCAAACGGTCGCGGCGCAGCTCACCGAGGCGGCGGGCAACATCGCCACTTCGCCGCCGGATGCCGCTACCGCCACTTCCACTCCGATACCGAGCGCCACCACCGTTCCTACCGGCACCCCCTCCCCCACCGCCTCCTGCACCAATCGAGCCACCTTCGTGCAGGACGTGACGATCCCGGACGACACCAATATCCCAGCCGGCAACAGCTTCGAGAAGACCTGGCGGCTGCGGAATACTGGCACTTGCACCTGGAATACCGACTACGATGTGGTGTTCGACAGCGGCAACATCATGTCCGGCCCGCCCAGCTCTCCGCTGCCGGGGTCGGTGGCACCCAACGCCACGGTCGACATTACCGTCTCGCTGACCGCCCCGAACTCGGACGGCACTCACCGCGGCAATTGGCTGCTGCGCGACGATGCCGGGGTCTTGTTTGGGCTCGGCCAGCAGGCCGAAACGCCGTTTTTCGTGCAGATCGTGGTCGGTGCTACCGCCACACCCGAACCGGAGGTTGTCAATGATTTCGTCGCGAACTACTGCGACGCCGAGTGGGTCAGCGGCGCCGGGGTATTGAGCTGCCCGGGTGAGGACACCGACGCCGAAGGGTTCGTACTCCGTGTGGACGCTGCCAAGCTCGAAAACGGCACAACCGAAAATGAGCCTGTGCTGTTCACCCACCCGCAGTGGGTGAACAACGGAGTGATCACCGGCAAGTTCCCGGCCTTTGAGGTTGAGGAGGGCGACAGCTTCAGGGCGGTCATCGGCTGCCTGTTCAATGGAGTGGCCTGCAACGTCCGCTTCCAGCTCAACTATCGAGCGAACGGCGGTGCCCTGCAGAATCTCGGGCAGTGGGACCAGTCCTACGACGGCAGCATTATGCACGTCAATGTTGATGTCTCATCTTTAGCTGGGAGTTCAGTAGAGTTTGTACTGGCCGTGCTGTCCAACGGCGCCTCTAACCAGGACTGGGCTTTCTGGCTGGGCCCGCGCATCGTCGGGCCGCCTCGGTGACAAAAAGACCCCGGCTCTACCTGATCGACGGGCACGCGCTGGCCTACCGAACCTACTATGCGCTGACTCGCGGCGGCGACCTCTCGCGCTGGACCACCACCTCGGGCGAGCCGACCGCAGGAACCTACGGCTTCACCTCGGTCATCTTGCGCCTGCTGGAGCAGGAGTCTCCCGAGTATCTGGCGGTCTCCTTCGATGTAGGTAAGACCTTCCGCGACGACCTGTTTGACGAGTACAAGGGCACCCGCGAGAAAATGCCGGATGATCTACGCCTGCAGATAGAACGTATCCGGCAGGTGGTGTCGGCCTTCGGCATTCCCACGCTGGAGGCCAATGGATACGAGGCCGACGATGTGTTGGGTACGGTAGCCAAGCGGGCTGCTGAAGCCGGGGTACAGGTCATCATCCTGACTGGCGATCGCGACTTGCTCCAGCTGGCCGACAAGAACGTCACCATCCGGCTGGCAGGCCAGAAGCTTTCGGAGGCGATCGACTACGGCCCTAAAGAGGTCAAGCAGAAGTACAAACTCGACCCGGTCCAGTTGATCGACCTCAAGGCCATCGTCGGTGACAACAGCGACAACATTCCCGGGGTCAAAGGCGTCGGTGAGAAGACCGCCGTCAATCTACTGCAGCAATACGGCAACTTGGCAACGGTCTATAAGCATCTGGAGGAAGTACCCACCCGCTTTCGCAATAAGCTCGATGAGGGACGAGCGAACGCCGATCTCAGCCGCAAACTGGGTGAGATCGTGACCGACGTGCCGATCGAGTTCGAGCTGGAGGCCTGCCGGGCTAAAGGCTACGATCGGGAGCAGATCGCAGAGCTCTTCCGCGAACTTGAATTCCGGACATTGCTGAACCGCGTTGTCAAACAGGCCGAAGAGGAAGGCGACCTTTTCGTCGGGGAAGCCAAGACCGGGCCCGAGACCGAGACCATCGTGGTGGATACTGCGGAGGCTCTGGAAGCATTGGCCAAGCGACTGGACAAGGCCAAGGCCATTGCGTTCGACGTCGAAACCACCGCCCCCGATTCGATGCTATCCGAATTGGTGGGGATCTCGCTGGCAGTGGAGCCGGGTGAGGGCTACTACATTCCGGTCGGGCACTCGCCCGAGCGGGCCGGGTCCGAGCAACTCGAACTCGGGTCGGTGGTCGAGGCGCTTAAGGGCCCGCTGGCCGATCCCAAGATCGAGAAGGTGGGCCACAACCTGAAATTCGACTTCACCGTGCTGGCGCGCCACGGGCTGGTGGCCGAGCCATTGAGCTTCGACACCATGCTGGCTGAGTGGCTGTCCTACCCCACCTCCCGCAATTTGGGCCTGAAATCGCTGGCCTGGGTGCGGCTGGGGATCGAGATGACGCCGATCGATGAACTGATCGGAACCGGTCGCAAACAGATCACCATGGCGCAAGTACCGATCGCAAAAGCGGCCCCGTACGCGGCGGCCGACGCCGAGGTCTGCCTGCGGCTCCGACCGATTCTTGAGCAGGAACTGGGAGAGCGCAACCAGTTGGCGCTTTTCCGAGACGTCGAGATGCCGCTGGCACGGGTGTTGGCCGATATGGAGATGGCTGGCATCGGCCTGGACGCCAATTTCCTGGCTGATTTGGCCGACCAGTTGACCGAGCGGCTGGGGGTGATCGAAGCCGAGCTTTTCGATCGGGTCGGACACGACTTCAACGTGAACTCTACCCAGCAGCTCTCCAAAGTGCTGTTCGAGGAACT
>CAZJUE010000007.1:0-16979 GCA_964549025.1 uncultured Anaerolineaceae bacterium | reverse complement strand
ATCGAACTTCGGGTTGCGGCCCACATGACCGGGGACAAAGCCATGATCCAAGCTTTCCTCGACGATCAAGACATCCACGCCGCCACTGCCGCAGCGGTGTTTGGCAGCGATCCCGACAAGGTCTCGGCCGACGACCGGCGGCGGGCCAAGGCGGTCAACTTCGGTTTGCTGTACGGAATCAGCCCCTTCGGCTTGACCCGCAGCACCGATATGACGCTGGCGGAAGCGGAGGAGTTCGTCAATCTATATTTCGAACGCTTCCCCGGGGTGCGCAAGTTCATCGACGAGACCCGGGAGAAGGCCGCCGAACTCGGCTACACCGAGACCATCCTGGGGCGTCGCCGCTACTTCCCGCAGCTGGCGGCGGATGGCAAGCCGGCACCACCGCAAGTGCGGGCCCGCGCCGAGCGGGAAGCCATCAACTCGCCGATCCAGGGCTCGGCGGCCGACATCATCAAGCTGGCGATGATCGAGCTGCCCGCCGCGCTGGAGCAAGCCGGTCTGAAGGCTAGGATGCTGCTGCAAGTGCACGACGAACTGGTGCTCGAGTGCCCCGAAAAGGAGCTCAAGAAGACCGCCGGGCTGGTCCAGCAGGTGATGCAGGAGGCCTATCAGCTCAAGGTCCCACTCAAGACCGATGCCAAGTTCGGCCCCAACTGGGAGAACATGCAGCCGGTAGACTAAGCGTGGCAATACCCCGCAGCCACCCGGAATTGCGCCGCGTCGCCCGCTTGCGAATCTGATCACCCACCTCCCTGTCCCGCCACTCCACCGGCGCGTCGCCCCCTACAAGCCCTCGCAGGGCTCCTGTGCTAGAATCGCTTCCCTTTCGGAAAATGGCAGGACGAGAAGACCTCTTTAATGAGTCGATGCGCCTGGGCCACTCGGCGGCCTGGGACCTGCAGTGGAACCGTGCCATCGAGTTCTATCGCAAGGCACTGGCGGAGTTCCCCAGCAATCCCAACGCGCTCAACAGCCTGGCGCTGGCGCTGCTCGAAACCGGGCAGTTGGAAGAGGCGCTCAGTGCCTATCAACAAGCCGGCGAGTCGACCCCCGACGATCCGATCCCCATCGAAAAAGGGGCCGAGATCTTCGAGCGCCTGGGCAAGATTGAAGAGTCGATTCAGTCGCGCGAAGAAGCCGCCGACATGTACATTCGACGCAAAGACGCCGGCAAGGCGGTCGACAATTGGCGCCACATCGCCCGACTCGACCCACAAAACTTGGCGGCCCGCTCCCGCCTGGCGCTGACCTACGAACGATTGGGGCGCACCCGCGATTCAGCCATGGAGTACCTGTCGGTGGCCTCCATCCTGCAGCGCGCCGGTAAGGTCGACCGGGCCAAAGAGGCGGTGCAGCGCTCGTTGGCCATCCTGCCGGGTGATTCGGAGGCGACCCAATTCCTGCGGCTGCTCAATCAAGGTAAGGAACTGCCCGCCCCAACCCAGCCCAAGGGTGGCACCGCCCCATTACGCATGGCGCAAGTCCAGGACTACCTGCGCGCCGAAGATGACCAGCCGATCGAAGACGACGAGCAGCTCAAGGACCCTGAATCGGCGGCCCAAGGCGAGGCGCTGACCATCCTGGCCGGTATCCTGTTCGAGGAGCCCAAGGACGACAACGCCCGCGAATCGCTGGGAATGGCGCAAATTGCCCGCGGCAGCACCGGCGAGCTCAGACCGTCCGCCGCAATCTACCGCTACCTGGCCCAGGCCATTGACCTGCAAACCCGCGGACACACCGAGCAAGCCATCAAAGACCTCACCCGCGCCATGCAAGCCGGTCTCGATCACCCGGCGGCCCACTACAACATGGGGATGCTGCTGAAGGAATCTGGCGAAGCGAACGAGGCCCGCAAGCACCTGGTGGCTTCGCTTGGGCACCCCGGACTGGCACTGGGCGCCAACCTGGCGCTTGGCCGGATGGCCAAAGAGCGCAAAGACCTGGCCGAATCGGCCCGCTATCTGCTCCAAGCGCTCAAATTGGCCGACAGCCTGACGGTCGAATCCACCCAATCCGACCAACTCAATCAATACTACGAGGCGTTGCTGGCCACCGAAACCGAAGGCAACAAGAGAGCCTTGGGCAAGATCGTCGACAGCACCCTGGAGTTCTTGACCGGGCCAGAATGGCTCAAACGGCTCAAGGAAGCGCGGGTCAAGCTCGACAAAGAAGCCGCCAAGGAGGGGGTGGCGCCGATTGCCGAGATGCTGGCGGTAGGCGATACCGACCAGGTCTCGCAGTCGATGCGACGCATCGATCGCATGATGGATCAAGGGCTGCACGCCTCGGCGCTGGAAGAAGCCATGCTGGCGCTCAGCCATGCGCCCACCTATCTGACGCTGCACCGGCGGATGGCCGAAATCCAGATCGCATCCGGCCACACCGATTCCGGCTATGCCAAACTGTCGATGGTGGCCGAAACCCATCGGGTGCGAGGCGAGAGCGCCCAGGCCGCAGATGTCTACATGAAGATTCTGCAGCACTCGCCGGTCGATATCCAGGCCCGCACCCGGCTGATTGACCTGCTGGTGCAGCAGGACCGCGGCGACGAGGCACTCAACCAATCGCTGGATCTGGCAGAGATCTATCGTGATATGGCCGAGATCGATCTGGCTCGCAAGACCCTCTCCAACTCACTGCGTTTGTCGCAGCAGCTGTCGACCGGCAACGGCTGGTCGCTGCGGATTCTGCACATGATGGGAGACATCGATCTCTCACGGCTGGATCAGCGCCGGGCGCTGCGAGTGTACGAGCAGATCCGCAGCATCGATCCCGGCGACGACAAGGCGCGCGTCAGCCTGATCGACCTCAATTTGCGGGTCGGGCAGGAGGATCAGGCCGCCAAGGAACTGGACAGCTACCTGGAATTCCTGGTGGAGTCCGGCCGGGGAGCGGAAGCACTCAACCTGCTGGAGGAGATGGCACGTGAGCATCCGGGGCGACAATCGCTGCACGCCCGACTGGCGGAAGCCTACAAGGCAGCCGGGCGTGAAGCGGACGCAATCGCGCAATATGATGCCCTGGGAGAGATCCAGCTGGACGCCGGCCAAACCGACGACGCGGTGCGCAGCATCCAGGCCATCATCGACCTGGATCCGCCCGACGTGGAAGGTTACGTGGAGCTGCTGCGCAACCTCAAAGAAGGCGGGTAATGAACGACCCGGCCTGCGCAGACCGGGCAGGCCTCCCCGGCGCGGCGTACTGCCGTTTCCCGTGTTCTCCATAGTGGACGCTCTGCAGCCAGCGCTGGCGTGAGGCTGCGCGCCCAGTGAACGAAGACCGATGGCCGAACTGATCGACGAAATCACTTTCTTCTTGCAGCGGATCGACGCCCTGGCGCTGCTCGACCTGCTGCTGGTGACCGGTGTGTTCTTCCTGGTCATCATTCTGCTGCGCGGCACCCGGGCGGTGGTGCTGCTGCGGGGTATGGTGCTGCTGTTCGTAATCATGGCGCTGCTCACCAGCCTGCTGCCGCTGCCGGCCTTCTCTTCGCTGCTCACCGCCACGCTGCCGGCGCTGCTGTTTGCCATCCCGGTGATCTTCGCTCCGGAGATCCGACGGGCCTTCGAGCGCTTGGGGCGGGCCGGCGCGTTCTTCAGCCTGTACTCCTAGCCAGCACAGACCGAGCGCACCGTGAACCTGATCGTCAGCGCCAGCGAGCGGCTGGCAGACGTGCGGCATGGTGCGCTGATCACGATTGAGCGCGAAGACCGCCTGGAGGAGTACATCGAGACCGGTGTCAGCCTGGACGCCGAGCTTTCTACCGAATTGCTGATCCAGATCTTCTACGTCAACACGCCGCTGCACGACGGCGCGGTGATCCTGCGCGGCGACCGCATTGCGGCCGCCTCCTGCGTGATGCCGCTCTCAGCCAGTGGAACATTGTCCCGTGGTTCGGAGCGCAAGCTCGGCCTGCGGCACCGGGCAGCGCTGGGGATCAGCGAAGTCAGCGACGCGGTCTCGGTGGTGGTCTCGGAAGAGACCGGCAGCATCTCGATCACCCACAACGGCCGCATGATCCGTCGGCTGGATCGCAGCCGGCTGCGCAACATCCTGACCGCCTTCTACCGACCGCGCAGGGTCACCGGATTGCCGAATTGGCTCAGCCGCTTGCTGGTTCGGGGCGGCCGCTCGCAGGCGGAGGCGACGGGGGATTAGGCATGCTGCGCTGGATCTGGAACAACCTCAGCTCGCTGCTGCTGGCACTGGTGCTGGCGATCGCGGTTTGGATCGTGGCGGTAATCAATGAGGACCCGACCGAGGTGCGCGAGCTCAATTCGATTTCGATCGAGTACCGAGGGCTGCGGCAGGGTTTGCTGATCGTGGGCGCCTCGCCGCCGACCAGCGGTTCGGTCTCCGTCCGCGCGCCGCTGTCGGTGTGGGAGCTGATCGAGCCCGATAGCATCGCGCTGCAGGTTGATCTTTCGGGGGCAACTGAGGGCTCCCACCTATTGGAAGTCGAGCCCAGTATGACGATCCGACCAGCGCGGGTCGCCGATTACGAGCCCTCCCAAGTGCGGTTGACGATCGAGCGCGCCTCCACCGCCGGGTGGGACATCGAAGTGATCACGGTCGGTGAGCCACAGCTCGGCTACCGGGTATCGTCCACCGGCGCCACCCCCGATCGGTCAGTGCTGTATGGCCCAGTATCGCTGGTGGACCAGGTCGTCGCAGTGCAGGCGGAGATCAACGTCACCGACCGCCGCGAGGACCAGGAACTGGAGGTCGAGCTGATGCCGGTCGACGCAGAAGGCAATCGGGTGCAGGGACTAGAGCTCGACCCATCCGTGGTGACGGTCTCAGCGACCATCGAGCCGCGCGAACGCTTTCGGCTGGTTTCAGTGGTCCCCGATCTGGAAGGCGAGGAGGCGCTGGCCGATGCCGGCTACCGGCTGACCGATGTCTCGGTCACCCCCGAAGTGGTAACCGTGTTCTCATCCGACCCGGAGGCGCTCGAGTCGCTGCCCGGCTTTGTGCTGACCTTGCCGCTGGATCTCACCGGCGCCACCGCCGATCTGGAACGCCGCTTGTCGCTGGACCTGCCTCCGGAGATCTCCCCGGTCGAGGATCAGGGAGTGTTGGTGCAGGTCAGTATCTCGCCGGTGGAAGGTACGATCACAATCACCCGGCCGGTCGAAGTGCGCGGCCTGTCGGAGGGCCTGTTCGCCCAGTCTTCTCCGTCCGAGGTGGACATCATCCTCACCGGGCCACTGCCCACCTTGAATGCGCTGCAGACCGAGGACGTGCGCGTGATCGTTGATTTGCTGGATCTTGAGCCGGGCACCCACCAGGTACAGCCGCTGGTGATCATTGCCCCCACCGACGTCGAGCACGAGCCGGTGTTCCCGTCCACAATCGAGGTCACCGTCAGCAACGTACCCCCGGCGCCGACTCCGACCCCGTAAACTCAGATGGCAAAGCCAGTAGTGGCCTTGATTGGACGGCCGAACGTGGGCAAGTCCACCCTCTTCAACCGCTTGATCGGCGATCGCCTGGCGGTGGTGGACGAGCTGCCCGGCACCACGAGAGACCGGCTGGTCGCCGAGGCCGAATGGAGCGGAGTGGCCTTTGACCTGATCGACACCGGCGGCCTGGAGCCGGGGCCGATCGGCGACGATCCGGGCCAGTTCCTGCCGCAGGTGCGGGCGCAGGCCGAATTTGCCATCCAGCAAGCTGATGCAGTGCTGTTTCTGGTCGACGTGGTATCGGGGCTGACCGGCCTCGATCAGCAGCTGGCCGACGAGCTGCGCCATCTCCAGACCACCAGGAACGGAGCGCCCTTCCCTCCGATCCTCCTGGTAGCCAACAAAGCCGACAACGCCCAGCGCCGAAAGCAGGCGCTGGAGTTCTATGAACTGGGTATGGGAGACCCGATTCCGATCTCAGCCATGCACGGCACTGGGACCGGTGAAATGCTCGACCGCTTGCTGGAGAGCCTGGGCGTGCGCAACGATGGGGAGCAAGTGGACGACGACCGGGTCCGCATCGCCATCGTAGGTCGGCCGAACGTGGGTAAATCCAGCCTGCTCAACCAACTGCTCGGAGAGCAGCGGGTGATCGTTTCGCCCATTCCGGGGACCACCCGGGATTCAATCGATACCTATCTGAGCTATGAGGGCCTACCGCTCACCCTGATCGATACCGCTGGCATTCGCCGGCGCGGCAAGATTGCGCCTGGCGTCGAGAAGTACTCGGTGCTGCGGGCGCTGCAAGCCATCGAACGCGCCCAGGTGGCGCTGCTGCTGATTGACGGCTCGGAAGGAGTAACCGCCCAGGATGCCCATATTGCCGGCATGATCCTGGAGAGATACCGCAGCGTGGTGCTGATCGTCAATAAGTGGGACCTGATGCACCGCCAGGGCTACAGCACCGAGACCTTCGCCGCCAGCGCCCGGTCCCAGTTGAAGTTTATGGACTTCGTGCCGGCCCTGTTCATCTCCGCCACCGAAGGCACTGCGGTCGAGCAGGTTCTGCCGATGGCGTTGAAGGTCTGGGAGCAGCGGCTTTCGCGCATCCCCACCGGCATGCTCAACCAGTTGCTGCTGGACGCCCAGCTAGCACATGCGCCCCCCTCCAAGGCCGGCAAGCGCCTGCGGCTGTACTTCGTCAGCCAGGTACGCAGCGACCCTCCGACCTTCCTGTTCCACGTCAATGATCCGGAGCTTGTACATTTCAGCTACCAGCGCTTCCTGGAAAACCGAATTCGCGAGCTTCATCCGTTCCTGGGCACCCCCATTCGGCTTTCCTTCCGCAAGCGCAAACGCGCCCCAAGGCGCCAACAATCCAGTTAGACCGGGGTACGCTTGTCAGCGCTATATGGCGGCACTTATAATCCTGCTCGTGAGTGATTTCCCGTATATCGGGCCCACGCATCCACGAATCGACCAACCTCAACCACCCAGCTTCGCCCGACGATTGTTCAGGGCCTTCGTCAGCCTGCTGCAAACGGTGGCCTTCGCGGCGGTTCTTTTCGTGGTGGTTAATTTGGTCACCGCCCGCATTCGGGTGGAGGGCAACAGCATGGAGCCGAGCCTGCACGACGGCCAGTTCGTGGTGGTCAATCGCCTGGCTTACCTGCTGGATACGCCGGAACGCGGCGACATCGTGGTGTTCCCCTTTCCTTTGAATGAAGAGCGCCGCTTTATCAAGCGGGTGATCGGCTTGCCCGGCGATGTGGTGCAGGTGCAGGACGGAAGCCTCTACGTGAATGGCGATCTGATCAACGAGCCATATCTATCTTCACCTCCGGCCTTCAGCGGCGAATGGCGGGTCGGCCTTGAGGAAGTATTCGTGTTGGGCGACAATCGCAACAACTCACAGGACTCAACCGATTGGGGCCCATTGGCGGTCGAAACGATCATCGGCAAAGCGATCCTGGTCTATTGGCCGCTGGATAATATGGGCTGGATTCCGCACTACGATCTGGCCACCGCCGCTGAATCAACCCAATGACTGAAGAGAGCAACGTCGCAATCAAGGCGGCCTCCCCAACGGTGGTGGTGATCGCTGATGTGGAGACCAACGCTGCCCAGCTGGTCGAGCGGGTGCTGAAACCCGCCGGCTTCGAGGCCTGGCCGGCCAAAGAAGAGGCCCCGCCAGCCGATGTATTGATCGTGGACGTCACCCAGATCCGTGGCGACCCGATGTCTGGCCTGCGCAATCGGCGCGAGATGGGCGACGACGCCCCAGCGATCGTGCTGGCCGCCCATTTCCCCGCCTCGCGGCTGCGCAGCTTCCTGCACCTGGGCGTGCGAGACGTGCTGCTCAAGCCCTATCGCGAAGAAGAGCTACGTGACGCCATTCTGGCCCTGGCGGATGCCCGCAAGGGGGCCGGTGGCACCGGCGAGCTGACACGCAGCGTTGAGAACTTGCAAGATGAACTGCGCCGGCGCGGCGAGGAGATCCGCATGCTGACCGAGATCGGCCGGGTGGTGGCCGGGTTGGATGACCTGGATCAGATCCTGACTCGCCTGGTCGAGGCCGCCGCCTACATCACCGACGCCGAGGAAGCCAGCATCTACCTGGCCGACTCCGAAACCAACGAAGTGGTGCTGCGGGCAACCAAGCAAGCCGGCGAGCGTCACGCTACCCTCCAGCGATTGCGCGCTGACGACATGTTGGTTGGACAGGTGTTCAAAACTGGCCAACCGATCCTGCGCCAGCCGAGCATGAACAGCGGGCCGGTTAAAGTCCAGACCGGCTTCATGGTCCAGTCGGTAGTGAAGGTCCCCATCCGCATTCGAAAAGAGGTGGTCGGGGTGCTGGGTGTGTACAACCGGCTAGCGCTGCGTTCGTTCAATCAGCATCACGTCGATCTGCTGATGACGCTTGCAGACTGGGCCGGGGTGGCGATCGATCGGGCCACTTTGGTGCAGCAAGCCGGCGCCAGTTCGGGCGGCACCGGTCCGATCAGCGTGGCACCCAAAGACCTGGTGGAAGGATTGGATCACACCCTGGAGGCCTTCCAGGAATTCATGAACGGCGCCGGAACCGGCAGCCTGCTGGGCAATGCGGAGCTGCGCAAGATCCACGAGCAACTGAAGCAGCTGCGGGCGATGCCGATCTCGACCATTGACGCCCAGACAGCCGCCAATATGGTCGATCTGCCGCGCATCGTGCAGCGGGTGGCTGCCGAGCACAAATTGATGGCGGAGCGTCGTGGTTTGAATCTAATTGTCGAATCCGAATCGTCGGTAGAGATGTTTGAGGGCGAACCCGGCCGGGTCCGCCAGGCGGTTGAGGCGTTGGTAGTCGGCGCAATCCGACGCACGATGACCGGGCGGGTGCTGATACGGACCAGTCAGTTCCAGTCAGGCGGTGAACAGTCCGACGACATGCTGGTTCCGTCCGGCCTGCAGTTGACGGACGGCCGTTGGGTGTCGGTCACGGTGGCCGACTCCAGCACCGGCCTATCCGCAGAAACACTATCGGCGTTGACGGAGCCGACGGCTAATCCCTCTTCGGGAAACCTGGGATACGGCCTTTCGCTGGGCGAGATCCGAATGATCGTGGAAAGCATGGCGGGAGTCATGTGGTACGATCAGACGCCAGCAAGCACCAAGTTGAGCTTCGCACTACCAGCCGGACAGTAATTTGGCCCGACCGATCTCAGTCGAAATATACACTGCCAGCCACCGCATTCTCGGGAGGGTGGATCCTGGCGCCACCGGGCTTTTCAGCTACCTCAATCTTCCCACCACCAACTATTTGGCACTGGACGGCGCGCACCTGAGCCGCCTGCACCAGCCCAGCCGCATGGTGGCTCGCTACCAGACGCTGTGGGTGGTTAAGGACGAGGTCGTCGCTGTGCTGCTCAGCAGCCGGGCCGAGATCGGGCCCTCGGGGATGGCACGCGGTGGATACAGCACCATGTTGCCTCACTGGGTGCATCTGGTGCTGGGCGGCTACGAGCTGCGCGGCCAGGTCGAGACCCCCGGCAAATTCAATTACGGCAGCTTCATGATCGAGGGCGATCGAATCTTCATTCCACTGTACAACAGCGAGCTGCTGGCGATTTTGTTCCCCGATATCCGCGCCAGCTCGCCGGCAATGCTTTTCAATCGAGAGATGGTGGATGCAATCGCTCTGCTGCCCAAGGAAGCCATTCCCCGCAGCTCGAGCCAAACCGCAACCGCAACCCCCTGAACCGCACACCGATCGTCGCCGCGAATTGGAAGATGAACCTGGGCCGCCGAGAGCAAGCGGTCCAGTTTGCGCGGCAATTGCTGCCGGGGTTGAGCCAGCTCGAGGGTATCGATCTGGTACTGTGCCCGCCCTACACCGTATTGGGCGAGCTTAGCGAGCTGTTGCAGGACTCCCCGGTGGCACTGGGAGCGCAGAACCTGCACTGGGAACAGTCTGGAGCTCACACCGGTGAGATTGCTCCCGGCATGTTGGCCGGAGTGTGCCAGTACGTGATCATCGGGCACTCTGAGCGGCGAGCGACCGGCAGCCAGTCCGAGACCGACACCGCCATCAACCGCAAGCTGCAGGCCGCGCTGGGGCACGAGCTGATCCCGATCCTGTGCCTGGGAGAGAACCTGGAGCAGAACCGGGCCGGCCAGACCGACGCTATCGTGGGTGGGCAGCTACGCGCCGCTTTCAAGGACGTACCCGCCGATCAGGCCGTCGACTGTGTGATTGCTTACGAGCCGATCTGGGCGATTGGCACTGGCGAGGCCGCCACCCCGGTGGATGCCAATCGGGTCATCGGGCTCTCGGTGCGAGGCGCACTGGCGGAGCTTTACGATGAAAAGGCTGCAGAGGCAATCCGTGTGCAGTACGGCGGCAGCGTAACCGTCGACAATATCGCCGAATTCATGACCATGCCGGAAGTCGACGGCGCGCTGGTGGGAGGAGCCAGCCTCAAGCCGGAATTCGCAGAACTTGCCCGGCAAGCCGTTCCCCATCCCTGACGAGAATCACCTCTCCAGGCAGCTCGCCCCAGATGATGACAAACATCAACCCGTTCTGCTTACCAGCCGCTGATCTGCCTGCTGCGTCAGTCTCATGAATCGGCTCGCGGCCCGAGTACGCTTGGCGGTTCCACTGATCTTCATGTTGCCGCTTGCAGGCTGCGTGCAAGAGCAAGCCCGGCCTACTGACGCTGGACTGGCAGCTGGCGGACCGACAGCCACCGCTCGCCTGCTTCCTACCGTCGATTCACAGCTTGAGCTGACCCTCGTCGCTAGCCCGACCCCAGCGGGACCGACCGGTGCAATCCATATCGCGGCCCGCGATGCCGACACCGGCTACGGTTTGGCCGCGGCGCTTAGCGTGTATCCCGGTTCGCAAGGCGACGCCCAGGTCGAGACCCAGCCTCCGCCAGACGATTTGACCGGTGTTTGGCAGCTCAATCGCGGTGGAGAGACAATCGAGCTGCCAGAAGGAAATTACAACTTCGCGGCCGCGCTCGACGGCTACGCCCCCATGGTCACCCATTTCATGATTACCGCCGGGCACGAGTTTGCGGTCGTGTTCTGGATGATCCCGCTCAGCGTGGCACCGGAGCTACAGCCTGAACTCGTCGACGCCACGCATCGTCCAGGCTACACCATGCTTCATGGATATGTGGTCGATCAAAGTAGTGGCGAGCCACTTGAGGGAGTCCAGATCAGCCTCAAAATAGCCGATGTGTCCACCCAAACCAACCCACGCGGCTACTTCATGTTGCAGGTGCCAAGTTCGAACAGGACCGAGCTACATCGCGATCCTGATGACCTTCTAGTCGCGGAGCTCTCCGGATACACCAGTCACATCGACGACCAGATCTACCTGGTGGAGGGCGTATCAACCTTCATTATTGACCTTGAGCCTGAGGACAACCAGCAATCTCAACTCCTGGCCATTTAAGCGGACTTGAACCTAGGTCTGGCCGAGATCTAGCGCCACCTCGTCGACCACCCCGACAATCACTGCCCTCACCGCGCCGGGGTCCAATCCCAGCACCTGACGCGCGCCGTTGCCCTCGTCGATCACCAGCACCGTGTCACCGATGCCAGCTTGAGCGACGTCCACCGCGATGTCGTAGTCGCCGGTTTCCTCGCCGCGCAGGTCGAGCTGATCGACCAGCAGCAACTTGCTGTCCTGCAGGTGCGAGATCTTGATGGTCGAGACCACCGTGCCGATCACCTTGCCGATGTACATGTATCAATCTGTGCCATGCCAGCGCGCGGTGCGCTCTGCTCGCCGGCCGTTGCGCGCCACCTCGACCTCATCTACGATGCCGGTGATCGCCAGGTCGACCGGCACGAAGGTCTCGGGCAGCGCTTGGGCCCCCTCTCGGCTGGCAACCATGAATACCAACTCGCCTGGCGCCGCCTGGGCGGTTGCGTCGGCGGCCACTTCGGCCAATCCAGTAGGCTGCAAGTCCTCGTCCAGCGGCTGTACCACCAGGAACTTGATGCCCTCCAGGTCCTCGTACTTCAAGGTTGAAACCACCGTTCCCAGAACGCGGGCGAATTTCACGCTTGTTCACCTTCTGCTCGCCGTGCGAGCGGCAACCCGGTCCGAACCCGGTTGCTTGCCGGCGTTCTCACGCCTGCTTGTGCCCAGGTTCTCATGCGTGCACCCTCTCCGCAAAACGGGTCGCTGACGATAAATTAGCCCACATCTCCGGGTGCAGCTGTGGGATCACGACCTGACGCACCAACTGCTTGGCTTGGTCGATCACTCCCACCCCCAGCGCTACCGCGATCTCGATATCGGCCACCAGGCCGGAGTACAACACGATTCCTTTGCCGCCCAGGCCATCGGCCAGCCGCACTTCCACCAGCCGCACCTCGGCGCCCTTGATGCCGGCATCGGCGGCATGGATGGCGGCGGCCACCGAGCGGGTCTCCACCACGCCCAGTGCGTCGTTCGGATCGGGTACCCGCCCGCCGCGCAGCGCCTCGACCACCTCCGGGTGCACCTGCGGCAGGTAGACAAGATCGACGATCGCGCCGCCGCCGACCTCACGTCCGGCGGCCAGCGACTCCTCGACGTCGGCGGTCAGCCCGCCGATCAATACCAGGTACTTGCCCGGCTGAACCGTGCCGGCCTGGATCACGTCGATCGGGGCGCGCTTGACCATCGCATCCGCCGCCAGGATGCCGGCGGCGATGCTGTCGAACTCGATCAAGCTGAGCGCCGGATCGAACATCAGACGATGCGGAACGAATCCACCAGGGTGCAGCGGCGCAAGCGGCTGAAGCTGCGTGGGTTGGTCAGCCCCTCACCGGTCGGGCTGGCGATGGTAAACGAGCAGAAGCCTTCGCCTCCGTGGCCCAGGCCGGACAGCGAGGGACCGTTCTTGACGAAGATGCTGCAGTCCATCGCCCGCGCCATCTTGCTCATGTTGTCGATGTTCTTGGAGTGGATCACCGCTGTGTGGCGGAAGCCATGTTCCGAGTCCACCGCCAGCTGAATGCCTGCCTCGGCATTCGGCACGCGGGTCAAAGGAAATACCGGCATCATCTGCTCCGACCACACCAACGGGTGATCGTTCGGTACGTCCGCCAATGCCAGCCGCACCTCGTCTCCGACCTCGATGCCGATCTCTCGCAGAATCACGTTGGCGTTCTGCCCGATGAATTGCTTGTTCATCGTGCCATGGCGACCCGGGGGAGGGACTTCTTCGAAGATCACTTGCATGAGCCGCTCGACCTCGCCCGGCTCTAGCAGATAGGCTCCGTAGCGGGCCATCACCTGCTTGAGTTGATCGGCGATCGAATCCACCGCGATCAGCGTTTTTTCGTCGGTACAAATGATGTTGTTGTCGAAGGAAGCGCCGAAGACCACGTCGCGCCCGGCCTGCTCCAGGTCGGCGGTCTCGTCCACTAGCACCGGCGGATTTCCCGGGCCGGCGCAGATGGCCCGCTTGCCGCTGGCCATTGCCGCCCGCACCACCGCGATGCCACCGGTGACGGTCAGCACCCGCACACCTTTGTGGGCCATGATCGCCTGGGCGGTCTCGATGGTCGGCTCGGCGATACCGGCTACCAGATTGGCCGGTCCGCCGCCTTCAACGATCGCTTCGTTCATCAACTGCACCGCCAAGTTGGAGCAGGCTTTGGCGCCGGGATGTGCATTGAACAGCACCGCGTTGCCGGCGGCCACCATGGCGATGGTGTTGCAGATCACGGTCGAGGTCGGATTCGTGCTGGGGATAATGGCCCCAATGGTTCCATATGGCGCCCACTCGACCAGCGAGAGTCCGCGATCCCCGGTCCAGCTGGTGGGATTCAAGACCTCGGTGCCCGGCGTCTTGTTGGCATTGAGCAGGTTCTTCTGGATCTTGTCCTCGTAGCGACCCATCCCAGTCTCTTGCCAGGCCTCGTAGGCCAGCAGTTGAGCGTTCTCGCGAGCGATACGCCGGATGTGCGAGATCATCGTTTCGCGCACTTCCAGCGGCAGCTGATGCAGCTGTTGGAAGGCCACATTGGCCGCGCTGACCGCGCTGTCCACATCGCCAAACAGGTTGCTGCCGTGCTGCAGCGGTCGGTGCGGGCTTGGCGGCCTGTGCAGCGCTTGTGCCTCTGGATTGGGCCCGTGCCGCACCCGCTCACCCTGCCGCAGCTCGGACATCACCTGCTCGACGATGGCATCGATCTGAGTCTGTTCAATCATCGGACTGCCTTCCAGTCGGCCGGTTTGGCGGGAGCTTGGTCACGCATCAGCCGGAGGCCCATTGCGGTAGGGCCTCCTCGATCCGCACCCGGGCTCCCATCACCCGGCTGTCGCCTTGTCATACTTGAGCTCCCCGCCGACCTCCAGCTGGTCGACGATGGCCATGATCACCCCGTCGCACGGCCGCTGGTGGGTCATTACCGTCTGGCGAGCGGCGCTGCCGGTGGCGTATAGCACCACCTCACCCAAGCCGGCCCCGACCGCGTCGGCGGCCACCCGGTACCCGCCGGTTTCGGCTCCCTCCACGTCCAGCTGCTTGAGCACCAGGAACTTCAGCCCATCCAGCGAGGCCTCTTTGCGCGTGGCCACCAAGGTTCCCACGACCCTACCTAAATACATATGGCACTCCGATTCTGTCGGATGGGGCTCACAGCTCCGCCGAGCCCTGGCCAACCGCTCCCGCCCGTCAACCGGCAGGGTGCGTTGGCGACGGGGCTCCGGGCAACCGGAAGCCCCATCCGAAACTTGCCGGGAGTCCTTAGCCTACGCCGCTTGCGCTTGCGGGCTGCTGGCTTCGCCGGGCTGGCGGCCGAGCGGCAAGGTGCTGTCGACATTGCCGTGCGGGCGCGGGATCACGTGGATGGCGACCACTTCGCCAACCTTCTCGGCCCCGCGTGCGCCGGCTTCAACCGCCGCCTTGACCGCCGCCACGTCGCCGCGCACCACCGCGGTGACCTGGCCGCCGCCGGTCTTTTCGTAGGTGACCAGCTCAACCTTGGCGGCCTTGACCATCGCGTCGGCGGCTTCGACCATCGCCGGGTAGCTGCGGGTCTCGATCATGCCCAGTGCTTCAGTGATTCCGGATTGTTCTGCCATCGATTTCTCCTTCTTTGGAATTCATGAGTGCAAACTCAAGCGCGCCGCTGTTCGCCAGCTTCGCGCCCGGATACGCCCTCGATCGCTGACACCGCCGCGCCGTAGCCGGCCATGATGTCGCGCTCCTCGCCGCCCAGGTATACCCGCCCAAAACTGCCAAAAGCGCGTACTTCCAGGATGTTAATGGCGGCCGCCTTTTCGGCCTCGTTGGCCGCCAGCGCCGCGTAGGCTGCCGGCTCGACTTCCAGCACGTACAGCGTCTGACCGGCCAACAACATGTGCCCGTGCCGCATGCGGTTGATCAGCTGCACCTGGTGGGCATCAACGTGACGGATGATCTGGCTGGAAACCACCTTGGGCTTGATCCGATCGGACTCCTCGACCTCCAGCGCAGCCAGGATCGCTTCGCCGGCGGCGCGCACTTCGGCCTGGTCTTCGTGATGGACCTCCAGCATGCCGTACAGGCGTTCGACGATCTGCATCCCGGGCCGCACCTTGGTCGATTTCAAGGCCACGTCGGTGATGCGGTTGAACTCGACCCCGGGCGAGATCTCCACCCACAGCGAGGTGTCGTTGGGCAGCGGCAGGAAACCGCGGGCGACGGTGCCCAGAAAGCCGGCGTGCTGCGGCTGCAAGCTATCCAGAAAAACGTAAGTTCGAAGGTCAACGGCCATAGGCTCGCTCCTTAGAATCGGACGATTGCGCGTCGGCCGCTCCGCCGACGATGCGAATGCTGGCGCTGGCCCCGATCCGGGTGGCGCCGGCGGCGATCATGCGGCGGGCGTCTTCGGCGGTCTTGATTCCGCCTGCGGCCTTGACCCCGATGTCCGGCCCGACCACCCGGCGCATCAGCGCCACGTCTTCAGCGGTCGCTCCACCCGGGCCAAAGCCGGTAGAAGTCTTGACGAAATCCGCACCGGCCACCTTGGCCAGTTGGCAGGCCACCACTTTCTCCTCATCGGTCAGCAAGGCGGCTTCGATAATGACTTTCAAGATTGCGTTGCCAGCGTGACAGGTCTTGGCCACGGATGCGATGTCCTGCTCGACCAATTCGTAGTCGCGCGACTTCACCGCTCCGACGTTGATCACCATATCGATTTCGGTGGCTCCCTCGCGAATCGCCTGCTGAGTTTCGAAGACCTTGCCATCGGTCGGGGTAGCGCCCAGCGGGAACCCCACCACGGTGCATACATCGATACCGCTGTCCTTCAGCAATTGAGCCGCAAGCTTGACGTAGCTGGGGTTCACGACCACCGAGGCGAAGCGATACTTACGGGCCTCAAAACACAGCTGGGCGATCTCCTCCTGGCTGGCTTCAGGCTTGAGCAACGTGTGGTCGATGTACTGGGCCATGCGTCCATCGGTGGGCGCCACGCCCAGCGTGCTGGCGACCCGCTCGGCGCCGGCGTCGATCATCGGCTGCACCCGGTCGGCGTAATTGCTAGGCGAGATGTCTGCAGACCTGCCGGCTCCATTGTGCCCACCGGCCTGCTGCAGCTGGATCAGCACCTGGCGGGTGATGCCCTCGATCAGTCGCTCGATGGTGGCCTCATCCATGGATTTCATGCTTGGCCTCCCACCCGCGCAACCTGCAGGTAGCGGCGCTCGACCTGGGTGATCTTATCCACTCGCCGAGCGTGCCGGCCGCCGGCAAATTCAGTCGACAGCCAGGTCTTGAGGATCGCCTTGGCGCTGCCGATCCCGATCATCCCCGCGCCTAACGTCAGCAGGTTGGCATTGTTGTGTTCGCGGCTGTTTACCGCGGTGGCCTGGTCGTAGCACATGGCGGCCCGAACGCCGGGCACCTTGTTGGCGGTCATGCAGGATCCGATGCCGGCACCGTCCAACACGACGCCGCGCCAGGCACGCCCGTCGGCCACCAGCTTGGCGACCGCGTATGCGTAATCCGGGTAGTCCACCGAGTCGGGGCTGTCGGTGCCGCAGTCCAGCACTCGATAGCCCCAGCGCTGCAGGCTAGCTTTCAATGACTC
>CAZJUE010000006.1:1789-30851 GCA_964549025.1 uncultured Anaerolineaceae bacterium | reverse complement strand
TGGATCGGAGGCCAGGCCGGCTGCAGGAGGTCTGTGGTCACCTGGCTGACGACCCCAGGCATTTGCTTTTGGGCACCGTCGACATGACCGAGCCCGATTCCGTGGAGGCCGGCTTTGGGCAGCTAATCGACAAGTTTGGGCGTTTGGATGTGTTGATCAACGCCCTGGGAGGCTACCGTGCCGGCACCCCGCTTCACGAGACCAGCCTGGACGATTGGAATTTCATGTTCGAGCTCAACGTACGATCGACATTTCTGGCCTGCAAAGCGGCGGTGCCGCACATGCTGCAGGCTGGGCACGGTGCGATCGTCAATGTAGCCGCTCGCCCCGGCTTGCACGGAATGGCCAATGCGGCGGCATACTCGGCTGCCAAGAGCGCGGTCATTCGACTAACTGAGAGTCTCTCGGCCGAGGTCAAGCAGCACGGCATCAATGTCAACTGCGTGCTGCCAGGTACGCTGGACACGCCAGAGAACCGCGCTCAGCAGCCGGAGGCTGACCACAGCAGGTGGGTGACTCCCACGGCGGTCAGCGCTGTAATCCAGTTTCTTGTTTCGGAACAAGCTAGCGCGGTTCATGGCGCAGCGATCCCAGCCTACGGAACGAGCTAGCGACCCCTCGCTCGCCGGTTAATTGGACCAACCCTATCCCTGCGGATAAGGTGGCGACCGGCCTGCCCCACCAGCGGATCGCAGCTGAAAGGACCCAAAATGAAAGTAACTGCTCAGAGCCAGGAAGGTTTCAAGGTCACCATCGACGCCGCCGGACATACGCTGATTGCGGACGAAAATCCGGCGGACGGTCCCACCGCTGGCCCAAACCCGTATGCATTGTTGCTGTCCTCCCTGGCGGCCTGCAAACTGATGACCATCAGACATTACGCTGAACGCAAAGGATGGCCGCCTCCGGAGGCGAGCGTGGAGCTCAGCATTCACAAGGTATATGCTCGCGATTGCGAGGACTGCGAGAGCGATCCAAACGCACAAGTCGATGTCATTGAGCAGTCCATCCGCCTGGAGGGGGACTACAGCGATGAACAACTGGAGCGCATGATGGTTATCGCCGACAAGTGCCCGGTGCATCGCACCTTGACCAGTGAGACTGTGATCCGGACCGTCTGAGCGACCGGCAGCCAAAGGGTCTTTCCTGGTTCGCCGCGCCAGGCCCTGACGCGCTGCGTTCGGCCAACGAATCCCGCCCGCGAGCCTCGCATCCGACCGTGCCGGGCGGTTAGATCGGTTGGTATCATTCACCGCGAGGACCTCCCGCATGACCAAACTGCATGACCTTCAAGCGCTCGGCCAATCAATCTGGTACGACAATATTCGGCGGGCGCTGCTCGACTCAGGCGAGCTATCGGAGTGGATCCAACGCGGCGTCACCGGAGTGACATCCAATCCGACCATTTTCGAGAAGGCGATTATCGGCAGCACCGATTACGATCAGCCGCTACTGCGACTGGCGGAGCAGGACCTGACCGTCCAGGAGATCTTCGAGCGGTTGGCGCTGGAGGATATTGGTCGGACCGCCGATCTTTTGCTGCCAGTCTATGAGCGGACCGCTGGCGTCGATGGCTTTGTCAGCATCGAGGTCAGCCCTACATTAGCCTATGACGTCGAGGGCACCGTGTTGGAAGCCCGCCGGCTGTTTGAGCAATTGGCGCGCCCCAATGTCATGATCAAGGTGCCGGCCACCGTGGCAGGGGTAGAAGCGATTCAGTGGTTGATCGGCGAAGGCATCAACGTAAACGTTAATTTGATCTTCGGGCTCAGCCGCTACCGCCAGGTGGCGGAGGCTTACCTGACCGGCCTGGAACGGCGGCTGGCGCAAAGGGATGCGGTAGATGCGATCAGATCGGTGGCCTCTTTCTTCGTCAGCCGGGTCGACACAGCGGTGGATCGAGCGCTGGATCGGATCGGAGTGGGATCCGCCGCTGCGGATTCGCTGCGCGGCCGGATTGCCATCGCCAATGCCCGGCAGGCCTATCAGCATTTCCGCGAGGTATTTGCGGGCCAGCGCTGGCAAGCGTTGGCGGAGCAGGGCGCAGCCGTGCAGCGTCCGTTGTGGGCCAGCACCAGCACGAAGGACCCGCAATACCGCGATACCAGGTACGTCGAAGCGCTGATTGGCACGGATACGGTGAACACCGTGCCGCCGGCGACGCTGCTGGCCTTCGTCGATCACGGCCGAGTGGCGGAGACGGTGGAAGCGGATCTCGAGCAAACCCAGGATGATCTTCAGACGCTGTCTGGCCTGGGGATCGACCTGAACGAAATTACGGAAGAGCTGCTGCAAGCAGGCGTGGCGGCCTTCGCCGATTCCTATCAGTCCTTGATGTCAGCCATCGCTGAGAAGCGGGCGCAGCTGGTCGATGGATGGAGGCCGCTGAGCGCCGAGCTCGGTGAATATCTCGAGCCCGTCGATGAGGCCGTGCAGGAGGTGCAGCAGCAGCAGATCCTGCCTCGCATCTGGCGGCGAGATCACACTGTCTGGCATCCGGACCCGACCGAGATCGAGAACCGGCTCGGCTGGCTGACCACCGCCGAGATGATGCTGGACAACCTGCATCGCCTGCGAGCGCTGACCAAAGGAGTGCTGGCCGACGGCTATCGGCAGCTGGTGTTGCTGGGGATGGGCGGATCCAGCCTGGCGGCCGAAGTCTTCCACCGCACGTTCGGCGTGCGGAAAAGCCATCTCGAATTCCACTTGCTCGACAGCACCGACCCGGAGGCGGTAATCGAGCTGGATCGGCAGCTGGATTACAGCCGCACATTGTTTATCGTGGCCACCAAATCGGGCGGCACGATCGAGACCTTGTCCTTCTTCAAGTACTTCTACAACCAGGTAGTTGGGGATCTGGGTCGCGAAAATGCTGGTCCGCATTTTGTAGCGATCACCGACCCGGGCAGTCCGCTGACTGAGCTGGCTCAGCGCCACGATTTCCGAGCGACCTACCTGAACGATCCGAACATCGGTGGTCGCTACTCGGCGCTCTCGTACTTCGGCTTGGTGCCCGCAGCGCTGATCGGTGTGGAGATTGAGCCGATCCTCGAGCGAGCGCGGGCGGCGGTCTGTGGAAGCGATTCCTGCGTGGAGGCCGAGGACAGCCCGGCGGCCTGGTTGGGGTGTGCCATGGCTGAGCTCGCCAAGCTCGGACGCGATAAGCTGACACTGATCACCGATCCAGCGCTCGAGAGCTTCGGCGCATGGGTCGAGCAGTTGATCGCCGAGAGCAGCGGCAAGCACGGTACCGGCGTGCTGCCGGTGGTGGGGGAACGGCTGGGGGAGGTCGAGCAGTACGGCGACGACCGGTTGTTCGTGCAGCTCACCCTGGACGGTGTCGCCGAAACGAATGGTGAACCGCCGGGTCGCAGCGACACGGCTGGTGACAAAGGTGATCAGATCGTTCAGCCAGCGATAGCTGAGCGGCTGGAGCGAATCCGGGCCGCCGGCCATCCGCTCATTCGGATGCGCCTGCGAGACCTCGATGATCTGGGCGGCCAGTTCTTCCTGTGGGAAATGGCGACCGCAATTGCAGGTCATCGCTTGGGGATTCAGCCCTTCGATCAACCCAACGTAGAGGCCGCTAAGCGGTTGGCCAAGGAAATGGTGGCCGAATACCAGCAGCGTGGACAGCTGACGCAGGAACCACCGGCCCTAAGCGAAAACGGGATGGAACTGTACGGCCGAGTCGAGAGCGCCAGCTTGACCGAGGCCCTGGAGAGCTTCTTAAAGGCCAGTGAAAGGCGAAGTTATCTAGCGATTCAGGCCTATCTGCCGCCGGGCCCGCAGGTGGCTGAGCTGCTGCAGCAAATCCGTCACAGTTTGCGCGATCGAACCCGGCTGGCGACCACAGTGGGGTATGGGCCGCGCTACCTGCACTCCACCGGCCAGCTGCATAAGGGCGACGGTGGGAAGGGACTATTCCTGATGCTTACCACGGATGATGCAGAGGACCTCGCCATCCCGAATGAGGCCGGATCGCCGGAGTCCAGCCTGACCTTCGGGGTGCTTAAGGCTGCTCAAGCTAGGGGCGACCGGAGCGCTCTGGAACAAGCCGGACGCCAGGTGCTGCAAATCCATCTGACGGACGAGACCCTGTCCGGATTGCAGCAACTGCTCTCTGCAGCCCAAGCGGTTTGACCCGGCGAGCGGAGGGCGAGACGCTCTGGTGATCGAGGCGATCATTTTCGATCTCGACGGCACCTTGGTGCAGACCGAGCGGCTCAAGGCGCTATCGTACGCCCAGGCGGCGATCGAGCTGTGCCCGCGCGAGCTAGTGCAAGAGCAGGTGTTGGAGGCCTTCAAAGAGCTGGTTGGCCTCCCGCGTCGGGACGTGGCGCAAGCACTGGTTCGACGCTTCGACCTGGAGGCCAAGGCTGGCGAGCGCGTGGACGAATTCGGAGTTTCCGAGCCGTGGCAAGCCTACGTGCAACTTCGCCTGCACCACTATGAACGCCTGCTCGACGATCCGCAGCTGGTGCGCGAGCATCGCTGTGCGGAGAACCTGGAGGTGTTGGAATTTGCGCATCAGCGGGGCTGCCGCACGGGTCTGGCCACCATGTCACGCCGCCATCAGGCGCGGCGAGTGCTGGAGATGCTCGAACTGCAGCAGAGCTTTGACTTCATAGCTACCCGGGACGACGTCGACCACGGCAAACCCGATCCTGAGATCTATGCTTTGGTAGCTGACGCCCTGGGACAGCCGCCGCAGCACTGTCTGGTGCTGGAGGATTCGGCCAGCGGCGTGCGGTCGGCCTTGGATGCAGGTACCTGGTGTATCGCGGCCACCAACGAGTTCTCGCAGCGGGGGGTGCACCAGTTGGAGCGGCTGGAGCCGCGCTGGATTGTGGACAACGGGGCGCCGGTGCTTCCGGTGGTAATGCGGATGCTGGCCGAGCGGGAGAACGGTTGATCTCGGGCACATGGCGGATGCACCCGCAAGAGTGGAAGGAGGAGGCGGGCGGGAGTCGATGAGCGCCGCCGATTCTCAGACGCAGTTCAAACGTCAGGCCGCCGAGGTAGCGGTCAGGCTGGTGCAGCCTGGTATGGTGGTTGGCCTGGGGTTCGGCAGCACGGCGGCCTTTGCCGTCGATCAGCTAGCCGAGCGTTATCGAGCAGGGGAACTGGAGGGGCTGCTGGGGGTGCCGACCGCACAGCTGGTGGAAGCGAAGGCGGCCGAGCTTGGCATACCGCTGACCGACCTGGAGCAGCACCCAAAGGTCGATCTGACCATCGACGGAGCGGATGAGGTCGATCCAAGCCTGAACCTGATCAAGGGCGGGGGCGGGGCCCTGCTGCGGGAGAAGATCGTAGCGGAGGCCAGCCGGCGGGTAATGATCGTAGTGGATGAATCCAAGCTCTCTCCTCAATTGGGAACTCGGTTCGCCTTGCCGGTTGAAGTGGTGCCTTTCGGCTGGTCGGTGGCCGCCCGCTACCTGGAATCTCTGGGGGCCGAGCCTGAACTGCGCTCCAGCGACGGGCAGCCATTCGTGACCGACCAGGGAAACTGGATTGTCGACGCGGCCTTCGGGCCGATCGAGGACTTGGAACGGCTGGCGGCCCTGCTCAATCGGCAAACGACCATCGTCGCCCACGGGTTGTTTCTCGGCCTGGCGACCCAGGTGATCGTGGCGGGCCAAGACGGGGTTCGTCAATTGCGGCCGAATCGGTAGTCGAGCAGAGCGGCGAGCGTACGGGCTGGAAAGCGGGCCGGGGCTGGGCAGCGCCGGCGCAGGAGGGCAATCGATGCAACTGGCGATGATCGGCCTCGGCAAGATGGGCGCCAATATGACCATCCGCCTGATCAAAGGTGGGCATCAGATGGTAGCTCACGATCACCATTCCGAAAACGTTGAGCGATCGGAGGCGGAAGGTGCTACGGGCGCCAATTCTCTGGAAGATTTGGTCGAGAAGCTCGAGCCGCCGCGGGCTGCCTGGGCGATGGTGCCGGCGGGGGACCCGATCCAGCAGGTGATCGACGCGCTCACCGGATTGCTGGACCAGGACGATATCGTGATTGATGGCGGCAACAGCAACTATCGCGATACGATGCGGCGAGCCGAACAGCTGCAGGGGCGCGGGATTCACTTCGTCGATGTTGGCACCAGCGGTGGCGTGTGGGGGCTGACCGAGGGCTACAGCATGATGGTCGGCGGTGACGATGCGCCGGTCGAGCGGCTGCGACCGATTTTCGAAACCCTGGCGCCGGCCCCTGACAAGGGTTGGGGACACGTCGGACCCAGCGGCGCCGGGCACTACGTCAAGATGGTGCACAACGGAATAGAGTACGGATTGATGCAGGCTTACGCCGAGGGTTTCGAGATTCTGCGACATAAGCAAGAGTTTGACCTCGATCTACATCAGGTGGCCGAGATCTGGCGCTATGGCAGCGTGGTGCGCTCTTGGCTGCTGGATCTCACCGCCCGAGCCCTTGCGGAGGATGCCACCCTCAGCGAGATCAAGGGATGGGTAGCGGACAGTGGAGAGGGGCGCTGGACGGTTGCCGACGCAATCGATCTGGATGTCCCCGCGCCAGTGATCACCCTGTCGTTGCTGATGCGCTTCGTCAGCCGCCAGGACGAGAGCTACGCTGCCAAACTGCTGGCCGCCATGCGGAACCAGTTCGGTGGGCACGCCGTGCAGCGCGCTGAGGAGGGCGAATGATCCCCGGGATGATGCTCGCCTGCGGCTTGTATGACGGAGCCCGCAACGCGATCCGCTGATATGGCTGATCTCCCCACATCGATTGTGATTTTCGGCGCCTCCGGTGATCTCACTCGGCGCAAGCTCGTGCCGGCGCTGTACAATCAGCGGCTCAAGGGTCGCATCCCGGGGCAGATTCACATTGTCGGCACGGCGCGCTCCGACTACTCACATGAGCAGTTCCGCGCCCAGATGCTTCAGGGTATGCGGGAGCTGGCCGGGATGGATCCGGATCCGGAAAGCTGGCAGCAATTTGCTCAGCACCTGTACTATCAGCCGGGCGACGTGAACCAGCCGGCAGACTACCAACAGCTGGACAAGTTCCTGAACGGACTGGAAGGCGGGCCGAGCAACCGCTTGTACTATATGGCCACTGCGCCGCGCTTCTTTCCGGTGATCGTGCAGCAGCTGGGTGAAGTAGCGATGGCCGAAGAGGGCGACGGCTGGTGCCGGGTGGTGGTGGAAAAGCCGTTTGGGCGGGACCTGAGTTCGGCCCAAGAGCTCAATCAGATCGTGCACAGTGCCTTTGCCGAGCATCAGGTCTACCGAATCGATCATTATCTGGGCAAGGAAACCGCGCAGAACATCCTGTACTTCCGGTTTTTGAACACCATCTTCGAGCCGTTGTGGAACCGCAACTACATCGATCATGTGCAGATCACGGTAGCGGAAGATGTGGACGTGGGGCATCGGGCGGAGTATTACGATCAGGCCGGGGTGATGCGGGACATGTTCCAGAACCATCTGCTGCAGTTGTTGACCTTGGTGGCCATGGAACCGCCGGCGATGTTCGAAGCCGACGCGGTGCGCAACGAGAAGGTGAAGCTGTTGCGGGCCGTACGGCCGATTCAGGTGAACGACACGATTCGCGCCCAGTACGAAGGCTACAGCTCGACCGCCGGGACCGCGCAAGGTTCTCAGACAGCTACCTTTGCCGCCATCAAACTGCACATCGACAACTGGCGCTGGCAAGGGGTGCCTTTTTACTTGCGTTCGGGTAAGGCGTTGAAGGAGAAGAGCACTGAGATTGTGATTGAATTCAAGCAGCCTCCGCACGTGCTGTTTGAACTCCCGGAGGACTATGATCTCACGCCCAATTTCCTGTCGCTGTGCATTCAGCCGGATGAGGGAATCCATCTGCGCTTCGAAACCAAAGTGCCCGGGTCCCCCAACGAAACTCGCTCGGTAGATATGGAGTTCCACTACCCCTCCAGCTTCGGGGGCCAGGGACTGCCAGACGCCTACGAGCGGCTGTTGATCGACGCCATCAAGGGCGACGCTTCGCTGTTCACCCGCTCCGATGAGATCGAGATGGCCTGGAAGCTGGTTGACCCGATCCTGCAGAATTGGCAATCGTCCCGAGACTCTCCACCGCTCGGCCTGTATCGCCGCGGAAGTTGGGGACCCAGCGAGGCTGAGAGCTTCGTGTCACATGACGGGCGTGTCTGGCGAATGGGCTGCGGAGACCACCAGTGAACCAGATTGAAGTCCACGACGACATGCAGGAACTGGCTCGGGCGGCGGCCGAGCTGTTCGTGGAAGCGGCGGCCGAAGCGATCGATGATCGGGGCGAGTTTCGGGTGGCTCTGGCTGGCGGCTCCACTCCACGCGAGGCCTATCAACGCCTGTCCGAGGCGGACCTGGCGCCGATGGTGGGCTGGCGCAACGTGCAGCTGTTCTGGGGCGACGAGCGCTGTGTGCCTCCCAATCATCCGGACAGCAACTTCCGCCTGGCGCGTGATAGCTTCTTGGACAAGGTTCCGATCCCACAGCTGAACGTGCACCGCATCCAGGGCGAGATCGAGCCCAAGCAAGCCGCCAAAGACTACATCGAGGAGCTGCGGGCGATTTTCGGCGGTCGCCGCCGCCCTCGCTTCGATCTGATCCTGCTGGGAATGGGTGCCGACGGACACACAGCTTCGCTATTTCCCAACAGCCGGGCGGTCAAGGAGACGCGCCGTTGGGTGGTGGCGTATCAGGTAGAGCAGCTGGATGGCTGGCGGGTTACGCTGACCCCTCCAGTGTTGAATGCCGCCCGGAAGGTGGTCTTCCTGGTGGCGGGCAAGGAGAAGGCAAAACGGCTGCAGGAAGTGCTGCGCGGAGAGCGTGACCCGGAGCGGCTGCCGGCCCAGATCGTGCGCCCTAAAGAGGGCTCGGTGGTGTGGCTGCTGGATAGAGCAGTGGCGGCCAAGTTATAGTGAGCTGGCGGCCGGGCTAGCTCACTTAACGGTAAACTCACGCGGGCCCGAGGGCCCGTTTTTTGATTCCCCAGAGCTCAGTCTCATGCGCGTGATGGTCGTCAGCAGCGATCCACTGGCTCGCGCTGGTTTGGTCAACCTGCTGGAAGGATTGGACGAACTGGAAGTGCCGGACCAGCACCCGGGCGACCATTCGCTGACCGCTGCCTATGAATCCGGGCTGCCCGAGGCGGTGGTATGGGATCTGGGCAGCGAGCTGGATTCAACGGACTGGCGCGATCAACTCACCGACCTGACGGACGCCGGCGCGCCGGTGGTGGCGCTGGTCGCCAACTCGACGCAAGCCGCGGAGGCGGGGACCTGTGGGGCGCGCGGGCTGCTCAACCGAGAGGGGTCGCCGGAACGAATCGCGACGGCGATTCACGCCGTCGCAGGCGGACTGATGGTCAGCGATCCAGAGTTCGCGCCTCACGCTGGGCTGGGAGGTTCGGTGGAACCGCTGGTAGAGGAGCTGACCGATCGCGAGCGTGAGGTGCTGGCGCTCATGGCCGAAGGGCTGCCAAATAAGACCATCGCCCAGCGGCTCGAGATCACCGAACACACCGTCAAATTCCACGTCAACGCCGTCCTGCGCAAGCTCGGCGCCCAAAGCCGCACTGAGGCGGTGGTGCGCGCCACCCGGCTGGGATTGATCCTGCTTTAGCGGCCGCGAAGACATGGCCCTAGTCGATTCGAGCCTTCTGCTTCGTATCGGCGCCGCTGCTCCTAAGAACCGCCTGCAACCTAGCTAAAATCGCGGGTATGCCCCGCGCCTTTGGGCGGTCCGCACGCGGTTGTTGCTGGCTATGCTTGCCTCAATGAGAGGAGCTAGCGATGGCAACGATGCTTGAAAGCATGTCAGAAGAACTGGCCGGGGTGGTCGAAGCTGCCGGCGGAGATGTCGTGCGAGTCGAGGGCCGGCGGCGACTTCCGGCCAGCGGTATCCGCTGGACGCAGGACGGACTGATCGTCACCGCCCACCACGTGGTGGAGCGCGACGAGCGGCTGCGGGCCAGCGCCGGCGACGACGATGACAGCGTGGCCGCCGAGCTAATCGGGCGCGATCCAACCACCGACCTGGCGGTGCTCAGGGCCGAGGGGCTTGCGGCTGGCAGCGCGAAGTGGGCCGGAACCGATCCGCTGAAGGTCGGTCACGTCGTACTGGCGCTTGGGCGGCCAGGCCGCAGCGTGCAAGCCACCCTGGGAATCGTGAGCGCGCTGGGGGATTCGTGGCGCACCCGCTCCGGAGGCCTGGTGGACCGTTACCTGCAGACTGACGTGGTGATGTACCCCGGCTTCTCCGGCGGCCCGCTGGTGAACACCGCTGGCGAGATCCTGGGAGCCAATACCTCGGCGCTGCGCGGCGTGAGTTTGACGCTGCCGACCAGCACGGTTGAGAGAGTGGTGGAGGCGATCGTAACCCATGGAAGAGTGCGCCGCGGGTACCTGGGAGTGGGGGTGCAGGCGGTGCAGCTGCCGGAAGCGCTGGCAGAAGAGCTGGGACAGGAGACCGGATTGATCCTGGTCTCGGTCGAGGCGGGCAGTCCGGCGGATGAGGGCGGTCTGATGCTGGGCGATACGCTGCTTTCGCTCGACGGCGAGCCGGTGCGGCGGCTGGATGAGCTGCTGACGTTGCTGAGCCAGGAGATGGCCGGCCGGGAGGTGGTTGCGAGGATTCTGCGAAGCGGTGGGGTGCGCGAGCAGCAGGTCACGGTCGGAGAGCGCAAGTGAACCGCGCAGGTGAGAAGCTCTCGGCGCCGAAAAACAACCGAGGCGAGCGGACCGTGGCGCTTGTAGAGCGACGGTGAGCGGCGTGCTGGCCAAGCTCGACGGCGAGCTGGCGGAGCTTTCGCAGCAGGTGCATCGCAGCCTGGTGCGGGTGGAAAGCGGCCGGTGGGGCGCGGGGGCCGGAACAATCTGGCACCCGGACGGGCTGGTGCTGACCAATGCTCACGTCGCCCGCCGCCGGCGTCATGCCATTGAGCTGCCGGATGGGCGCCGCTTTCAGGCCCGGGTGCTGGCGCGGGACACCGCGTTGGACCTGGCCGCGCTGGCGGTCGAGGGCGCCGAACTGCCGACTATCGAGATCGGCGATTCGCGTGCGCTGCGTCCTGGCAACTGGGTGATGGCGTTTGGGCATCCCTGGGGGGTAGCCGGCGCGGCGACCGCCGGGGTGGTGATCGGACAAGGGGCTGAGATCCCGGAACAGCCGGGAATTGGTCGCGAGTGGTTGGCGGTCGGTCTGCACTATCGGCCCGGACATTCGGGCGGCCCGCTGGTCGATCACGCCGGTCGGCTGGTCGGCATCAACACCGTGATGGCCGGTCCGGACGTCGGCCTGGCGATCCCGGTGCACGCGGTCAAGGAATTCCTGAAGCAGTCTATGCAGCGAGTCTAGTGCTCGGCCGTCGGCCTCGATCTACCCTGAATGACGACCCCCGCAGCGACAGGGGTCGTTTTCAATCCCCTCAGCGCTGATCCACTGGACTCTCACTAGAATCTTAGATAAAGCACACCAAACTGGTCTATAATCTGCGCAATCCAATCCGATTCTATAGGATTACACAGATTTCCACAGAATTTTCCGCGCAAGAGGATCATCCAAAAGCGTCAAAGGGCCGTCCGACACCGCGCCGGCGGAGGTTCCGCTGGCTGCGACGCCCGTCCGGCTCGCGCGTTCCTGCGGGCTCGACCTTCTACAGTCAAGTGCTGCCAGCGGTGATCGTCTTTCTAGCGGTCGTTATGACCGTGTTGATCGGTTTTGCGTTGGGAGTGTTGCTCGGAATTGTGCCGTTTCAGTAGAAGCGGCACACAAGTACACACAAGTATAGGAGGATATCGTGGATCTAAACTTGCTGCTTCCGTTCTTTTCGACCGCGGTCATGCTGGTCTTCACCGTCTCGGTGTTTCAGCGTTGGCTGGTTCGGCGACAGCCTCACTTCCTGTATTGGTCAATCGGATTAGGCATGTTCGGGGCTGGCAGCTTTGCCGAGGCATTCTTCGCCGGGGTCGGATGGAGCCGTTTGGTATTTTTCATCTGGTACTTCTTCGGTGCGGTGCTGAACGCGGCCTGGATTGGACACGGCACGCTGCTGCTGCTGTTCCGCAAGCGCTGGACTCGGGTCATCAGTGGTATGCTGATCGCCGGCAGCCTGGTAGCGCTGGTCCTGATGCTGCAGGTGATGCCACGTCTGGACGCCGGCGCATTTGCGCAATCGGTCCCAATTAGCGAGCAGTACCAGCAGATCTTCCCTACGATAGAAGAAGGCGCGATCGTTCGGCTGACCACGCCGTTCTTCAACATTTACGGTTTGCTGACTCTGGTCGGCGGCGCGCTGTGGTCGGCTTGGCTGTTCCTGCGCAAGCAGGTCTTGCCGAACCGGGTGATCGGCAACGTGCTGATCGCCGCCGGGGCGCTCTCGATCGGCCTGGCGAGCACCATGACCCGCCTGGGAGCTGGAGGCTATCTGTACCTGGGTGAGCTGGTGGCCGCGATCCTGATGTACTCTGGCTTCGTGCTGGCCGCCCGGCCGGCAACCGAAGAGGAGGCAGTCGCGGAGGGCGCAGCGGTAGCCGCTCGAGCCTAGTTCGATACGTGGAACCGCCACTTGACATGCAGGCTGACAGCCTCACCGAACCGGCCAGCTTCCGCCTGGGCCGCACCCTCAAACTGGGCACCTTTCACATCGGGTCCTCGGCCGCGGATCTGATCGTCACCGCCATTTGGAATCGGGTGATGATCGTCGATCTCGGAGTGCCGGCTGTGCCAGTGGCGCTGCTCACCGCGCTGCGATACCTATTGGCGCCGCTTTCGTTGTGGGCCGGGCACCGTTCCGACTCACGGCCGCTGTTCGGCAGCCGCCGGCTGGCCTACATCTGGATCGGCCGGGCGCTGATGCTGATCTCGCTGCCGTTGCTGCCACTGTCGACCGCCGCGCTGGCGGGTGGAAGCTCACTCGGCTGGACGTTGGCGGTGATCTCGTTCATGCTGTTTGGCAGCGGAACGCTAATTTCCGGTCCGGCATACCTGGCGTTGGTGCATGACAGCGCGCCCTACGCGCAGCGCGGGCTAGCGGTCAGCGTGGTGCAGTTCGTGCTGGTGGCCAGCTTTGCCTTCCTGCCGCTGGCGTACTCCAGGGTGATGCCTGCCTATGATCCGGCGACCTTTTTGCGGTTGTCGCTGATGGTGGCGGTTGCCGCAGCCGCGGTCTGGTTCTGGTCGGTGCGGGGCGAGGAACGGCAGGTGGCGCCGAAGGAGCCGCCGCTCGACGTGCGTCGCACTTTCCTGGGCATATGGAAAGACTTGCGCACCCGTCGCTATGCGGTGTTTCTGGGGGCCTCGGCCTTTTTCGCCTTTATGCAAGATGCGGTGCTGGAGCCATTTGGTGGCGACGTTTTCGGCTTGACGGTCGGGGAGACCACCCGCTTCAACGCCTTCTGGGGGAGCGGGGTGCTGTTGGGCATGGTATCGACCATGCTGCTCACTCGTCGCCGCCGACCGGACCAGCAGGTCAGCACCACCAGCTGGGGACTTGGCCTATTGGCCGCGCCGCTGCTGGGACTGGGCATCGCTTCCTTGACCGAAGCCCTGCTCTGGGTGCGCCCCTTGCTGCTGCTCTTTGGTTTTGGCTTCGGCATCTTCACCGTCGGAGGCGTCAGCCTGCTGATGGCGATGAGCACCGAGCGCTCGGCCGGCGCCTATCTGGCGCTGTGGTCGGTCGTCCAGCTGATCGGGCGCGGGACGGGGATCGCTTTTGGCGGCATCGCTCGCGACACGGGCTTGGCGCTGACCGGAAGCCTGGCCGGGGCCTATGGGTCGGTGTTCTGGTTGGAGGCTTTGGGGGCTGCAGCCTGTATCTGGCTGCTTCGCCAAGTGGATGTTGGGGGGTTTGCCGCGGCTCGAGGCACCGCCCGCTCGGCCCAGGTGGCCGGCGCAGCTGCCGATTAGGCTAGCTGGCTTTTCAAGTAGACGCCGAAAACAAGAAAGCTCCTCGGACAGGACTCGAACCTGTAACCCACCGGTTAACAGCCGGTTGCTCTGCCAATTGAGCTACCGAGGAAAGCCCAGCGATTATACCTAAAGCCCCGTTCGCGGGCCGTGAAGGGGGATGTGGAGCAGGCAGACGCCAGATGTGATCGGCCTATTGCCGCAGCGCTTCGAAAAATCCAAGCCAGGCTAATCTCGGAAAAAGGGATCGGACAGCTTCGCCGCACGACGTTTCAACTGCTCCAGCGCTGCCAGAGCCTGCCGCTGGTCTTTGTCCTCAAGCTGCAGTTGCTCGAATTCGTCCTCGTCCAGCACTTCCCAGCTACCATCCAGCCGTACCACCAGGTCCAAAGCCAGGTCATCGGCAGACAGCACCCGATCCTGATACACCGCCGGCCGCGTGATGTTGCAGTACCAGCCCTTGAGCGCCTTGCTGTCCACGTCGTGCACCGCGAATACGTTGTACCAGCGGTTGCGGTAGTGCCACTCCAGGAAGCGGTCGCCTTTGCGGAAGGTGATGCCGTGGACTGCGTTATCCGGCAAGTCAAAGGTCGCTTCGAGCTTTACATATGAAGAATTGACCTCCAGCAGCTCCGCCCAATAGCGGAACAGCTCGCGTCCCTGGTGATTGAGCTTGCGTACGGTAACGATCGGTCTGGAGGCCGTCTGAGCCGGCATTCAGCGGTCCAGCTGCGCGGCAGGTAGTAGGTTGCCAGCCCGCCGGACCGCAGGCGCGGCATCGGCGTCGCATTGCATGGCCTGGCAGCTATTCGGCACGGGGCGCATCCAATACTTCCAGCAATTCCATCAGCTGTTGCCGGAATTCGGCCGAGGCCAGCATCTGAGGCCGGCGGGGACGCGGCAGCGCCACCGCTTGTGAGTGGATCACCCGGCCGGGCCTGGCGCTGAACACCACCACCCGGTCCCCTAGGTACAGCGCCTCCTCGACATCGTGGGTGACGAACAACACGGTCTGCTGGTACTGGTCCCAGATGCCCAACAGCCAATCCTGCAGCTCACGTCTTGTTAGGGCGTCGAGCGCACCGAACGGCTCGTCCAGCAACAGCGTCTCCCGGTCGGCCAGGAAAGTGCGTAGCAGCGCCGCCCGCTGCCGCATTCCGCCGGAGAGCGTGCTGGGATAGGCCTCGGCGAAGCCCTCCAGCCCAAACAGCGGAAGCAGTTCCTCAGCGGCCGCGACCGAGCGCTGGCGAGGCACGCCGGCTACCTCTTGCGCCAGCACCACGTTGTCCAGCACGCTGCGCCAGGGCAACAGCAAATCCTTCTGCGGCATGTAGCCGAACTGGCCGGTACGCCTGCGGGCCGGCTGGCCGTTCAGCATGATCTGCCCAGCGTCAGGCTCGTGCAGGCCGACGATCAGGTTGAACAACGTGCTCTTGCCGCTGCCAGAAGGCCCCACGATGGTGAGGAACTCGGCCGGCTCGACCTGCAGGGTCAGATCCGCCAATGCCGGGACCTCCCGGCCACGACCGTAGAAGGTCTTGCTGATCCCGCGCAGCTCAAGACTGGGAGCGCTCACGCGCAGTCCACAGGTGTGGAGGCAGGCTGCCGATTGCGGGCGATACGGACCCCGTGCATTCGGCTCATCCTATGGCAGGAACTGGTTGGTGAAAGCCGCCGCCGCATCGATCGGTTCATCGATGATCCCATGCTCGGCCATCCAGTCACTGTAGCTTACCCACACTTGTTCCTGCTGGAAGCCCCAGCGGATGGCTTCCGCCTGATAGCGGGGCGACAACCAGCTCTGACTCTCGCGCACCAGATCGGCGTCTAGTTCGGGCACCTCCGCCAGCAAGATGTCGGCCGCCTCTTCCGGATTGCGGATGGCGTAGGAGTAGCCACGGGAAACAGCCTGCACGAACGATTCGACCAGTTCTGGCTGGTCTTGGATGGTCTGCTCGTTGGCGATCAATACCGGTGTGTAGTAGTCCGGAATGCAATCGAACCAATCCTCCATCATGACGATGTCAAGCTCGATTCCCTGTTGCTGGGCCTGTATGCCCTGCCAGCCGAAGAAGATCCAGGCCAGCTCAATCTGGCCCTCGTCCAGCAGCGCCAGCGGATCGGCAAAGCCAATGTCGACGATCTCCAGTTCCTCGAAATCGCCCGCATCACACTCCATCAATACCCGCAAGGTCGGCTCTTCGAACGGGCTGCCGAAGGATCCGTAGCGGATATTGGTCCAATTGCCAGGCGACGCCAGGTTCAGCTCAGCTCGGGAGGCGAAGCCGGAGCTGTTGTGCTGGATGATGGCCGCTATCGAAACGATCGGGACCTCATCGGCGCGCGCCAGCGTGACCTGCTCCTGAAAGCTGATCCCGAAGTCTGCTGCCCCGCCGGCGACCGCCTGCTCAGCAAACACTTCGCCCGGCTGCACCAACTCGACCTGCAGCCCCTGCTCTTCGAAGTAGCCCAATTCCTGGGCTACAAAAAGCCCGGTGTGGTTGGTGTTCGGAACCCAGTCGAGCATCACGGTGACCTCTTCCACCGGTTCCGGACCGCAGGCGGCCAGCGTGAAACCAAGCGCTAGTGCTGCGATTTTGCTTCTCATCTCTGTGCCTCTCAATCTGCGCCAACTTGCGGCGCTCATCTGTCGACCAGCAAGCAACCTGCAATTCAGCTGATGTGGCCGTGGCCCTCAATCGAATAATGACTCCCCGCCAGGCAATCAACTGCTCGGGTCGCGGCCCGGATCGCTCAGTAGATTCCCGGTTCCTCCCACTGCTCTTTGCGCTGGGTGGAGTAATACCAGGGCAGCACCTGCCGCTCCAGCAGATAGATCAGGCTGAACAATCCGATGCTGAGCACCGAGGTGATCACGATGGCCACAAACACCTGATCGGTCGCCAGCGCGTTTTTCGACCGCAGCATGTAGAGCCCCAATCCGGCGCTGCCACCAACCCACTCGCCGATGGTGGCGCCCACCACGCTGTAGGTCACCGCGATCCGCAGCCCGGAGAAGAAAGCGGGCAGCGCCGCCGGCAGCCGGACGATGCGCCAGATTTGAGCGCGGCGAGCGCCCATCGATCGCAGCAGCGCCACCAGATCCGGGTCGGCCGAGGACAATCCGTCGGCGGTATTGACCGCCAGCGGGAAGAAGCAGATCAGCACTACGATGATGATCTTGGGCAGGATGCCGAAGCCGAACCAGATGATCAGCAGCGGCGCGATCGCCAGGATCTGCACCGTCTGAGAAGCAACCAGGATTGGATACAGTGCCCGGCGCAGCCAGCTGACCAGGTCCATTGCGGCGGCCAGCAGCACACCGAGCACAACTGCCACCGCCAGCCCGATGAGGGTTTCCAGCATGGTGGTGGCGATAGCCTGCCCCAGCAGCTGGCGGGTCTCCCAGGCAGCTTCCACCACCTGAGTCGGCGAAGGAAGGATGAAGGCCGACAGCCCACTGCGGATTGCCACCAGCTGCCAGAGCAACAGCACCGAACCGATCAGCACCGCCGGGGGGACGGCGTCCCGCAGCAGTTGTGACTGCCCGCGAATGTTGCCAGGTTTTGCCCTCAATCAGAGCCTCGATATTTCTCCAGCTCACTCTCCGCCGGCGTGTGGACCACCAGCAACTTACCCGCCCGCAGCCCAACGCTAGGGCGTGGCCCCCTTATCCGGTTGCTCACGCCGCGCGCAGGGCCAAACGCCAGTGCTTCGTCTTCAAGCTTGAACTCCAGGTCCTGACTCGTTACTCCCTGCGCTGCTGAGTCCAGCGGGATCAAACTCAGCGTGTCACCGGGTTCACCCGGAACCGCACTGCCAGGCGGCGTGAGGACCATTGCGGTTTGATGGCCATGCCACAGTTCGATCTGCGTGGAGTCCAGCGCCGGATCGGCCAACAAAAGCAGATTGGCAGCGGTCATGTCCAGCCGCCCGCCGGTGCCACCCAAAACCACAATCTTCTGCGCGCCGCGCTGCTGCGCCTGGTGCAGCGCCAACTCAAGATCGGTTTCGTCTTTCGCCGCCGGGACCCGCATCAGCTCGGCGCCGGAAGCCGCCAGCTGGTCCATTTCTTCAGAGGTCAGCGAATCGAGATCGCCGATCACCACACCGGGGGTGACCCCGAGTGCCAGGCAGTGGCGCGCCCCGCCGTCGGCGGCGATCACCAAGTCGGCGGCCTGCGCCGCGGCCCGCGCTCGCTCGGTATCGCTAATCGTGCCGTTGGCGAACACCACTACCTGCATAAACGCAAAGCCCCTCTCGGCGGAGGGGCGTGGTTGCTGGTTTGCTGCTGCAATTCCTCCGCCGGTATGATCCGGATCAGGTTCTCGGGTCGAGGGCATACTCGCCCTCCTCTCAGCCCGTGGGCTCCCCGTTGCTCAATTGTCTATAGGATTGTATCGAAGGCGACCCGCAAACGTCAACTTATGGACCCGGCTGACAAGCCACCGCCGGGCCGTACTGCCGCCCGGCGAGCGCGATCCAAAGCGCTAACCGGCCTGCTTTTCCCCCATCTCCTCCAAGATGCTGTAGAGCAATTCGAGCAGTACGCTCTTGACCGAGTCCTTCTTGGTGGCGACGCAGGGCAGCATCTTGATCGCCCCGTCCAGCTTGAGAGCGATGCGCAGATCATCCACCTCCCAAGCGTCGTCCATGTCCTGCTTGTTGGCTGCCACGACGTACGGGGTGGGCGCGTAGGCCCGGAAGGTTTGCAGGATCCCGCGTGCTTCGCGGAAAGTTTCGGGCCGGTTACTGTCCACCATCACGATGAATCCCAGCATACCCTCCGACAGGATCTCCCACATGAAATCGAAGCGCTTCTGCCCGGGGGTGCCAAATAAGTACAGCACCAGCTCGTCGTCGACGGTGATGCGGCCAAAATCCATCGCAACCGTGGTGGTCTCTTTCACCCTTTCGGCCTCGGAACTGATCTTACGCTCGGTAGACACCACGTCGATCTCGCTGACCGATTTAATGAACTCGGTCTTGCCAGAGTTGAAGGGCCCGGTGACTACCATCTTGACCGTCTGCATCAGATTCCCCTACAAAGAGCGAATTCGATCGATGAGGCGATTGACCAGGGTGGCGCGCTGCTTCTCGTCCACCGGCTTGAAGGCTTGGGCTTGTTTGGGCAGCGGCATGCCCTCCGGTCGCACCAATTCGACCAGCCCAGCCTCCAGCAGGGCATATACGATGGTGCGGATCTCGGTCTCGCTCATCTTATTGGCCTTGGCGATCTGCTTGATTGAGTTTTTGGGGTTTATGTAGGATACGACTTTCCATTCCTGTGTGTTCAGGTGCACGTTGCGGATGTTGGCGTCCGGCCGCTCCACGAAATTCAGCGCCATGTCCAGGTTGGGCAGCTCATCGGCCAGCGATTGGATCTTCTCGATGCGCCGCGAGCCTTCGATGATGACGTTTTCCAGATCCAGCCGGATGGTGATGTGATCGTCCGGCGGAAGCACGTCGTTGTCGAACCGGAAGAAGCCCTCCATCCAGGCAAACAGCCGGTAGACCACGTCCAGCACGTAGTGCTGGATGCTGGCTAGGATGTCCTGTTGGGTCAGGTAGCCGGCATTGATCAGCAATAGCCCGAGCTCTTTATCGGACTTATCGCTGGCGTGCTTCTTGATCAGACTGGACTGTTCAGGGCGAACCTTGCCCGCTTTTGAGAGCACGCCCAGCAAGGTGCCGTCTTCGTTACCTAGCTGGGCGTGGATCAGTTTCCCCTCGCGAAAGGAAACCCAGGCCGCTACATTCGGACCCTCAAGCGTCAAAGTCCCGGTTTTCCGGGCAAGGTTTACCAGGTTGAACAGTTGCACGACGCTGAAGTCGCGCAGGTTTCCTTTGAGCGCCATTCACGTTCTCTTATTTAGAACCCCCCTTTGAGCTAGGGCAGGCGGATTATATCCCAAGGCCCATTTGCACAAAAGCAGGCCTTTTGTATCGGTGTGCAAGGGGGGCGCCCCCAATTCATCGCCGCACCGTCGGGCTCCAGCACGTAGCGCTGTGGGGGCGGACGGGTGGTGCTTGGGAAGCAAGAGCAGAGTCCGTGAACGGGCAGGTTGCGAATTGGGTATCCATAGCAGCCGGACCATGCCAGCCAGCTCGAAGGTTGGCGGTGCCCGGCTCAGCAGGAGGCTACCTGTGGCGATCCCGTTTACGACCTTCCGGCGACTTCTTATCGCGATTCTAGTAATGGCAATCGGCATCGTTGCCTGCTCAACACAGCCCGCCGAGCCTACAGTCGCGGTGGCGCCAAGCGCAGAGCTCACAAGTTCCCCACGGTCGGAGCAGGCGACCGCCCAGTCGGCGCCGATCGACGAGGTCCTGCTGTCACTGGAGGATCTATCGTTCGAAGCCTTCCTGGAAGAGTCCTTCAGGCAGCTGATGCTTCGAGATCCCGAAGCGATTACGGACGCGGGCGTCGCCGAGCATTTGGGAGTCAGAAACGATCAACTCAACGATCTGTCCGAGGAATTTGTATTGGACACCTACGAACTGCAGCGAGGGATGCTCGATCTCTTGCGGGCCTACCGGCTGGAGGAGCTGGACGACAAACAGCAGATCTCCTGGAAGGTGTATGAGTGGTACCTGGATGACCTGGTACGCGGGCAACAATTCCAGTACTACGACTACCCGCTGCATCACTTCATCCGCAGCTACCACGATGAACTTGTTCGGCTGTTTACCGAACTGCAGCCGATGACGACGCTTTCTGATGCCGAAGACTACGTTGCCCGCCTATGGCAGGTCGAGCGCCAGATCGGACAGCTGCTGGAGGGGCTGGCCGTACGTGAGGAGCTGGGGATCGTTCCGCCAGATTTCATACTTTCCATGGCCCGCAGCCAGATGGTGCAATTCCTCGATTTGCGCAGTCCGGATCCGTCTTCCATCGAACCCGGCGCAAGCCCGCTATATCAAACCTTCACGAGCAAGCTCGATTCCATTCCTGGACTCAGCCAGGAGCAGGCGGTAGCTCTGGAAGCTGAGGCGTTTGGCGCGATCGAACAATCGGTCATTCCGGCCTATTTTCGCTTGCTGGAGTACATGGATCAGCTGCAGCAAGTAGCCGGCCGGGAAGCGGGGGTGCAGCGATTCCCACAAGGGGATGCTTATTACCGCTACCTGTTGCGTAGGGAGACATCAACCGATCTTTCGCCAGAGGATATTCACGCCATCGGGCTGGCTGAAGTCGAACGGCTTCAAGCCGAGATCCGCCAGCTTGGCGCAGAACTGGGCTACCCATCTGAGCTGGGCTTGAGTGGCTTGATAGATCGAGCGCGGACCGAGGGTGGTTCATACAACGTATCGACTAGCAGCGGAGACGAGCAGGTCCTGTCCGCTTTTGAGGCGCTGCTGGATGCGATGCGACTGCGGCTCGAAGCTGCCTTCGACCTGCAACCGCAGACCGGAGTCGAGGTCGTAGGCGATCCCCAATTCAGCGCCGGGGCCTACTACGTACCTCCCTCGTCCGATGGAGACCGCCCCGGGTACTTCCACACCGGAGTCGGCGGCTCCCAGGTCTGGAAATACAGAATGCCCACCGTGGCATATCACGAGGCGATCCCCGGCCATCATTACCAGATTGCGCTGGCTTTGGAGACGGATCTGCCGACCTTCCAAAGGCAGGTGATCTTCAACGGCTTTGTGGAGGGCTGGGCCTTGTATGCGGAGCGCTTGGCCAAAGAGCTGGGAGCGTATGATGACGATCCATATGGTGACATTGGGCGGCTGCAGTTGGAGCTGCTACGTGCGGTGAGGCTGGTCACCGATACCGGCATCCATGATTTGGGGTGGAGCCGCGAGCAAGCCCAGAGCTACATGAACGAGGCGCTGGGGGATCCTTCGGGAAGCTTCGCCCATGAGGTCGATCGATACATCGTCTTGCCCGGTCAGGCGACCGGGTACATGATCGGCATGCTGAAGATCCTGGAGCTCCGCCAGCAAGCCATGGAGCAACTAGGCGATCAGTTCGATCTTCGCGAGTTCCACAACGTCGTGCTGGGCAACGGCAGTTTGCCTCTGGAAGTGCTGCAGGATTTGGTGGAAGACTACATCGCTGATTCCTCCGCACCGTGAGGATCCGGTCCAGTCAGCTGAAAACTCAGCAGCTGACCGCAGACGTGGACGCATCCTTCCTCCGAACCCTCTGAATCGCGATCGGCGCGCCGCCGCTTTGAGGCCCCATCTGATGGTCCGCGCACGCCTTGTGCCGCTGATAACAAGCGATGGAACGCACTCGAGGAGGGTGGCGATCATCAGTTCGAAGCGGTTGTCTGCGCTGTTAGAGTGACAAGCGGATTCTCCCGTGCGCAGGGAAGCTTTGGGCTTGAGCCTGGTGGCATGGGGCTGATTCGAGCGCTGTGGGCGCGTCTTGAGACTGGTGCGGACACCTTTTCCCGCTGTGGTGGCAATGGCCGGCTTGGTCGGCGCGGCTGTGGCCTCCTGCCGGACTGCAGACAGCGTGGCATCCTCGCCTGAGGATAGCTCGCAGCCGCAGTCCCCAGCATACCAACCTCCGATCTGGCCGATTCTCGATCAGCACCAAACCTTGCGCTTCGACCGCTACTCGGTGGAGGACGGGCTGTCTCAAAGCTCGCCGCTGTGTATGCTGCAAGATGCGCAAGGCTATCTGTGGATCGGCACAGAAGATGGACTGAACCGCTTCGACGGGACCGAGTTCACCGTTTATCGCAACGATCCGGACGACCCGAACAGTTTGAGCAACAACTACGTCAGCGCCCTGGCGGAGGGACCCGATGGGCAGCTCTGGGTGGGCACCTACGGCGGTGGGCTGAATCGGCTCGATCCCGCGACCGGGGTCTTCGCCCATTTCCTTCACGATCGGCTGGACCCGGCCAGCATCGCCCACGATCAGGTGCTTTCGCTGCTAAGCGACCGAGACGGCACGTTGTGGGTCGGCTTACGGAGCTATGGGCTAGACCATTTCGATCCGGCCAGCGCTTCCTTCTCCCATTTCACCAATGACCCGGACGATCCGGGCAGCCTGAGCCAGAACGACGTGCGCGCCCTCGCCCAGGATCGGGCCGGAGCCCTCTGGGTGGCCACCAGCGAAGGTCTCAATCGGCTGGATCCCGGCTCGGCGCGCTTTGATCGCTACTCTCACAACTCGCGCGATCTGAGCAGCCTAAGCGCTGATCCAGTGCTCTCGCTGTACGTCAGCCAGACCGGCGAGCTCTGGGTCGGCACGGTGCGCGGGTTGGACCGCTATCTTCCAGCGAGCAATGGCTTCGAGCACTTCCCGTATGAAGTCGACGATCCCGACGGGTTCAGCAACCCGAACGTCACCGCCCTTGTCGAAGACACTGCCGGCGCGCTGTGGATCGGGACCGATGCCGGGCTCAACTATCTGGGCCCCGAGCGCATCGGATTCATCCAGTTCTTGGCTGATCCAGCCGATCCGGAGAGCATCAGCCGGAATGAAATCGACTCGCTGTTGCTGGACGATGCCGGCGGCTTGTGGGTGGGCAGCTACGGCGGAGGCTTGAACCGCACCGATCCGCGCCGGGCAGCGTTCGGTCTCTATCAGGCGCAGCCCGATCGACCGGAGGGGCTGGCTGAAGCTTCGATCTGGGGGATCTTTGAAGACTCTGCAGGGGTGCTCTGGATTGGCACCGATGGTGCCGGATTACAGAGTTTCGACCGCAGCTCCGGCGAGTGGCGTCACTATGAGCCCGATCCCGAAGACTCGGGCAGCCTGGCGAATGGCGTCGTAATGGACGTGTATGAGGACCATTTCGGCGAACTGTGGGTGAGCACCGCCGGCGGCGGCCTCAGCCGGATGGACCGGGCGAGCGGCCAGTTCGTGACTTTTCGCAATGACCCGAGCGACCCGGCCAGCCTGAGCAACGACGTAGTCTGGTTTGCTCGGGAGGACAGCCACGGCGACCTCTGGGTGGGCACTGCCTGGGGACTGAACCGCTTTGATCGAGCGACCGAGCAGTTCATCCATTACATCCACGACCCGGCAGACCCGCGCAGTGTAGCGGACAACAACATGGGTTCCTTCTATGAGGACAGCTCCGGAATGATCTGGGTGGGTACCCATGGAGGGCTGCACCGCTTTGACATGGCCTCGGGCGAATTTCAGCGCTACATACATGATCCGGAGGATCCGACCAGTCTCAGCCACAATTTGGTGTTTGCCATACATGAAGACGCGGCCGGCCGGCTGTGGATGGGAACCTGGGGCGGCGGGCTGAACCGCTTCGACCCCGCAACGCAAGGCTTCGTGCACTACCGTGTGCGAGACGGCCTGCCGAACGACGTGATCTACGGGATCATGGAGGACGACCAGGGCCACCTGTGGATGACCACCAACAACGGCCTTTCTCGGTTCGACCCCGAGAGTGAGCAGTTCGTCAATTACGACCGGGCGGACGGGTTGCAGAGCAACGAATTCTCATACAACGGCTACTTCCGCAGCCAGACCGGGGAGATGTTTGTGGCCGGTATCGACGGGTTCAATGCCTTCCACCCTGCCTCGATTACCCCCAGCGAATTCCGACCGCCGATTGTGGTTGCTTCGCTGACTAGCGGGGACCAGCAGTATGACCCTGAAAGTGAGCTGGAGCTGGCGTGGCCCGACAACGGTTTCTCCTTCGAGTACGCCGCGCTGAATTTCACCCAGCCGGATGAGAGCCAATACGCCTACCGTCTAGCGGGATTCGAGCAGGAATGGAATCAAGTCGGGACCCAGCGCTTCGGCCGCTACACAAACCTGCCTGGTGGCGACTACACCCTGCAGATTCGCGGCACCAATCACGACGGCGTCTGGAATGAAGTCGGCACATTGATCAGCATCTCGGTTATGCCGCCGTTCTGGACTTCCTGGTGGTTCGTCGGGTTGGTGCTCCTGGTGACCGGAGCCACTGCCTACGGTGCCTTCCAACTGCGTCTTGGCGCGATCGAAAGGCGCAGTGGCGAGCTTGAGCTCGAGGTCGGATCGCGCACCCGGGCGCTCGAACAGCGTACCAAGCAGCTCGACAGCCGTCGCCGCGAGCTGGAGGCCTTGTACCAGGCAGATGAGCAGCTACTCAGCCGGCTCGAACTGAACGAGGTGCTGCAAGCGCTGGTCGATACTGCGGTCGGCATCCTGGGGGCCGATAAGGGCGGGGTCATGGTTCTGGACGAGCGTACCCAGGAACTCAAGATCCGAGCCTATCGCGGTTTCTCGCCCGCCTCGTTCTCACGGGTGACCTTCCGTCCGGGCCAAGGCATCGCCGGCCGCGTGTTCCAGAGCGGGCAACCGACCGCGGTCGAAGATACCAACCTGGAGCCACTGGTGACCCGGGAGTTCGTTGAGGCCGAGGGGGTTCGGGCGTTTCTGCAGGTGCCGATCAAGATCGGCGACCAGGTTTACGGAGTGTTCAGCGCGGATTACCTGGAGCCGCGCGAGTTCGACCAAGCTACCGTGCAGCTGCTGATGTCGCTCGCCAGCCACGCTGCGCTGGCGCTTGAGAATGCGCGCTTATACGCTGATACCACCGAGCAGATCGCGCAGCTTACCGCGCTGCAGGAGACCACCCGGGCGATGGCCAGCACCTTGGAGCTGGACCAGCTGCTGGACCTGATCATCCGGCAGGCTACTACCTTGCTGCGGGCCGACGGCGGAATGGTTAATTTGGTGGTGGAAGGTGAGCCCTATGACGAAGTGGTGGCCGCGATCGGACTGGCCGAGCATACGGTCGGAAACCGTTCCCCGCTGGAAGGCAGCCTCTCCGGCTGGGTGGTGATGCACAGTCAGCCGGTGGTCGTCGATCAGATAGAGCTGGATGAGCGGATCGATCGGAGCGATCCGGAACTGCTGCGGCTGATCAAATCGGCTGCGGTCGCTCCGTTGGCAATCAAAGATCAGGTCTTTGGAACGCTGGTAGTGCTCATCGGCAAGGGCGATCGGGCGGGCAGCTTGGATCAAGCCGATCTGGAAACGCTGGTGGCGTTCGCCAACCAGGCGGCCATTGCGATCGAGAACGCCCGCCTATACGAATCGGAACAACGGCGCGCGGAGCAGTTCCAGCTGTTGCTGGATTTGGGAAGCCGACTCACCAGCATCCTCTCTCCGGATCAGCTGCGCATGCAGATTTCAAACCTTATCCGTGGAGCGTTGGAATACAAGCAAGTCTCCTTCGGCTTGATTGAAGGAGACAACGTGGTATTTCGTTCGGGTGCCGGGCAATTTTGGGATCAGTTGAGCCGCGAACCGCTCCGCCTACCCATTGGCGGGAAGAGTCTCAGCAGTTGGGTAGTCAAACACGCGGAGCCATTGGTGGTTCCGGATGTGCTCCATGACTCGCGCTACTTCTTCTTGCCGGGGGACACAGAAACCCGCTCCGAGGTGGTGGTCCCGCTGCGAATCAAGGACAAGGTGATTGGGGTGTTGGCGGCCTCCAGCGATCGACTGAACGCATTCGACGGCAGCGATGTGGCAGTGCTGCAGACGCTGGCGGATCAATCAGCGATCGCTATAGAGAACGCCCGCTTGTATGCCCGGGCGGGAGAGGTGGCCGCCTTGGAGGAACGCGCCCGCCTGGCGCGAGATCTGCACGATGCCGTGACACAGACCCTCTTCTCTGCCAGCCTGATCGCCGAGGCTCTGCCTACCGTATGGAAGGACGATCCGGCTGAGGGCAGCCAGCTGCTTCAAGAACTCCGCAAGCTAAACACCGGCGCACTGGCCGAAATGCGAAGCTTGTTGTTGGAGCTCAGGCCGGCCGCGCTTGCAGAAACTGATATCTGTGACTTGCTGCGCCAGCTCGGCAATGTGATCGGCGGCCGCAGTGGAATCGAAGTGCAGGTCGAAACCAAGGGAGACTGTCGGGTTCCAGGCGAGGTTCACGTGACGCTCTATCGAATCGCCCAGGAGGCAATGAACAACATCAGCAAGCACGCTCAGGCCTCGCTGGTGGAGGTATTGTTGGAAGGGAGCGTCAATGGCGGCTCCCCCGCGGCTTCTGGTCGCAGGGCGATCCTGCTTCGAATTCGGGACAACGGGCAGGGTTTCGACCCGCAACACGTGGAGACGGAAGGACTAGGCCTAAAGATCATCCGTGAACGGGTAGAAAGCATCGGGGCCAAATTGGATATTGAATCCAAACCGGGACAGGGCACGACAATGTTCGTGCAGTGGGAGGAGAACGGTAATGTCTAGCAACCACGGCATCCGGGTCATGATCGTCGATGAGCATCCCATGGTGCGAAGAGGGTTAGCGGCGTTCTTGGCGACCACCCCAGATCTTGAATTGGTGGCGGAAGCTCGAGATGGAGAGGATGCCATTCTGCAGTGCGATCGGGAGCAGCCAGATGTGGTGCTGATGGACCTGATGATGCCGCGCATGAATGGTATCGAAGCGACCCAGGCCATCAAAGAGCGCGCCCCGCAGGTCAGCGTAATCGCTTTGACCAGTTTCGCCGAGAAGGAACTGGTTCAGGATGCGCTGAAGGCCGGAGCGGTGAGTTACCTGCTGAAAGACGTCGGAGCCGATGAATTGGCCCAAGCCATCCGGGCGGCCTATGCAGGAAAGCCCACCCTGGCGCCCGAAGCCACCGAATTGCTGATCCGCAGCACACAGGAGGAACCGGGTCCCGGCCACGATCTGACGCCGCGCGAATTCGAAGTGCTGGAGCTTATGGTGGAAGGGCTATCCAATCCACAGATCGCCGAGCGGCTGATCGTAAGTCGATCTACCGCCCGCGCGCATGTGAGTAATGTGCTGTCCAAGCTTGGAGTCTCCAATCGAGCTGAGGCGGTGGCCCTGGCATTGCGCAGCAAGCTGGTGAGCTAGCCTTCACTGGCCGATCGTACAATTCTGAAACTCCCCAACTGGCGGAAGCGGTCGGGGAGTTTTCGCTTAATACTGAGCGTGTACTCGACAACGGAGGGGCCTACTGTGGCCATCAAATCGCTTGCTCCTGAGGTCCGGGATTTCGACCGGGTGGCGATCCGGATCCATAACCATCTCTGCCGGCTGAATCTATCGCAAGGGACGTCGGAGGCGCTCCGAATCCGTGGACCCGCAAGGCTGCTAGATCGGCTGACGCCCGGTCTGAAAGGTGGGGTGCTCCATATTGAGCTCGCCGGGAGTCTTACGGATCGCATCGGTGATTGGTTGACCACCAGCCTGACGCGCCAGAGCGTGCAGGTTGATTTGACAATTCGGGAATTGGCCGAACTCGATCTGGCTGGTCTGGTTCAAGGCACCATTTCCCCACTGAAGCTGGAGCAGCTTGTGCTGCGTTTCACGGGCATCGGCAGGCTAGAGGTGGCCGATCTCCAATCGGACCGTCTGCTGGTTGAGCTCAAAGGATCGCCTTTCGTCGATGTCAGTGGGGCGGTGAGCCAGCATTGGGTTGCCATCTCTGGCATGGGGCAATACCGGGCCGGAAATCTGAAGAGCCAGAAGACATGGGTTCAACTTTCGGGATCCGGTGCCGCTACGGTGTGGGCGGCTCAGGAACTGGACGTTGAGCTGCGCGGCATGGGGTCAGTTGAGTATTACGGCAATCCCAGGCTGAAGCGACACGCCACTGGGATGACTAGCCTAAGAGCGCTGGGCGCCCACTGAGATCCACACCCAATCATCGAGAGGGAGCCGATGCCCAAGGAACTCAAACGTTGGCAATTGCTGGCGGCTTTGGGGCTGGGAATGCTCGGCCTGGGCGCTGCGGCCTGCAGCGCAAAGGTGGACGTTCCAGCCTCCGCGGTCCAGACGAACGCTGCATTTGTTACGTCGCTTCCGGCGATCGACCCGGCCGCGACGCGTGACCTGTTTGATTACGATCGCTCGGTTCCGCTGAACGTCCACGAAATCGATAGGTGGATTCAGGTTGAGGGGACTTGGATTGATCTGACCTTCACCAGCCCGCTGGGCGGCGAGGTGCCCGCTACCTTGGTGGTACCGAACGGCGGAGGCCAATCTCCCGCGATCGTCTTGATGCACGGCATGCCAGCCGATCGAACAACGATGTATGACCTGGCGGCGACCTACGCGCAGCTCGGGGCAGTGGTCGTGATGATCGACGCGCCGTTCAATCGTCCCGAGAATGCTGACCGCACCTGGATCCGCGGGATGCCGCTTTCCTTCACTGAGCAAGATGCGGATGATCAGGTTCAATTGATCGTGGACTTGCGCCGGGCAGTTGATCTGCT
>CAZJUE010000006.1:0-1779 GCA_964549025.1 uncultured Anaerolineaceae bacterium | reverse complement strand
CCACCCGGCCCGAGGTCGATCCGGAGCGGCTGGCGTACATTGGCCTGAGCTACGGCGGCGCGATGGGAGGATTGGTTGCCGGGGTTGAGGATCGTTTTTCGGCCTATGTACTCCAGGTTGGCGATGGCGGTCTGGTAACGCACCTCAGCGGATATGACGACGAGGTCAGCTACCCCGTTTCACCGTTCTTTTTGGTGAGCGACGAGCGTAGGCAGGCTTGGTTGGACGCGATGTGGCCGATTGAGCCGATCCACCACGTGGGCGCCGCAGCCCCGGCAGCCCTGCTCTTCCAGAATGGAACGATGGACTGGTCTGTTCCGGCTTCGGATGCCTACCGCTATCAGATGGCCGGCAGCGATCCAAAAGATATCCGCTGGTACGAGTCCGGGCATGCGCTTCCACCCCAAGCGCAGGCAGAGGCGGCGGGGTGGCTTGCGCATCAGTTGAGGCCTCGCATGGTCTGGCTGGTACCCCATCTTGAAACCTGGGCAATCTGGGCCGATCGCCTGCTCTCGATCTGGTTCGCTGTAGGCCTTGTCTGTGCGGCAGTTGTGGCGCGGCGCCTGTGGCCGCAGCCGAAGCTTGCGTTGAGCGTGCGACTGCATGGCATTGTCCTGGCGCTCATTCTCGGACCGGTAGGATTGCTGGCCCTGGTTTTCCCTGGAGGCGCGGTACCTTACCCCTCGGCGCCCCGCACCCGCATGCAGCAGGCGATGTTGAGCGCGTGCCTGCCGATCCCCGGGGCGGTGCTTGGCTTGCTGCTGGCGATGGGGATCATCGTTGGGGCAGGCGTAACCGACGCCTTCGTCCAGCTTCTGGTGGCCTACCTGCTGCCGATGGTCAGCGCCCTGGTGTATGGGCGGCTGCTCGAGCGCAGGCTTCCTACTGGCAAACTTGGCGGCGGTCGGCTGTACCAGTCATTGGCCGAGCGGGTCATCGCAATCAATTTCGCGCTGGCCGGGATGATGTTGCTGACGACCGTCATCCCAAACAGGGTCAGCCCCTTTGGGTTCACCGGCTCACCGCCGGTGCTGTGGATGGCGTTCCAATCCGCAGCCATAGCTGGACTCCTGCTGGGATATCCAATCAACCTGATGCTGTGGGCTGGACGCGTGGGTGCGCCGACAACCACGCAGGCTGTCAATGCTCGACCGCGCGGCTTGCGCGTGTACCTGGCGCTGGCTGGCCTGGCGATCAGCCTGGTCACAGTTGTGGCGGCCAACCTGGCAGCCGTGGCAATCGTGGTTGGGTTGGGCGTTCCAGAGCTGCTGAAGGCAATCGCCGCCTCAGGGTAAGGCTCGCGGCGATACGCGGACGATGCGTGGTCTCTCTCAACCTGAAGTTGCTGAACGCCAGCTGCGTGGGCTCAGCAACGCGGCCGAGTTTCGCACCACGCTGAGCTACCTCCAGATCCTGCGCAGGAACGCGTTCACCTTCATCAACGTGGTCTTGTTCTCGATCAGCGCGGTGCTCTTGCTAATGGGTCAGCAGACCGACGCCCTGCTGACTGCCGGGCTGGTGCTGCTAAACGTGGGGGTTGGAGTCTATCAAGAGGGCCGCGCAAAGTGGAAGCTGGAGCGGATCGCCCTGCTGGCCCGGCCGCGGGTAAGCGTCATTCGTGAAGGCATTGAACAGCTGGTAGATCCCAGCCAGGTGGTGCAGGGCGACTTGCTGATTGCACGTCCGGGCGACCAGATTGTGGCCGATGGCGAGCTGGTTGGGGAAGGACGGATGGAGCTGGACGAGTCGATGCTCGACGCCGAGTCCGAGCCAGTGAAC
>CAZJUE010000005.1:0-32667 GCA_964549025.1 uncultured Anaerolineaceae bacterium | reverse complement strand
AGCTCCCGGCGCAGCGCGGCCGGCGAATCCAGCGCCAGCAGGCGAGTGTTGATCACCCCAACCCGGTCGCACAGCCGATCGGCCTCGTCCAGATTGTGAGTGCACAGGAAGATGGTGCGGCCCTGGCCCTTGAGCCCGGCGATGAAATCGCGCATCAAACGAGCAGCCTCCGGATCAAGCCCGGTTGTCGGCTCGTCCAGGAACAGCACCGGCGGTTCGTGCAGCAATGCCCGGGCAATAGCCAGTTTCTGACGCATTCCGCGCGAGAAGGTGCCACTCGCTTCGCTCCGCCGATCCCACAGGCCCAGCATCCGCAGGTATTTTTCGACCTGGCCCGGCACATCGTCGACCCCGTACAGCTCGGCGTAGAAGGTCAGGTTGCGACGTGCGCTCAGTTGATCGTACAACCCCGGAGCCTCGGTCAACACCCCGACCCGCTCTCGCAGGGCCTGGTCGTCGGTTCCGAGCCTGAAACCCGCCACCTCGGCGCTGCCGCTGGTGGGGCTGATCAGGCCGGTCAACATGCGGATGGTGGTGGTCTTGCCGGCGCCATTCGGCCCCAAGAAGCCGAACACCTCGCCGGCCTGCACTTCGAAGTGCAGATCATCCACCGCCACGGTCTGGTCGAACCGCTTGGTAAGGCCTTCAATGCGAATCATACGGTCCTCACCTCAAGTCGTCGCTTTTCAGACATCGGTATACTGCGATCGTTCAATGGACTCGGCGCTCGCCTTCACCCGCTCGGGCGGCCGTGCAACCGGAGCCATCCCCTCGATGGGCCTGTCCACCGGTGGGGCTTCCCAGCGCAGCCGGAATACCAGCAGCACACTGAGCGCGGCGGACAGGCCGATCAGTGCTTCGGTCGTCACTGGGCCCAGCAGCGGCAGGCTGAAGACCGCCACCGCATCCACCAGCGCGTGCCATCCGATCGCCGCAGCCACCCACCAGCGGTTGTCATGGGTAAACGCCCGCATCACCATCACCGACAGCGAAAGGTGCAAGCACAGTGCGAACAGCCGCTCCAGCGCGCCCAACAGCGCCAGCGACGGCCCGGCGGCCCAGTATTCGGCGACCTGCTGCTGTGCGAGCTCCAGTTGATTCGCCGGAACCACGGTGCTCAGATCGACGCCGCGGTAGGCGATCATCTGTGCCAGCGTCAGCAGCACGATCGCCCCCACGATGATGGCCTCTATTCCACCGTGGCCGGCGCCGAACATCAGCGCTTCTCGCCAGGAGCGGGCTGTGCGCTGCCAGAACCGCAGCACCAAGTAGCGGGCCGTCTCCTCGAAGACCCCGGCCGATAGCCCCAACATGGCCGCCGAGGCGGCAAATCCCAGCGTGAGTTCGCCTTGACCGAGCTCCAGACGCGGGTTCAGCAACAGCAGGTTGAACGGAAGGTGCAGCACCTGTGAGGCAATGAAGGTCGCCGCCCCGGCCAGGTACAATCCCCAGCGCTGGCCTAGCCGCCGTGCCAAGTACACCCCCAGCGCCAGCGGCATCGCCAGCATCAGCAGTCCGTTCAGCAGACGCAGCAAGACGTCCACTATCAATTCACCGATCCGCCGTTGCGCGGTCGCCGGAGTGCTGGATCACTGCTGCGCGGGCGCCGGTCGGCTGCCTCACCGCCGCGCGGGTGCTCGACAGCCGGCTCACCGTTGCGCGCTTCGGCCCCCCGGGAAACCGGTCGGCGCTCAAGATGTTTCACGTGAAACGTGGGGTTCACTCTTCTTCCTGAGCCCATTGCTCCAGCACGTAGCCCACTTCGCGCGCCACCTGTTCAGGCGAGAAACCGTAACGCTGGGCCTGATCGGCGAACCCACGCACCAGCTGACGCAGCGTCGGCCGAGCCGCGCGGTCGGGATCGCCCCTCTGGCCGGCCGCGGTGGCAGGCTGGCTACCGTCAGATGCTTGATCGGGCGCAGCACCTCGGCTTTTTCCCCGACGCTGGGCTGCGTCAAGCACAAAGGTCCCGCGACCATGTTGGGTCGAGATCCAGCCCTGTTCGTCCAGCATCCGGTAGGCTCGCGCTACAGTGTTGAAGTTCACCTGCAGGTCGTCCGCCAACTGGCGGACGGTCGGGAGCTGTTCGCCATCCTGCAGCTCTCCGGCCTCGATGCGCGCCCGCAGCTGCTCGCCGATCTGCGTGTAGATCGGGACGTGAGCCGTCAGGTCCAGGTCAATCAGCTGAGCCAGCGCCACCACCGGTTAGAATGTCGCATTGTCTTATTGTACCATTGTATCTTTGTAGAATTGTATCTAATGTCAGGTGGTTTCAAACAGCTTGGCGATCTCGTCTCGATCAGGCAGTGGCAGCTGGCTCGTGCCGTCCTGGTCGTGAATGACCACTTCCGGTTCGCCAGCCTCGATCACCTCGCCCACCACCTGGCAGGCAAGCGACTCCCGCTCGAGCGCCGAGCACACCCGCCCCGCCTCATCGGCCGGCAGGCACAGCAGCAGCGCGCCGGAGGCGATGCTGGCCAGCGGATCCAGCCCCATCGCATCACACAGCGCCTGCCCCTCCGGCAGCACGGCAATGTCACGCCGACGCACCTCGATCCGGAGCCCGGATGCCTGTGCCAATTCCCACAGCCCGGTCGCCAGGCCGCCTTCGGTCGGATCGTGCATGGCGTGGATCTCCCCGCTGTCCTGCGCCAGCCGGGCCGCCTTTACTACACTGATACCGGGCTCAAACAAGAACCGGCGGCAGCGTTCCAGGTAATCGTCGTTGAAGCGATCCTTCAGCGCCTCGGCCTTTTCGCGAGCGATGATCGAAACCGCCTCAATCGGCACCCCTCCGGCCAGCAGCACCGCATCACCCGCGCGGGCGCCGGCGGCGGTCACCAGCCGAGCCTTTTCCACCTCACCCAGCAAACAGCCGATCAGGATCGGGTGATCGATCCCGTGTGTGATTTCGGTGTGTCCACCCACTAGCTCGACTTCCAGCGCCTGGCAGGCCTGGCGGATCTGATCGAACACCTGCTGCGCCTGCTCGCGCTCGGCGCCCTCCGGCAGCAGCAGGGTGCCCAAAAACCAGGATGGCGTGGCGCCCATGCAGGCCAGGTCGTTGGCGTTGACGTGAACGGCATACCATCCAAGCCAGTCGGTGGCAAAGGTGATCGGATCGGTCTTGACCACCAGGTACCGCTCGCCAAAATCGATCACCGCCGCATCCAATCCGACCCCCGGCCCGACCACAACCCGCGGGTCCTGGATATCGATCTTTGCCAGCAGCTCACTGAGCACCCGGTTCGGCAGCTTGCCAAGCGGGAAGCGTTCGCCCATCAACAATCTACGCTCAGTGCATCAATCACAGCGGCTCTGCTCCGAACCCGAAGCGGATGCGCAGGTACAGCAATCCAGCGAACCCCAGCAAAGTCACAGCCAGGTAGAGCCAATCCGACGGCTGGAAGCGCAGCCCGCGCAGGTAGGTCCGCTGTACCCCTGGAGCTCCGAAGGCACGCGCTTCCAGGGCGCGTGCCATCTGTTCGCTGGCCCGGAAGGAGCTCACGATCAGCGCCAACAGCCTGGGCAACATGGCGCGCACCCGGTTGAGGCCGCGCCTGGTTTGCAGATCCAGTCCGCGCGCCTGCTGGGATTGGGAAATGATCTGATAGTCACGTCCAACCGTCGGGATGTAGCGCAGCGCAATGCTCAACGACAGGCCCCAAGGATACGGCATTCCCAGTCGCACAAAACCCTGCACAATGGCCTGGCTCTCGGTGGTGTAGAGCCACAGGAATACCACCAATGCCATCACGACCAGGCGCAGACCAAGCGCGGCTCCGTCCGCCAGCCCGCCACCGGTCAGCCGCAGCGGGCCCAGTACATACAGCTCGGCGCCAGCCGGGTAGAAGACCGCGCGCAGCCCAGCCATCAACAGGCTGATCGGCGCCATTGCCCGGAGCAGCCGCAGCGAGCGATTCGCCGGCAGGCCGGCCGTGACGTACAGCAGCAGGACCGTGACCCCGGCGGCGGCGGTCAGCAGCAGCTGGCGAAGCAGCAGCAGGCTCACCACACTGACCGCCGCGAACAGCAATTTCACCCGAGGGTCGGCCCGGTGCAGCCAACTGTCGCCCGGCGTGTAGAACTCAACCACGGCGCTCCCCATAGGCTTGGCAGGCCGCACCAACTGTGACTACCTCGGGCGGCATCCCCAGCTGATGCGCCAACCGCACGATCGGCGGCGGCTGCAAATCAGCCTGCGACAACAACTCCGCCTCTCCAAACAGCTGATATGGCGCCCCGCCGGCGACGATCCGCCCGTTCTGCATCAGCGCCGCCCGCCCGGCGTACTCGGCCACCAGGCGCATGTCGTGGGTGATCAGCAGCGCCGAGTGGCCGGCTCGGGTGCGCTCCGCCACCCAATCCAGCAACGCCTGGGCGGCCCGCCAGTGCAGCCCGCTGGTTGGCTCGTCCAGAATCCAGATGTGTGGCCGCAGCGTAGCCACCGACGCCAGACTGAGCGTTTTGCGCTGTCCATAACTCAATGCGCCCACCCGCTGCTCGAGCATGTCCCTCAAACCGAATTCGGCTGCCGCTTGCTCGATTCGCAGTTGTGTCTGCTCATCCGACAGCTCCAGATTGCGCGGACCGAGCCCCAATTCCTGCCCTACGGTCGCGCTGAAGAGCTGATGATCGGGGTTCTGAAATACAAAGCCCACAAGGCGGGCCCGTTCGCTCACCGGAAGCTGCTCGAGAGCCTGGCCGTCGATGGAAATCTGTCCGCTTTCCGGCCGCAGCAGCCCGACTAGCAGCTTGGCGAGTGTGGTTTTGCCCGACCCGTTGGGGCCAATCAATGCCATGAACTCCCCGGGCATGAGCGTCAGGTCGACGCTTCGAAGCACGGCCGCGCCAGTAGCGTAGGAAAAGCTCGCTTGACGCACCTGTATGGCCGGTGTGGTCATTTGAGTTTCACCGCGCTGGAGTGTCCGCCAGTTCCCGCCTGGCTTCTTCCAATTGGGTGAAGCGGTAGACTGGCGCGCCGGCGCGCTGGTTAAGGCAGTGTGCCAGCTCGCTGACCTGTGGCCCCCGTAGCCCATAGCGGGCCAGCAGTTCGACTTCAGACAGCACTTCGGCGGCATCGCCTGCCGCCGCCAGCTTGCCCTCGCTGAGCACCAGCACCCGGTCGGCATAGTCTGCCGCCCACTCGCTGTCCTGAGTGATCACCAGCACGGTGTGTTCGGATCGCAATTTTCGAATTGCCGCAAATACTTGAGCCTTGCCTTGCGGATCAAGGCTGGCGGTCGGCTCATCCAGCACCAGCACCGTAGGAGCCATAGCCAGGACCGCGGCGATCGCCACCCGCTGTTTCTCGCCTCCCGAAAGCTGTTGCGGCGCACGGGCTTGCATTCCGGCTAATCCCACCCACTCCAGGGCCTCCCGTACCCGCTGGCGAATGCGATCCGGAGCTACCCCCAGGTTTTCCATCCCAAATGCCACTTCGGCTTCCACGCTGGCCTGCAGGAATTGGGTCTCCGGGTCCTGAAACACGATCCCCACCCGGGTCGCAATCTGGGGCACCGGCACCCGTTTGGTGTCGAGCCCCTCCACCAGCACTCGACCGCGGATTCGACCGCCGGTGGACTGCGGAACGCTGCCGTTCAGCGCCAGCGCCAAGGTCGACTTGCCCGCGCCGCTGGGTCCCATCAGGCATGTCAACTGTCCGGCCGTCAACCGCAGGCTGATGCCCTGCAGTACCCATGGCGACGGTTCGGCCTCAGAATTAGGATAGGCGTACCAGAGGTCGTCGACCTCTACGATGTCAGTCATCTTGAAAAAACGATGGATTGCGGCGGGGCGACGCCGTGAAGTCGCCCGGCGGCCACCAAAGCGAAGTCGTGCGCCTCACACCTCTTCGAAGCGCTCGCCGCCGGCCAAGCGCTCGATTTGAGGGTAGGCCTGTCGCACGATGGTGAACAGCACCAGGCCGAAAAAACCCAACCCGACCTGAATCAGATTCAGCGGGAGTTCGGCCGCCGCGCCGGCCGCGCCGAACCCGTACAGCGTGGCCTCGCCTGCGAAGTACAGCGCCACCTGTGCCAGACCTCCCAGGATCCATCCGATCAGCATTCCGGCCCAACCTTTGCGCCAGGCCAGCAGGCCGACCACCAAACCAGTGCTGCCGTGGGCGATCAGGGTAAGCGGGGCGAAGGAGCCGAAGCCGCCGGCCAGGTCGGCGATTGCCGCTCCTACACCGGCCGCCACCGCGCCGATCAGCGGACCGAAGGCAGTGGCCAGAAAGGTCTCGGCGATCACTCCGGTATGCCAGAAGCCGCCGGTCGCCGCGACTGGGATCTTGATCACCGAAACCGTGACCGTCACCAGGGCGATGCTTACTGCCAGCACCGATACCGTCCGCGCCGAGAGCGACCGCTGCCCCATTCTCTCCTCCGTCGCCCCCCTCGGGAGGAGGGCGAACCGATTGTACCGCAGGCGCTTTCAGCGCCCGGCGGAGCGATAAAGGGCGAAAATTGCCCCAAGTTGCCTGCGTGGTAGAATCGCCGCGCCGTGCGCGAGCCGCGATTCAACGGCCACGTGGCGGCGATTTGTAAGCCTGCTTGTGCTGCGCTGTGCGCTAGCTAGTATTGACGCTTAGGAACCCACGCAATTGTGATCCGAGAACTTGACTGGCGCGACCTGGCACTGCTGGCCCGTGTGCGTGACCGCGGGCTGTGTCCTGACGCCCAGTTGGCCTACACCCGCGGCGCAAACGCGCTGCAGCAAGCGCTGCTCAACCCGTTTATCCCCGGCAAGACCGCGGTGACGCTGGTGGCTCGCGATGGTGAGGTGGATGCCATCGGGCAAATCGCGCTGCGCAGCGACCGCGCCAACGCTCGATTGACCTTCATTGGCCCGGTCGATGTTCTGGACTGCGATAGTGGACTCGAACTGGTTGAGTCCCTGGCCTATGCGGCCGGCGACCATGGCGCACACAATCTGGTTGCCGACATCGATGAAAACAGCCCGGCCTTCGAACAGCTGCGTCAGGCCGGCTTTGCGATCTATGCTCGCCAGCGAATTTGGGGCCTCCACCGGGAGCTCGAGCACCGGCAGCCATCCGATTCGGAAAGCTGGCGGGTGGAAACCGAGCGCGACCGCGAATCGGCGCAAAGCCTGTATCTGGACATTGTGCCGGGATTGGTGCGCCAGGTCGAAAAACCACCGCTGCGTCCGGGACACAACCTGGTGCATGCTCGTGACGGCGAGCTGCTTGGCTACCTCGATGTCGAGCGCGGCGCCCGCGGCTCCTGGGTACAGCCGTTCTTCCATCCGGCAGCCAGCGACTTCGCCGAATTGCTGACCGGCTTCCTGCACCAAGCACCGCACGATCGCCCGGTATACGTGTGCGTCCGCTCCTATCAGAGCTGGATGGGTGGTCCGCTGGAGCGCCTCGGCTTCGAGCCGGTGGCCGACCAGGCCGTAATGGTCAAGCGCCTGGCGGTCGCGGTTCGGCGCCACGCCACCAGCGCGCTGCCCGCTGTAGAAGGCACCTATCCGGAGCCCACCGCACCGATCGCACAGATCGAGGATCCCGCCGCTTTATGACGAGTAGGCGCATCACCGATGACCTGGACGCCCTGCGCGGCGTCCTGCCTCCCCGCATCACCGACAAAATCAAGGAAATCAACCAGCCGGACGACCTGCTGGAGGTGATCCTCGACATCGGGCGGGTTCCGACCGCCCGCTACGTGCGGGAGGAGGTCACGCTCAGCAACCGCGAAGTCACCTGGGAAGACATCGACTACGTGGTCGAGCGAGTGGGCGATTTCGACGCTGACAACCGGGCGGGGATCGAGCGCACGCTGCACCGCATCTCCGCCATCCGCAACCGCCACGGTCGGGTGGTCGGCCTGACTTGCCGGGTGGGCCGGGCGGTGTACGGCACCATCGACATCATTCAGGACCTGATCAACAGCGGCAAGAGCCTGCTGTTGGTCGGCCGGCCCGGCGTGGGCAAAACCACCATGCTGCGCGAAGCTGCCCGCATCCTGGCCGAGGAGCGCCGAGTGGTGATCGTTGACACCTCCAACGAGATCGCCGGCGACGGAGACGTACCGCATCCGGCCATTGGGCGCGCTCGGCGTATGCAGGTGCAGCGACCCAACCTGCAGCACGAAGTGATGATCGAAGCGGTGGAAAACCACAATCCGGAAGTCATCGTGATCGATGAGATCGGCCGAGAACTGGAAGCGGTGGCGGCTCGTACCATTGCCGAACGCGGCGTTCAGCTGATCGGAACCGCCCACGGCAATACGCTGGAAAACCTGCTGCTCAACCCCACCCTGTCGGACCTGGTGGGCGGGATCGAGTCGGTCACGCTGTCCGATGAGGAAGCCCGCCGCCGTGGCACACAGAAGACTGTGCTCGAGCGGCGCGCCGCGCCGACCTTCGACGTGCTGATCGAGATTCAGGACCGCGAGAAACTGGCGCTGCACCACGATGTCTCGGAGGCGGTGGACGCACTGCTGCGTGGCCGGCCGGAGCCCCCCGAGCTTCGGGAACGCGACGAGCAAGGCGAGATCCAGATCCGCAAACCGAAGGGGGGCAGCGGGCGGACACGGCGCGGCGAGGAGGGATACCGCAGACAATCGGGAACCCCAAGCCAGACCCCCGCTCCAGCGGCCATCCGTCAGCCGGGTGAGCCGCTAGAGACCATCCGCATCTACCCGTACGGCGTAGCCCGCAACCGGCTGCGGCAAGCCAGTAAGCGCCTGCACGTGCCGGCTCTGCTGGTCGAGGACATCGGCCAGGCCGACGTGCTGGTCACTCTGCGCTCCTACTACCGTCGGCAGCGCAAGCTGATCACGGATGCCGAGAATCGGCGCATGCCGATTTACGTTCTGCGCGCCAACACGGTCGCCCAGATGGAGCGCTTTCTGGTTGAGCTGTTCAACCTGGATCGGCAGCCGGCCGATGACCCGCTGCTCGAGCAGGGGGCGCGCGAAGCGCAGGACGCCATCGACAAGGTACTCAATGGCGCCCGCTCGATCGATTTACGCCCGGCCAATTCCTACGTGCGCCGCATACAGCACGAAATGGCCCGCCAGGCCAACCTGGTGTCCCATTCCTACGGACGAGAGCCCCAGCGGCGGGTGCGGATCTTCCGCGATTGAGCTTCTTCCTCAGCCTCGAAGGCCCGGAAGGCGGCGGAAAGTCAACCCAGGCCCGCCTGCTGGCCGATCACCTCAAAGACCAAGGGCATGACGTGTTGTTCACCCGCGAGCCGGGCGGCACCGAGATCGGCGACCAGATTCGCAAGGTGATCATGTCGCTGGACAATACCCGCATGAGCCGGCAGGCCGAGTTCCTGCTGTTTTCGGCCTCGCGCGCCCAGGTAGTGCGAGAGGTGATCCAGCCGCATTTGAATGCCGGCGGAGTGGTAGTTTCCGACCGCTTCTACGATTCCTCGCTTGCCTACCAGGGGTATGGACATGGGCTCAGCCTCAAACGCCTGCGGGCGATCACCGAATTCTTTACCGGCGGCCTGGTGCCCGATCTAACGCTGCTGCTCGACCTTTCAGCCGAGGCCGGACTGGAACGACGCAAACAGGGCGGCTCATGGAACCGGCTGGACGACTACGATCTCGCGTTCCACCAGCGGGTGCGGACCGGGTACCTGGAGCTGGCCGAGCAAGAGCCCGACCGCTGGGTGACCATCGACGCCTCGCGGTCTCCGGAGCAGGTTCAGCAAGCCATCCAGGCGGCGGTCGCCAAGCGACTGCCGGCCCCCGAACGCCCGGGGGGATAAGCAGCTGCCTGGTTGCGACCGCCAAGCAGCGCTTCACTGCGCTGCGGGATGGGTTGTCGGCTCGACCAGCGGAATAGAAAGACGCCCCACTGATGGGGCGTTTGCAGTTCCCGGCGCGGGAGCTGGATCAGAAGTCCAGGTCCGCGTCGCCGCCCAGATCCGGCAGGTCCTGCTCGATCTGCTCCGGATCTTCGCCGGCCTCCAAGCGGTCGACGACTTCGTCGAATTCAGGCGGCATGTCCTCGCCGAGCTCCTGGCCCATCTTGCGCATCATTTTGGCCATCGAGCGCGGGTCGTCTTCGTCGATATCTCCCCAGCTGCTGGGGTCGGATAGGTCATCCAGCCGAGACTCTTCTGATTTGGCGATCCGCACCCGCCCGATCAGCCGCTTGAGCTCCGCGCTCCCACAATGCGGACACTCGACCGGCACTTCCCCGTACTCTTGGTAGGATTGGTAGATGACAGAGCGCTTGCCGCAATCGCGGCAGCGATAGTCATAGCTCGGCATCACGACCTCCAGCGATTGGCATTATACTCACCCGCCGTGCAGCAGCCGACCAGCTCGCCCCTCCTGGTTGTTATCTCCGGCCCCTCTGGGGTGGGCAAAGACACCATCGTCGATGGCCTGAAAATGCGCGGCCTCCCATTCCATTTTGTGGTCACCGCTACCACCCGGCCCAAGCGGCCCCACGAGGTCGAAGGGCAAGACTATTTCTTCGTCGATGAAGCCGAATTCCAGCAGATGATCGACGACGGAGAACTGCTGGAGCACGCCATGGTGTACGACCAGCACAAAGGGGTTCCCAAACAGCAGGTGCGTGACGCCATGGACAGCGGCTTGGACGTGGTGATGCGAGTGGACGTGCAAGGCGCCAGGACCATCCGCCAGCTCGAGCCGCAGGCGCTGCTGATCTTCCTGACCGCTACCAATGAAGCGGAGCTGGCCGGCCGCCTGCGAAGGCGGCGCACCGAATCGGAAGCCGACCTGGAGCGCCGGCTGCAGGCCGCCCGCCGGGAGTTCGACTACCTGGAACACTTCGATTACCTGGTGGTCAATGCCGACTCGCAGGCCGAAGCGGCGATCGACACCATCCTGGCCATCATCGAGGCCGAACACCACCGGGTCAATCACCGCAAGGTGGAGCTCTGAAGGGCGAGTTGCCCGCCCGGCAGGGAAGGGCACGGCAGATTCGTGATTTCCGTCCCGCCAGAGATGGTCCATGGGACTATTCTGCGCCGTGACGCCGCTTTGCTAGAATGGACCGCGCTGGCGTAGCCGGAGCGACAATCAACCATAGGAGTCTGTTCGATTAGATGAGCAAGTCCAAGAATTCAGAAGTTTTCGACCTCACCATCGTTGGCGCCGGGCCGACCGGCCTATTCGGCGCCTTCTACGCCGGGATGCGAGAGATGAGCTGCAAGCTGATCGATGCCCTACCGCAACCCGGCGGGCAGATCACCGCCCTCTACCCGGAGAAGAAGATCTTCGATACCCCGGGATTCCCATCGATCGTCGGCAAGGTCTTGGTGGAAAACCTGGTCGAGCAGGCCGAGCAATGGGACACCGCCTTCGCCCTGGGCGAGCGAGCCGACACCCTGGAGCGCGTGCCCGATCCCACCGGCGGCGAGGAGCAGGTCTGGGAAATCGGCACCAGCAAAACCAAGCATTACAGCCGGGCGGTGGTGATCGCCGCCGGCATCGGTGCCTTCCGGCCGGTGAAGCTGCCGAATGAGAGCGTGGATCAATTCGAGGACAAGGGCATCGTCTACTTCGTGCGCAATATCGAGGAGTACGCCGACAAGCGGGTGCTGGTGGTCGGCGGCGGCGACAGCGCAGTGGACTGGGCGCTGGCCGCTGAGCCATTTGCCGAACAGGTGACCCTGATCCACCGGCGACCGGGATTCCGGGCCCACGACACCTCGGTGAATCGGCTCAACCAATCCGGCGTCGACGTGAAGATCCACTATGAAGTGCGCGAATTTCAGGGCGACGGCCACCTGGAGCGGGCGGTGATCTTCGACAACCGCACCGACGAAGACCAGGTATTGGAGGTCGATGCAGCCATCCTGGCGCTAGGCTTTAAAGCCGATCTGGGACCGATCCGGGAGTGGGGTCTGGAAACCGTCGGTCGCCGCTACATCCGGGTCAACAACAAGATGGAGACCAACCTGCCGTTTGTATACGCCGCCGGCGACCTGGCCCTACAAGAAGAGCTGGACCCGCTGAACCTGATTGTGATTGGGTACGGACAGGTGACCGTGGCGGTGAACTACGCCTACGCCGCGATCAAGCCCGGTGAAAAGGTCTTCCCCGGGCACTCCAGCGAAAAGATGGCCGAATAACGCGGCGACCGGCCCCAGAGTCGATCAACACCGCAGGCACTTCACTGCGCTCAGCCCGCGCTAGCGTTTTCCTGTCTCGCTTTCGACTTGCGACCGGGCAGACCGGGCCAGTACAGCACCACACCGATCAGGCTGACCACCACCCCAAGGATCAGCCCGCCGACCTGCATCGGCCCATAGGAAATCGTTGGCAGGTTGTGGGTCCCGATTCCTAGGAAATCGGCAAACGAGGCCGCCACCGCAAACACGTAGCCGGTAGCGATCAATCGCAGCCCGATCTCAGAACGCAAAGTGTTGGGACGGGCGTTGCGCACCACCCGAACCGTAAGCGTGGCTCCCAACAGCAGGATCGCCAGGCCGGTCAGCCACACCCCGATCTGCACGAAGCCGACCACCGGGCTGCGGTCCAGGCCCAACAGGTTGGGGTCGATGCCGATGACGAAAATGAACAGGCCTACCAGCACCAGTGTCATCCACCGGCGCGCCCAACTTACCTGCTTCGGACTGAGTGGAGATGTAGGCATTTTAGAGCCGACTAAAGCGGGTTGCCGAGCGATCCACGTCGAAAATAAACCGCGGTTCGAGCCGGCTGTCAAGCTACGGACTCGACGATCCGTTGGATACCGACCCGGTCGTCAACTCCCCGATTTGGCCGCCCGATGGGCACCAATTTGGCTGATCAAGCCGCTCCAGAACGCATCGTCCACGCCCGGCGAGTAAGGCAGATACAACGCCAGACGATCAACCAATCCCTCATAGCGCGCCGCCAGCGCCGAGCCCAGCTCGGCCGGATCGCATACCACGGCGAAGGTCTCCAGCATCTCGTCGCTGATCTGGTCCCCCATCGCCCCCCACTCTCCACGCTGCGCCAGGTCCCGCAGCTGATCAGCGGTGGCCTCCCAGCCATGCAGCTCCATCACCACCCGATAGCTAGGGGTGGAAGCGTAGAAGGCGATTTGAGTACGTACTGCGGCCGCTTCAGGCTCGCTGGTGACCGCAAAGGCAGTGGTCGAGAGGCTGACCGCCCCGGGCTGGCGGCCGGCCCGGGCGAGGCCCTCGTCGATCGCCGGGCGGATCACCTGTCGCAGGTATTCAGCCGAGTGGTAGGGATGAGCGTGCAACCCGTCCGCCGCCTCCCCAGCCAGCCGCGCCAGGCCAGTGTTGACTCCGGCGATGTAGATGGGGATCTGAGGGTGCTGAATCGGCCCAGGATTGAAGAAGGGTGTCATCAGGGTGAGCTTGAAGTACTCGCCGCGCAGGTTGAGCCGCTCGCCGGTCTGCCAGGCCTGCCAGATCGCGCGGATCGCGGCGATCAGCTCGCGCAGCTTACCGACCGGCGAATCCGGCCAGGGCATACCGAAGCGGCGTTCGATATGCGCCCGCACCTGGGTGCCAAGACCCAGAATGAAACGGCCACCGGAGTCCTCGGCCAAATCCCAGGCGGTGTGGGCCAGGGTGGTCGGGCTGCGGGCGAAGCCAATTGCCACCGAGGTCCCAAACTGAATGCGCTGGCTGTGCTCGGCCACCAGCCCCAACGGCAGGAACGGATCGTGCTGGGTTTCGGAAGTCCACAGCGCGTCGAAGCCGAGTTTTTCTGCCCCCTCGGTCAGTTGGCCGACTTCGGTCAGCGACCCAGGGGCGATCTGCGCGTCAAACTTCATTGGCATCTTTCATCCGCTCGTCCGCGTTTTTCGGGCCAGTCGTCCTCATCTTACACCGGGGCTAAATTAGAATCACGCTACGGAATCTTTCGGAGGAGGGAAACATGTCTTTTCGGGTGATTATCGGCACGGGGTTGGTGGTCATCGGCGCCGGCTTCATGCTGGATCAGCTCGACGTGATCGATTTCGGTACGATCCTGGCTACCTGGTGGCCGCTGATCCTGATTGCGGTCGGCGCGGTCCAGTTGGCGACCCGCTCGGTCCCAGTGCCGGCCGGATTATTCGTGATCCTGCTTGGCGCATTCTTCCAGATCGATCGACTCGACCTGCTGAACGTAAATTTGGGAGCGCTGTTTTGGCCGCTGCTGCTGGTCGTGATTGGCGGCTACATGCTGCTCTCCAGGAGCGGTTGGCGAGCGACCCAGATCGACAGCGACGATCAGCTCGATAGCTTCGCGATCTTCGGTGGCATGGAGCGGCGCATCGACAGCCAGTCCTTCCAGGGCGGCAGCGCGGTGGCATTGTTTGCCGGTACCGACATTGACTTGCGCGACGCTATGCTGCATCCCGAAGGCGCCGAATTGGACGTCACGGCGGCTTTCGGCGGAATCGAGATCAGCGTGCCGGACAGCTGGAAGGTTCGCATGACTGGCTTGCCGATCTTTGGCGGCTGGAGCAATAAGACCCGCATGCGCGATGCAACCGACACCAATGCGCCGCAGCTGAACGTACGCTGCGTGGCGGCCTTCGGCGGCATCGAAGTCCACAACTAAACCTCGCACAGCCTGAGCAAACGGCCCCCGCCGCGGGCCGTTTCGCGTTGGCCGGCTGTGCTGCTATTGTTTCGGCGGCCGTTCCCGATGAGTCCGGGCAGCCGCTTAGCCGCCCGACAAGAAATCCAGCATCAGCTTGTTGACCTGCCCGGCCGCCTCATGCTGCACCCAGTGGCTGGCCTGCTCAACCATTACCAGCTTGCCCCGTTTGCAGCGCTCGATGCTGGCCGGCGCCATTTCCCGTCCCAGGGCGATATCGCGTGCCCCCCAGATCATCAGGGTGGGCACCTGCACCAGACCCCGGGTTGAGATGCGCGGCTGGTAGCGGGCTACCGCTCGATACCAGTTGAGCATGCCGGTCAGCGCGCCGGGCTGCGCCCAGGCCTGCTGGTAAGCCCGCAGGTCCTGGCGGGTAAATGTGTTGCGGCCGCTGGAGCGCCGCAGCGCGGCTTTGAGCAGCGCGTAGCCGAAGAGCCGCAGCAGCAGCTCCGGCAGCCGCGGCAGTTGAATCGCGGCGATGTACCAGCTGCGCAGCAGCTGGCGCCAGCTGGTGCGCAGCGCGTCGGCAAAGACCCGTGGGTGAGGCACGTTCATGATCACCATCCGCTCCAGGCGGTCGGGATGAGCATAGGCCGCCCACCAGGCTACTGAAGCGCCCCAGTCGTGGCCGACTACCGCAGCCTTCCGCAATCCCATTCCGTCCATCACCGCCACTAGGTCTGCCACCAGCAGCGCCGGGCGGTACGCTGCAATCCCCTGCGGCTTGTCGCTGCGATTGTAGCCACGCTGGTCGAGTGCCAACACCCGATAGCCAGCCTCCGAGAGAGCGTCGATCTGATGTCGCCAGCCGTACCAGAATTCTGGAAACCCGTGCAACAGGATCACTGGGAAACCGCTCTCCGGTCCGGCTTGCACCGCATGCAAGCGTACGCCTCTGCCGTCCAGCTCCAAGTGATCCAGTTCAGCCTGCACCCCCTCCAACCTCGCCAGCAGGAACTGATTGATGGCCTGGCGGGCGTGCGGCAGAGTTTGCATGGCCTCCCAGTTGTCGACCAGAGCGTCGGCCGCCTCGATCTCGAGCAGTTTTCGAAACGGATCCAACTCCAACGCTTCCGGCCAGTGGGGACGGAGCGGCGCCTGCCAGGAGACGTAAGCTCGCCGAAGCCGGCGGCGCAAATACACCAACTCGCGCGCATCGGAGTTGGTCGGCTCGCCTGCCCGATACACGCGGATCACCAGCGCCTCGAAGTCGTCCCAATCGTGCACGAAACGCCGCAGTTGACGGTCGTCGATGCGCTGGATCAACGTCCCGGTGGCTGGATTCACCGTACTCGGGCCCCCAACTCGACCTCAGCATCCGGCTGCAGCAGCCGCAGCGATCCGTCGCCGTTTACGCCGGCCAATACCAGGGCTTCCGACATGTGGTTGGCAATCTGCTTGGGCGGGAAGTTGACCACGGCCACCACCAGCCGGCCGATCAATTCGTCGGCGGCGTAGATGTCTGCAATGGCGGCCGCCGATCGTCGCCGGCCGAGCTGCGGTCCGAAATCGACCTGCAGCAGCAACGAGGGATTGCGCGCCTCTGGGAAGGGCTCCGCCTCCAACACTCGACCGACCCGCATTTCCACCCGCTCGAATTGCTCCCAGCTGATCCGCTCCATCACAGTCCTCGATCGTCGGCGATGGATTTTACATCCCGCTAATCCGGAGCTGAAATCGCCGACCGAAAATGCGGCCATGGAACGTCAGCTTTCCCGCCGAGACTTCCTTCAGCTGACCGGGGTGAGCAGCACGCTAGCCGCGCTGGCAGCTTGTTCACCCGACCTGGTGCCGCAAGCCCGTTCTGGCGGCCCGGTGGCCAAGCCCGCCGCGACTCTGCTCGACGCAGATGGCTTGATTTTGCACACCTTGCGTCGCGCGACCTTTGGGCCAACCGCCCATGAGCTGGTCGCTGCACAAACTGCCGGGCTGGAGCTCTGGATCGAGCAGCAGCTGGATCCAGCAACGTTGGACCACGCCCCGGTTGATGCCCGGCTGACCGACTTCGAAACGCTAAACATGTCGCCGGCTGAGCTGGCGGAATTGGACGATAACGCCCGGGTGGCGACCGAGCTGGTAGCCGGCACGCTGACGCGCCAGATCTACAGCCCCGCCCAGCTTTACGAGCTGATGGTCGACTTCTGGACCAACCACTTCAACATCCACGCCTTCCAACCGCCCGAGCTGTACCTGAAGGGTCAAGACGATCGCGCGGTGATCCGGGCCCATGCGCTGGGGAGCTTCCCGGAGCTGCTGCGTGCTTCTGCCCACAGCCCGGCGATGTTGGTCTATCTGGATAACGCCCAATCGAGGCAGCCGGAGCCCAATGAGAACTACGCCCGCGAGCTGATGGAGCTGCACAGCTTGGGCGTCGATGGCGGCTACAGTCACGCCGACATCGACGCCGTGGCACTGGCTTTTACCGGTTGGTCAGTGGAGGGATTGCGACGCGGTGGTCGATCCGCCGGCGAATTCACCTTCCGAGCAGAATGGCACGACCGGGGTCCCAAGACCGTGCTGGGGTACGAGCTCCCCGGTGGGCAGGCTGATGGCGACCGGGTGCTCAAGATCCTGGCCGAGCATCCCTCCACCGCACGCCACATCGCCGGCAAGCTGGTGGGGCGTTTCGTGGCCGACGACCCACCGACTTCGCTGGTGGAGGCGGTGACTGCGAGCTACACCGACAGCGGAGGCGACATTCCGACCATGCTACGGACCATCTTCTACTCCGACGAGTTCGCCTCATCTGCGGGCCAGAAACTGAAGCGCCCGCTGGACTTCGCGGTTTCGGCGATCCGGGTGAGCGGCGCCGACGGGCGATTGGATCGGTTGCTGCGCCAATACCTTCGGCTGCTGGGTCAGATCCCCTTCGGATGGCCGGCGCCCGACGGATATCCGGACTACGCAGCCGCCTGGAGCAGCACCAGCCAATCGCTCTACCGTTGGAATCTGGCGCTGACACTGGCCTCAGGTGCAATCCGCGGCGTGGATCTCGCGCTCCCGGTGGTGGACGGCTCGATCCCGCAGATGGTCGACGCGCTCTGCCTCCAGCTACTAGGCCAGGCCTTGCCGCCGGATGCGCAGAAGGTGCTGATTGATTTCGGCCACACAGTGGACGCCGCCCAACTTCCCCGGCAGGTCGAGCTGGTCAATGTGCTGGCTGGGCTGGTGCTGTGTTCGTCAACTTTCCAATTACGATGAGCGAAGCTAATCTCACCCGACGCGATTTCCTGCAATTGGCTGGTTTGTCCACCGCGCCACTGGCGCTCCCTGGCTGGACTCCAAGACTGGCCTTCGCGCCCCCCGGCAGTCCGCCTTCCGGTGATTTGCTGGTGTGCGTTTTCCTGCGCGGCGGAATGGACGGCCTGAACGCCGTGATCCCGCACTTCGAAACAGCCTACTACGACGCCCGTACGACTCTGGCAATCGACGAACCCTCCAGCGGGAACGATTCCACCGCCGTCGAGCTCGACCAGCGCTTCAGCCTGCATCCAGCGCTTCGCCCGCTGCACGACCCTTACCTTGCGGGTCAACTCGCTATCGTGCACGCGGTCGGCTCCCCCGATCCCACCCACTCGCACTTCGACGCCATGGATTACATGGAGCGCGGCACCCCAGGCGAGAAACAGCTGGCGACCGGATGGATCGCCCGGCATCTGATGACCGCGCCCTGGGATAACGATTCGCCGTTTCGGGCGGTCGGCATCGGCGCCGGCCTGCAAGCCTCGCTGCGCGGTCCGGTATCGGCCGCCGCGCTGCAGTCGGTTGCCGAGTTCCACCTGCCTGGCGATCCAAAGGCGGTGGCCGTGCTCCAACAGACCTTGAGTTCGCTCTATCGGCTCCCGGCCGATGGCCTGGGAGCAGAGCTGGCCAGCCAGGCGGCGACCACCCTGGAGGCCGTCGATCTGCTGGCCAGTCTGGATCCGACCGCCTACCAACCGGCCGCCGGCGCTGAGTACCCGCAAGATGATTTCGGCCGGGCGCTCGGCCAGATCGCGTTGCTGGCCAAGGCCGAGCTAGGACTGGAGATCGCCTGCGTGGACCTGGGCGGCTGGGACACTCACGTGCAGCAGGGCGCCGAGGATGGCCGCATGCCGCAGTTGATGGCATCGCTGGCAACCGGCCTGGCTGCATTCCACCAGGACCTGGGCGAACAAATGGCGGACGTGACGGTGGTGACCATGTCGGAATTCGGTCGCCGGGTGGAAGAGAACGGCGGCGGCGGCACCGACCATGGCCACGGCGGGGTGATGTTCGTGATGGGCGGCGGTATCCAAGGTGGAAACGTTTACGGCGAGTGGCCAGGATTAGCTCCGAGCGATCTATATGGCCCGGGTGACCTGGCAATCACCACCGACTATCGGCAGGTGTTGGGCGAGATCCTGCTCCGCCGCATGAACAACGACCGGTTGGACGAAGTCTTTCCCGAATATCAGATGGGCGCTGAGCTTGGATTGGCCAAGCCCCGCAGGTAGAACGGGTATCACCAGCGCAGTTGCGCTTCGCTCACGCCCAGCCCAGCCCGAGCCCAACCTTGCACTGTCGCTGAACGGTCAGCCTGCCAGGGGACGCGGTTGGCGGCCCCACTTGGGCCGGTTGCACTATTCACAACCGCGCCATCCTATGTAGTACCCTTGAGCCGATGTCCCCGCGCCGTATGATTTCGCGCGCCCGATGGCTGCTCACCACGCTGCTGTGGGCGGCCGTGCTGGGCGCCTGCGCGCCATCCGCCCCCGCGGCGGTTCCGGGGGAGGTGCTATTCGCGGTGCCCGAACCGGTCGAGGCAGCGCCGACGCTCGAATCCGCTCTGGAGCCTGATCCCGAACCCGCTCCGGTCAGCGCCGCCGAGCCGGCGCTGCTGGCCCGACTGAATTGGCAGGACGAGTTCGGCGAGCGCACCATCGTGTTTGACACCCCCACCGGCACGGTCAAGCTGCGCCAGGTCGGTGCCGGGTCGCTGATGCTGAAGTTCGGCGACGCGGTGGTGCACGTGAACCCGTGGTCGGAGGTCGGCGACTACAGCCAGCTGCCGCAGGCCGATCAGATCTGGATCACCGATCCGCTCCCGGAGCACCTCGATCTGCACGCCATTCGAGCACTGTCCGGGCCTGGCACTCAGCTCATCGTCGACGAAAGCTCCGCAGAGCTGCTGCGCGGGCTGTTGCCCTTCACCCAACTGCGCAACGGCGTGGTGGTCACCATCGACCAGATCGAACTCACCGCACTGCAGTCCTTCCGGGCCGAAATGTCGCCGGATGGAGCCCGCCTGCGGCCCGGCAACAGCTACGTGGCCACCTTCGGCGAATTCAAGCTGTTGCTGACCGGCCAGGTGCATTTCATCCGCGGGCTGGAGCGAATTCAGGATCTGGACATTGCTTTGTTGAGCGTCGACGATCTGACCTCATTGTCAGCCGAGCAGGCCGCGGAACTCGCCCACACTCTGCAACCGGCGGCGGTTTTCCCGTATGAATACGGCGGCAGCGATCCGGCGCAGCTGACCAAGCTGCTGACCGGAAGCGAGACGATGGTGGTCCCGTTGAACGCCTCACAGGAGGCCGGACCCAAACCGCTGGGCGTGCCGCCGGACCGCACCGCCGCCATCGCCGAGCTTTACCTGGATGGCGGTGAACCCGATCCCGAGCTGCTGGCCGGGTTGTTTGGCGCAGATGCCGAACACCGGCTGCTGTTGCTGCCGGACCTACAAACCCTCACCCCGAGCAGACTGCAAATTACCTACAGCAGTTACACCGATACAACGCTGCTGCGGTTGACCAACTCGGTCTGGAATGCTGGCTACGGGCCGCTGGAGCTGTGGGGCAAGGTCGGGGCTGACGGCGCTTCACATCAGGTGGTGCAGCGGATCTTCGACCCGAACGAGGATTACCAAGAACGTTACGTCGGCCAGTTCGTGTTTCATCCCGGCCATAACCACTGGCATCTGGACAGCTTCGCGCTGTACGAGCTGTGGTCGTTGCAGGCCGATGGCAATCTGGACCAGGTGGTGGCGACCAGCGACAAGGTCAGCTATTGCTTGCGCGACATCCACCGTCAGCCGCATCCCAACCAGGCGACCTACATGGGCTACGGCAGCTGCAGCTACGGCCGGCAGGGGCTATCGGTCGGTTGGGCCGATGTGTACGACTACTACCTACCCGGGCAGTCGATCGACATCTCCGGATTGCCGGATGGATCCTACGCGCTGATGTCGATCGCCGACCCGTTCAACCTGATACAGGAATCCGACGAGACCAACAACGCGGTTGTGGTCTACCTCGAGATCGAAGGCCGCAGCGTGCGAGTAGCCCGGTCCCCAGGTTCTTAGGCATACTCACCTAACCAAAAGCTCGGGTTTCCCCGAGCGTACTTGCCTGTGGCACCGTCGTCGCTCCAATTCGGAGCGCCGCTAATTGCTCCCGACTAGCTCTCCCCGTAAAGCTCCCGGTGCACGACCGAAAGCGCCCGCACCTGCTTTTCAGCGTGGTAGGACGAGCGCACCAGCGGGCCGCTTTCCACCCAGCGAAAGCCGATATCCATTCCGTAGTCCTTGAGTTCGGCAAATTCGTCCGGGTGGTAGTAGCGCTCGATCGGCAGGTGTTTGCGGCTGGGCTGCAAGTACTGGCCGATGGTCAGGATGTCGACTCCCCAGTTGCGGAGGTCATCCATGGTCAGCTTGACCTCCTCGATGGTCTCGCCCAGCCCGACCATGATGCCGGATTTGGTCAGCACATCGGGATCGAGTTCTTTGGCGTTGGTCAGCGTGGCCCGGGCCCAGCGGTAGTCGTCCTGCGGCTGCACCTGCTTGAACAATCGCCGCACGGTCTCGACGTTGTGGTTGAGTATCTCGGGCCGGGCATCCATCACAATCCTCAGCGCCGGACGCGAGCCCTTGAAATCCGGAATCAGCACTTCCACCGAGCAACCAGGCTGCAGCTGGCGGATGCGGCGGATCACCATGGCGAAGATCGGTGCTCCGCCATCGAGGCGCTCGTCGCGGTTGACGCTGGTGATTACCGCGTGCCTGAGGTTCATGTCGCGCACTGCCCGCGCCACCCGCTCCGGCTCCAGCCAGTCCAACGCCTCCGGCCGACCAGTTTTGATGTCGCAGAAACCGCAAGAGCGGGTGCAGGTATCCCCCATCAGGAGGAAGGTGGCGGTGCCGTCGCCCCAGCATTCGCCCAAGTTCGGGCAGCGGGCTTCTTCGCACACCGTGTGCAGCCGCTTGGAGCGCATGGTGTCCAGCACGCTCTCGTAATTGGCGCCGGAGGGGGCGCGTACTTTGATCCATTCCGGCCGACGGGTGGGCAGCGGCAGGACATCAGCGTCGCGAATTACGGTCGACATAGCTGGGAAATTCTACCAAGCACAGGGGGTTCGCGCCGGGTGCGCAGCCAAAGATTAGGCTTTCAAGCTAAATTGCAGTGAAGCAAAGTGCGGGAAGCCCTTGGCCGGAGGCAACCTCAGCCTAGAGCGGAGCCTGCACCGTGCCGCCGTCGATAAACAGCGCGTGCCCATGGACGAATCCGGCCGCCGGCGAAGCCAGCCAAGCGATGGTATTTCCGTATTCATCCAGGGTTCCCATTCGGCCCAACGGCACCGCCGCGGTGATCTTGTCGCTTTCCACCTCGACCGAAGTGCCGCTGACCTCCGCCCGATCGGCCATCAGTTGCTCCACCCGTTCGGTCCAGGTCCAAGCCGGGTTGATCGAGTTGACCCGGATCCCCTTGGGTCCCAGTTCGTTGGCCAGCGTCTTCATCATCCCAATCACCGCCATGCGCAGCGAATTGGAGGTGATCACCCGCGCCAACGGCTGTTTGACGGTGTACGACTGGCTGGCGATGATGCACCCGGATCCGCGCTCCAGCATGTGCGGGATCACCGCGTAGCACAGGTACAACGTGGCCATGATGGTGACATCGATGCCATGCTGCCAGTCTTCCAGGCTGAGATCCATGAACTCTCCAGTCGGGGTTCCACCGCAGTTGGCCACCAGGATGTCGATCTGGCCGTAGTGGTCGTGCGCCTGGCCGACAAAAGCCTCCACTTGCTCGCGTTCGGTCAGATCGGTCCGCACCGCCAGCACCTCGGCACCGGTCTCATCGCGGATCTGGTCCGCCGCTTCCTCCAGTGCCTCACTGCGGGCACAGATCGCCAGCTTCGCGCCCTCGCGCCCCAACGCCCGGGCGGCGGCTTTTCCCAACCCCGCCGAAGCGGCCGCCACCAGCGCCACCTGATCCTCAAGCTGTAGATCCATCTGCCCTCCTTCGGGTTGCCAGACTCCAGCGAGCCGGCCCGCTAATGCTAACGCATCCGCTGGAGCGCTGCTTTGTGCGGCGAATTGTCAAATCATTTGACGGCACGGCGCGGCTGGATTAAACTGAAGATCCCCTGTTTCACGATGTTCAACCGACAACCGAAGGAGGAGAACCGTGTCGAAGAGGCCAATTCTGTATCTCATTGGTAGCCTGGCGGTATTTGGACTGCTGGTTGGCGCTTGTGCCCCGGCCGAGCCGGAAGTACAGGTGCAAGAGGTAGAAGTCACGCGAGAAGTCGAAGTCCCGGTCGAGGCCACCGTTGAGGTGCCGGTGGAGGTCCCTGAGTTCCCCGAAGGCACCTCCATCCACCTCGTGCAGTGGAGCCACTTCGTCCCGCAATACGACGTATGGTTCGACCCCTTCCTGGAGGCCTGGGGGGAGGCTAACGGAGTTGAGACACAGGTCGATCACGTCGACATCCCGGCTACCACAGCCACCCTGTCGGCCGCAATTGAGGCCGGCGAAGGCCCCACCATGGTTGAGGTGCTCTTCGCACCCTCGGCCTTCGTGAACGGCATCCAGGACCTGACCGACGTCAACATGCAGGCACAAGAGCTGTTCGGCGATCAGGTCGATAACTGTGCCAACAGCTCCTACTTGCCGACGCTCGATAAATGGTACGGCTTCTGCCACGGCTGGGTCCCGGATCCGGCGGATACGGTGCGCAGCCTGTGGGCGGATGTTGGCTTCCCAGAGGGTCCATCGACCTGGGAAGAACTGCTCCAGGGAGGCGCACAGATCAAGGATGAGGCCGGCGTCCCGATCGGCTTGGGCTTGTCCCCCGAGCTGGATTCGCGCATGGCCGCCCGGGCGATCATTTGGTCGCACGGCGGTTCGGTTCAGGATGAAGACGAGAACGTGGTGATCGACTCGCCGGAGGTGGTGCAGGCGGTCGAGCTCATGAGTCAGCTCTACCAGCAAGCGATGACACCCTTGATCGAGCCGTTCGATTGGGTGGCGGCCACCAACAACCAAGAGCTCATCGCCGGCAACGTGTCGTACATCCTGAACTCGATCTCAGCCTACCGCACGCTGCAGAAGATCGACGCTGAGGCAGCAGACAACATCGGTTTCGGGCCGGCGCTATTTGGGCCTGGAGGCGAGCGCTGGGCCTCGTCCCACGTGTGGGCGATCTACGTGATCCCCAACTATGTGGAAGGCCCAGAACTGGAAGCCGCCAAGGCGTTCATGCTGCACCTGGTGGCCAACTACAACCAGGCCACCTTCAACGCCGAGCTCTACACTTTCCCCGCCTTCCCCAGCACCGTTCCACAGTTGGATGATTGGGTGGCCAACGATCCATTTGGCTCCCGACCGGCGGACAAGCTTTCGCTGCTGGCGGATGCCATAGATTGGACCGCCTGGATCGGCTTCCCCGGACCGGCCAACCCGGCCACCGGCGAAGCCTTCGGCGCCAATATCCTGGCTACGATGATGGCCCGAGCGGCGCAGGGCACCGTAACCGCCGAGGAGGCGGTGTGTGAAGCCCACGCCCAGATCGAAGAGATCTTCGAGCGCTGGCGCGCCGAGGGCCTGGTAGGAGGCACCGCTACCCCAGAGTGCCAAGTCGGATAGACCCTACTACGCACGACTGACGACCCGGAGAGGCCGGCCACGCTCATTTTGGCGGGCCTCTCCTCCCCAAACTGATCCCGAGGCAAAGATGGCGGTAGTCGAGATTACCGGCCTGGTCAAGCATTTCGACGATGTGCGGGCGGTCGACGGCGTCGACCTGGCGATCCGCGAGGGCGAGTTCTTGGTCATCCTCGGCCCGTCGGGCTGCGGCAAGACCACCCTGATGCGGACCATCGCCGGGCTCGAACAGCCGACCGCTGGCGACGTGTTCATCGATGACAACCGGGTGACCGACCTGCCGCCGCGCGATCGGCGGATCTCGATGGTGTTCCAGAGCTACGCCCTGTATCCACACATGACCGTACGCCAAAACATCGCCTTCCCGCTCGAGGCGCACGGCGGATTATCCAAGGAAGAGATCGACGGAGGCGTACGGCGAGCGGCGGGGGTGCTGGGCATCGAGCCGCTGCTTGATCGAAAGCCGCGGCAGCTATCCGGCGGAGAGCGACAGCGGGTGGCATTGGCCAGAGCGATGGTCAAAGTTCCCGAGGTGCTGCTGCTGGACGAACCGCTCTCCAACCTGGACGCCAAGCTGCGGGCCTCGGCACGCGACGAGCTGCAGCAATTTCAGCGCCGGCTGGGTATCACCACTATCTTCGTCACCCACGATCAGGTGGAGGCCATGGGCCTGGGAGACCGCATCGTCGTCATGAACGCCGGCACCATCCGGCAGATCGGCACCCCACAGGAGGTCTATCACGACTCGGCCGACACCTTTGTGGCCACCTTCCTGGGTTCACCTGGCATGAACCTGGTGGAGCAGAATGAGATCCTGGTCGGCTTCCGGCCTGAGCAATTCGTTCCAGTAGAGGCCGCCGACAACGGAAACGAACTGGAGATCTTCAGCTTCCGGGTGCACCGGGCAGAGTACCTGGGGGCGGATCAGCTGCTCTATGGGACCCTAGAAGGTGCGACTGATGAGACCCCGTTGATCGCACGACTGTCCTCCGAGCACGCCATCGCGATCCAGCCCAACCAGGTCTACGACTTTTCAGTGCAGAAGCAGCAGCTGCGCTACTTCGATGCCGAGTCAGGGTTGCGCACCGAGGCGCGGCCCGGCTGATCGATGGAAACCGCATCCCGTCGCTCGTTTTGGGCTCGCATGACTGACCGGCAGGAGGTGCTCGGTCCGGCCTTCCTTGCACCGGCGGTGCTATACATCGTGGCGCTGGTAGCGGTTCCGTTCGTGCTGGCCATCGCATTCAGTTTGAGCGACGTTACCGTGGGCGACACCAGCATCGACTTCGTCGGGCTGCGCAATTTCCAGAATGCCGTCCGTACGCCTCAATTCCAGCGGGCGCTGCTCAACTCGCTGGTGATAACGATCGTGGCCCAGGCGATCATCATCGTGCTGGCCAACATCCTGGCAGTGGTGCTCGCCGCCGACTTTCGTGGCAAATGGCTGGTGCGACTGCTGATTCTGCTGCCGTGGGCCACACCAATCAGCCTGGGCACCATTGGCTGGCTGTGGTTGCTGGATAGCACGCTCAGCCCGCTTGATTACGTCCTCGAGCAGCTGAACTTATTGGGACCCGGTACGGTGTTCGGTCCGGGCGCGCACATGCATTTTTTGGGCAAGGAATTCCTAGCCATGGGGTCGGTGATTGCGGTGCACGTTTGGCGGATCCTGCCACTAGCCACGGTAATCCTGCTGGCTGGGCTGACCTCGATCGACAAAGATCTGGTCGATCAAGCCGAAGTGGACGGCGCCAGCTTCTGGCGCATCCTGGTGCGAATCAAGCTGCCGCTGATCATGCCGATCATGGCCATCGCCACCCTATTCGGCATCATCTTTATCGTGACCGATATGACCGTGGTCTACGTGCTCACCCGCGGCGGACCCGTGTATTACACCCAGGTGCTGCCCGTGTGGGCCTGGTACAAGGGGATCGACGGCGGCGCGTTGGCGGAGGGCGCTGCCATTTCGCTGTTTCTGTTCCCGGTGCTGCTGGCGGTGGCCATATTGATGCTGCGCACCATACGGCGAGTGGAGGTGGTGTAATGCGCGCCACCCTGCGTCGCTGGGCGCGCCGACCGCTGCTGCTGGCGGCCATCGTGGCCTTCTGCACCTTCACCGCCTTTCCCTTCCTGTGGATGCTGATTACCACCTTTAAGGACGACGCCGACCTGTACCGCCAGCTCGGAAATCCGTTCCTGTTCAACCTGCCCCCGACGCTGGATAACCTGCGCTTGCTGTTCTTCGACACCAATTACCTGGTGTTCATCCGAAATTCGGCGGTAATCGGCGTACTGGTGGTGCTGATCACCTTGGCCATATCGATTCCGGCCGGCTACAGTCTGGCGCGGCTGACCGGCCGCTGGGGAGAACGAGCCGGAATCGGCATCTTCCTGGTCTACCTGGTGCCGCCCACCCTGCTCTTCATCCCGCTGTTTCGCATCGTGGTGGCGTTGAATCTCAACAACACCTTGTGGGCGCTGGTGGTGGTATATCCCACCATCACCATTCCCTTTGCCACCTGGATCTTGATGGGATTCTTCAAGACCATCCCACGCGACCTGGAGGAAGCGGCACTGGTCGACGGTTACAGCCGGCTGGCAGCGTTCCGCAAGGTTGTGATGCCGCTCTCGCGATCGGGTGTGATCGCGGTGATCGTGTTCACCTTCACGCTGACGCTGCACGAGTTCATCTACGCTTTGACCTTCGTCTCCGCGTCAGACCAGCGCACCATCAGCGTCGGTATCCCCACCGAGCTCATCCGCGGCGATGTGTTTTTCTGGCAGTCCTTGGTCGCGGCGGCGATCATCATCGCCATCCCGGTGGCCATCGCCTACAATTTCTTCCTCGACCGCCTGGTGTCCGGGCTGACAATGGGAGCGGTCAAGGGCTGACTTGTGCCCGGACCAGGCGCCGCTCCCGCGTGGCAGTTGGTATTCACAATTGGTAGCTGAACAAGGAGGTGCTATGTCGGATCCGGTGGTGTACGTTTCCAAAGTACAGGTCAAACGCCTCAAAGGTTCGTACCGCATCATCACCCTGCCGGTCGAGGGTGAGAGCTTTTACGTCAGCACCCATTCGGAGATCGCCGAATATTACGGCCATCAACCCGGACAACACCCGGAGCATTCGACCACGCTGGACTACGTGGTGGCCGCTACCGCCGGTTGACTGACCGGCACGCTAGGCGGCGCGCTGGAAGCGCGCGATATCCCAGCCGGTGAGGACCGGCTAATTGCAAAAGCGGTCGGCGAGATCGAGACTGACGAGAAGATCCTGGTCATCCGGCGCATTCACGTCAGCTACACCTTGAAGCTGGATCCAGAGAAGCGCGCAGCGGCGGAGCGAGCGCATCGCTTTCATCTACCGAATTGCCCGGTGGCGCGCACCATTCGCGATTGCGTGGAGATCACCACCTCGCTGGAGTTGCAGGACCTCTGACCTGTTAGACTCTCGGTCCGGATGTACCGCAAGCACCGCAGGCGGTACAGGCAGGAGCCGCTGATCGAGGTCATTAACGCCGTCGCAGTCAACACCCTCGCCCAACAACTTACCGCCAACATCGAGCGGGTGATCGTCGGCAAGGCCGCCGCGATCGAGGCGCTTTTGGTCGGGTTGCTCTCGCGCGGCCACCTGCTGATCGAGGATGTCCCTGGGGTAGGCAAGACGGTTTTGGCCCGCAGCCTGGCCCGTTCGATTGGCTGCTCATTCCGCCGGGTGCAGTTCACGCCCGATATGCTGCCCAGCGACCTGACCGGCGTGAACGTCTTCAATCAGGCCAACCGCGAATTCGAGTTCCGCTCGGGGCCATTGTTCGCCCAGATCGTGCTGGCCGACGAGATCAACCGCGCCACGCCCAAAACCCAGGCTGCGCTGCTGGAGGCGATGGGTGAGGGCCAGATCACGGTCGACGGCGTCACCCACCCGCTGCCGGCACCGTTCATGGTGCTGGCCACCCAGAATCCGCTCGAGTACGAGGGCACTTTCCCGCTGCCGGAAGGACAGCTGGATCGATTCCTGATGCGCATTCACTTGGGCTACGCCGAATTCGAGGACGAGCTGCGCATCCTGGACGACCAGCAGCTCCAGCATCCGTTGGAGCAGCTTGAGCAGGTCGCCACAGCCGATCAGTTGACGGGCGCCCAACAGGCCGTCACGCAGATCCACGTGTCGGAGGCAGGCCGTGAATACATCGTCAGCCTGGTGCGGGCGATCCGTGAGCACCCAGATGTCACCGTGGGACCCAGCACGCGCGCCAGCCTGAGCCTGTACCGCACTGCCCAGGCCAAAGCCGCCATCGAGGGTCGGGACCACATCCTGCCAGACGATGTAAAGTCGCTGTTGGTGAGCGTGGTCGGGCATCGCTTCGTGCTGTCGCCGGAGGCCCGCCTACGCGAACAAAGCCGTAGCCAGATCCTGCAAGACACGCTTCAGCGCGTTCCAGTGCCTCCAGCTGAGCGCTAGCGAAGTGCCTGCGGTGCTGAGCGCTAGCGAAGTGCCTGCGGTGCTGAGCGCTAGCGAAGTGCCCGAACAGCAGGTGCAGCGATCGATTCACCTGCAGAACCGGCTGGTGCCTGGCCTGGTTGGGCTGCTGATCCTGCTTCAGCTGCTGATCCCGTACCGCGGCTGGAGCGTGCTGCTGATCGGATTGGCCGGTCTGTGGTTGATCAGCTACCTGTGGGCCCGATCGCTGGCCGCCGGACTAGGCCTGCAGCGCGAGACCCGCTTCGGCTGGCGGCAGGTGGGCGACACCCTGCTGGAGCGCTTTACGCTGTTCAACAACCGTTGGGCGCCAGCGGTGTGGCTTGAGCTGGTCGACCACTCGACGATGCCTGGGCTGACCATCCGTCGGGCCACCCGCATATCGGGCGACAGCTCGCATCGTTGGCACAGCGAATTCGTGTGCAGTCGCCGCGGCCTGTTCACCTTGGGGCCCACCACCCTGCGGTCCGGCGACCCGTTCGGGCTGTACGCAGTAGAGGTCCATGACCCGGCGGCGGTCTCACTGCTGGTCATGCCCCAGATCGTTGCCCTGCCGCAGATTCGGATCGCTGCCGGTGGCACGCTGGAGCAGGGCCCGGCCGGAGAGAACGCGCTGGTGCAGAGCGTCAGCGCCGGCCGGGTGGCCGACTACCGGCCTGGCGACAGCCTGCGCTGGATTCACTGGCCGACCTCGGCGCGCCGCGATGCGCTATACGTTCGCCGATTCGACACCAGTTCCTCCGGCAGCTGGTGGATCGTGCTGGACCTTGATCAATCGGTGCAGGTCGGGAGCGGGTCTGATTCCACGCTGGAACATGCCATCATCATCGCCGCCTCGCTGGCCGATCGGGCGCTGCAGGCCGGTCGGGCGGTGGGGCTGATCACCCACGGGGCCAAGTCGAGCTGGGTGTGGCTGCCGCCGCGTTCCGGGCCAGCCCAGCGCTGGGAAATTCTGCGAGCCCTCACGCTGGCCGAAGCCGGATCCAACCAGCTGTCCGAGCTATTGCGGGGCATACGGTCCGGCTTTGGCCGACCGGCCAGCCTGGTGATCGTCACGCCTTCCACCCGTGTGGAATGGCTCGCGCCGCTGCTGCCCCTAGTCCAGGCCGGCGCCGTTCCGACCGTGCTGCTGCTCGATCCGCGCAGCTTCGGGGGTGATGGCGAACTGGGAGCGACGCTCGCACACCTGGCTGCGCTGTCCGTCCGGCACTACGCCATATCCCGCAACCTGCTGAATCTTCCAGAGCCACGCCACAGGCCCTGGAAGGACGTGCAGCCGGGCGAGCACCGCTGGGAGCGGGTCGGCTGATGCGCAATCGTTGGACCGCGGCCCTGTTGCTGCTCCTGATGTGGACCGTGTCCGCTGGTCTCACCGGCATCGCGCAAGGGCTGGAGGGAGCCAGCTCGACGTTGATCGTCGTACTGGCGCTGGCGCTGGGCTGGCTGCTGGTCCAGTCGGGTCAGGCCGGGGTGCCTGCCGCGGGGCTGGCCGGATGGATCGGTTTGAGCTTGATCAGTCTACACGTCGGCCGGCTGGGGGACGAGTACCTGCGGCTGGCAGACGGCCTGGCTAGGTTGGCGGTCGATTTGCTGACACCGGCCACCGAAGCCTCTACTGCCTCCGTGCTGCAGGCTCTCGAGACGCTGCTCGACGGCTATCGGGTAATCCTTGTCCGCACGGTAACCTGGGTGGCGGACCTGGTCTCAGGCGGGGCAGCCATAGACCCGATCGCCAGCGCCTTCGGCTGGTCGGTGCTGCTCTGGGTTTCGGCAGTTTGGGCAGCCTGGTGGACCTGGCGACGCGCCCGGCCGCTGCTGGCTTCGCTTCCGGCGTTGGCACTGCTGGGGACCACGCTTTACCTTTCCCGCAGCAGCCACGCCTACCTGCTGCCACCGCTGAGCTTCTCGCTGCTGCTGCTGGCATTCGTGGCCCACGCCGACCGGGAACGACGCTGGACCGTCCAGCGGGTGTCTCATCCAGAGGGCCTGCTCGGTCCGCTGGCGGGGTCGGCGTTGCCGGTGAGCCTAGCGCTGGTCGTGCTGGCCTCCTTCGCCCCGGACCTTTCGATTGAAGGGGTGCGGGAGCTCAGCCGGCGGGCGAGGGGACGACCGGTCGCAGTCAACGGCGGTCTACCAGATCGGCTGGGCTTGAACCGGGCCTCGCGACCCGGGACCGGCTTCGAGCCGATGTTGATCGCCGGATTGCCCAATCGACACCTGATCGGCGCTGGGCCTGAGCTATCCGAGCGGGTGGTGATGAACGTCACGCTCACTAATCCCCCCGTAGGCACCGAAGCCACCCAATTTCGGTGGCGCGCCCTGACCTACAATCGCTACAACGGTCGTGGCTGGCAGACCACCACCCTGGCCGTGCAAGCTTTCGGAGCCGGGCATGCACTGATCGATGAACTCCCGCGCCGGCACCAGCTGATTCAGCAGCAGGTGCAGGCGGTGGGCGAATTGGGCGGTCTGGCGTACTCGGCCGGTGAGTTGATCACCGTCGATCAGGATTACGAATTGGCCTGGCGCGAACTCGGCCGCGATCTGTTCGCCGCCACCCTGGCGGAGGACAGCTACGCCATCGAGTCGCTGCTCCCGCAAGTTACGGTCGCTGAGCTGCGTCAGAGCGGAACCGACTACCCGGACTACGTCCTGGAGAACTACCTGGATCTGCCCTCGGAGCTGCCCTCAAGCGTGTCTGCGCTGGCGCGTGAGTTGACCGCCACCGCTGCCACCCCATTCGACCGTGCGCAGGCGTTGGAGCGCTACCTGCGCGACATTCCCTACACCTTGGAGATCCCCGCGCCGCCAAGCGATCGTGACGTAGTGGAGTACTTCTTGTTTGACTTGCGCCGCGGCTATTGCGACTACTATGCCAGCGCGATGGCAGTGCTAGCCCGCGCGGCCGGGCTGCCGGCACGGCTGGTGGTGGGATACGCCAGCGGCACACCGCAGTCCACCGAAGGCACGCTCCGCTTCACGGTGACCGAGGCCGAGGCCCACTCCTGGGTGGAGCTGTATTTCCCCAGGATCGGCTGGGTGGAATTCGAACCGACCGCCGGCCGTCCGGCGATCGAACGGCCGGCGGAACGGTTCGCAGCGACCGAACCAGAGGTACAGCAGCCGCGGCTGGCCCAACAAATCCGCTCCCGGCGGCTGGCGCTGTTCCGCCAGGCCGCGCTGTGGGTCGTGGCCGGGGTCGGTTCTACCGCGTTGCTCGGGCTGCTGGGGTGGTCGCTTTGGGATAGTCGCCGTCTGCGGCGGCTCGCCGCCGAGCGAGCGATCGCAGTGCTTTACAGCCGCCTGTTCGCGGCCCTGCGCCGGCTGCGAGAGCCACTGCACCCCGGCCTCACGCCGCACGAGCTGCTGGCCGCATACCGCCAGCGAGCTGCCGCGGACGACGTGCCAGCCAAGCTTCTCCACCCTGCCACCCAAAGCGCGACCGCGTTGATCGAAAGCCACCTGGCGGCCGCCTATGCGCCGGATTTGCCTGGTGCGCAAGATCGTGCCAGTGCACAGCGCGCCTGGCGCAGGCTACGGATTCGGTTGTGGCTGGCGCGATTGATCGTCGTCTTTCGACGATCGTAGCCGGGCGCGGCAGTTAACCATCGATCGCGACCCAGCTGTGCCGCATGGCCGGTCAGGCCGGGCTCAGGCGAGCAACGCCTCCAGCAGCTGCGCGGTCAGCGCCTTGACTTCCCGCCCGCCGGGGCCGACC
>CAZJUE010000004.1:0-34828 GCA_964549025.1 uncultured Anaerolineaceae bacterium | reverse complement strand
ATCAACTCGGGCAAGCAGCCAGGCCAGCGGGACACCGATGACCGTCGAGATCAATGTCGCGGCGATCGAACTGATGATTGACAGCCGCAGCGCGTCGCTCACCACCGGGCTGGCCAACAGGCGCGGCAGCTCGCCCCAGGGTGTGCGAGCCAGCAGCGCCACAAATGGTGCCAGGAAGGCTGCCAACCCCAGGCCGCCGAGCACGAGCAGCAGCGCAGGCGGCCGGCCGAAGACGCGGCGAGGGTGGACGGGGTCCGGATTCACGGCAATCCGAAGCCGTAAGAGGCCAGGATGGTTTGTCCCTCGTCCGTAAACACGAAATCAACGAACGCCGCCGCAGCCTGGGCGTGGGGGGCGCCGGCCAACACGGCGATTGGGTACTCGGTGATCTGGTTGTATCGCGCTGGAATGTCTATCCCCTGCACCCTCGGGTCGCCAGAAGCCACATCGCTGAGGTAGGTGATGCCGGCATCGAGCTCGCCGGCCGCAATCTTGGTCAGCAGCGCCCGCACGTCGGGCTCATGGGTGTCTGCGGCCGGGGAGATCCCTGCCTGTGCCAATGCCCGGCGGGCGACGTCACCGCAGGGGACGCCAGCCGCGCACAGCCCGATCAACAGCTCCGGTCTGGAAAAGTCGGCCAAGCCGGAAATCCGGCCCGGATTGCCGGCCGGCACCGCGATCTGCAGCGAATTTTGGGCGAATACCTGGACCTGGCCGGCAACTCCACCGGCGTCGACCACCTGCTCCATGTTCGCTCGGTTGGCAGAGGCATACACGTCCGCCGGCGCTCCCTCCAGGATCTGCTCACGCAGGGTGGAGCTGCTGCCCAAGTTCAAGATCACATCGATATCGGGATGGCCGGCTTCGAATGCGGTTTCCATTTCGCGGAACGCATCGGCCAGCGAGGCGGCAGCCGAAACCAGCAGCTGTTGCTCCCGGCTTGCGTCCGGCGCTGCCACGGCGCTGCAGGCCGAGCTGTTCAGCGCGGCGGCCAGCCCTATTGCCAGCATACAAGCCGCCCGAACTGCCAGAACGCGGTTGGGCGGCCGATCGAGGAGCCTGCTCACGGCCGCGACTGTAACACAGCCACCGGACGCCATCAACGGCGTCACGCGTTGACACCCGTCGTCAGCGCACCGTACAATCGGCGGGTCCGAGGAGCGAACCCATGGCGGTTCCAAGGAGTGGGCGGGAAGTGCGCCTCACGGCCATGGCGACCTGCGCCGGTTGAGCTTCTAAGCTCTCGGCGGAGACGCTGGCGCAAGTTCTGCGCCCGATTCAAGAGGTATTCGGCGACGACGCTCCTCCAGATCTGCTGGTCGGACTGGACAGCCCGGACGACGCAGCGGTCTGGCGGTTGGATGACTCGCGGGCGCTGGTGGTCACCACCGACTTCTTCACCCCGGTGGTCGACGATCCCTACGCGTTTGGCGCGATCGCGGCTGCCAATTCGCTGTCTGACCTTTACGCCATGAACGCCAAGCCCTTTTTGGCGCTCAACCTCACTGCAATGCCTGTGGACCTGGATCCAGAGATCGTCCGCACCATCCTGCGAGGCGGGGCGGAGAAGGTCAGGGAGGCTGGCGCGATCATCGCCGGCGGACACTCGGTGCAGGACAAGGAGCCGAAGTACGGGCTGGTAGCCTGTGGCTTCGCCGAGCCGGGGGCGATGTTCACCAAGGACGCCGCGCGCCCGGGGGAACCGCTGTATCTCACCAAGCCGCTGGGGACCGGGGTCACCACCACGGCGCTGATCCGCGATCAGGGGGCGCCAGAACATGAGCTTGAGGTAGTGGAATGGATGACAAAACTCAACGGCGCGGCGGCCGAAGTTGCCGGTAAAGTAGGTGTGCGCGCCGCAACCGACGTGACCGGATTCGGTTTGCTGGGCCACGCTCTGGAGCTCGCCCTGGCCTCTGCGGTCGGGGTACGTATCGAGTATTCGAAGGTGCCGTTCCTGTCCGGCGCCAAAACGTACGCTGAGGCCGGGACTTTTCCAGGGGGCAGCCTGGACAACCGCCAGTTCTACGGCAAACAGGTGACCTTCGATGAGCGCCTGGGCGAAGCGGACCGCATGCTGCTATTCGATGCCCAGACCTCTGGAGGACTGCTGCTGGCGGTCCCGGCCGAACGTGAGAAGGATTTTGCGGATATGGCGGCGGCTGAGGAGCTGCCGGTCTGGCGTATTGGAATGATCCAGCGCGGGCAGGGGATCGAAGTGCTGGCCGAAATGTAGTTCAGACGTAAACGGAGGAACCATGGCAAAAGTAACCATCGTCGGCGCCGGGCAAACTGGTGCCACTACCGCACACTGGCTGGCCGAGCGTGAGCTGGCCGATATTGTGCTGGTGGACATCGTCGAAGGAATGCCGCAGGGGAAGGCTTTGGATCTCACCGAAGCGATGCCGGTGATCGGTTCGGATGTGCTGGTGGTCGGGAGCAACGATTACAGCGAAACCGCCGATTCGGACATCGTGATCATCACCGCCGGCCTGCCGCGCAAGCCCGGCATGAGCCGTGACGATCTGATCGAAGCTAACAGCAAGATCATCGGCACCGCGGTGGAGGAATCGCTCAGCGTCTCGCCCGACGCCATCCTGCTGATCCTCACCAACCCGCTGGACGCCATGGCATACCTGGCGATGAAGGTGGGTAACTTGCCGCGCGAGCGGGTGATCGGTCAGGCCGGCATCCTCGACTCGGCGCGTATGCGAGCCTTCGTGGCGATGGAGCTGGAGATCAGCGTGCAGAACGTCCACTGCTATGTGTTGGGCGGGCACGGCGATGATATGGTCCCGCTGACCCGACACTCGAACGTGGCCGGCGTGCCGCTGGAGAAGATGCTGGGCAAAGCGAAGCTGGACGCCATCGTCGAGCGCACCCGCAAAGGCGGCGGCGAGATCGTCGGCCTGCTAAAAACCGGCTCCGCTTTCTACGCGCCGTCGGCGGCGCTCACTCAGATGGTGGACGCCATCCTGCGCGATCGTCATCTGGTGGTGCCGGCTTCGGTCTACCTGGAGGGCGAGTACGGCCAGTCCGACATCTTCTTCGGGGTGCCGGCCCAGCTGGGCGCCACCGGATTGGAGAAGGTAATCGAGTACGAATTGAACGATGCCGAGCAGCAAATGCTGCAGGCCTCCGCCGACCACGTGCGTGAGACCATTGGCTCGCTCAAGGTGATGGAGCCGAGTTAGTCTGGCGATCCATCGGCTCGCGCAAGCACACGCACCCGGGCCAATCTCATAAAGCCATAGCAAAACGGGGCGCTCCTTCGAGCGCTCCGTTTTTGGCTTGGGATGAGGAATTGAGCTAAGGAGTTGCGGTGGCGGACAGCGCGCCGCCAAACCAGGTGAATACTCGCTTCACGCTGCTGGCGCCGGCCGAAACGTAGCGCGGCTCGCCGCCGGTGGTGGTTCCTGAAAGCCGCACGGTTTCCACCCACCAGCGCAGCGCGTGCACCGCCGTGCCGCTGGGTCGAAAGTCGGCCGGCACAATGTAGTTGGTGTTGGTGACGTAGTCGATGAGCGTCCGCTCACCCGAACCGGTGGTCTGGTCGGTGACATCCACAATCGTGACCCGGTAAAACTCGCCCTCCCGCAGCGCTCCCACCGAAGCCCACTGCAAGCTGATAGTCTCGTTGGCCAGGCTGAAGGCCTCGCCGTCGCGGGGCAGCAGCAGGTTCGGCGCCGGGTATGGCGGAGGCAAAGTGGGGGTCGGGGTGGCGCCGCCAACCGTCAGCCGCTCGCACAGCGGGATTACCAGCCTTTGGCCCTGGAACACCGTGTCGCTTACCAGACCGTTGTAGTCCTTGATCGATTGCACCGCCACGTTGTAGTTCTGCGCGATGCCGAACAGGGTGTCGTTGGCTTCGACGGTGTAATTCTCTTTGGGGCAGGCGGCTTCGGTCGCCTGCTCGGGCGATAGGGTGGCCGAGGGCTCGGGGGTCACGGTGGGAGTCGGCTGCGGAATCAGGACCTGCTGGCCGATTGAGAGCACGCACTCGGTCCCCAGATTGTTGATTTCGATGATCGAGCGCACCGATACGTCGAAGAAGAAGGCGATGCCGCCGCAGGTATCCCCTTCAACCACCGTGTAGTTGATCGGGGGCAGAGGGGTAGCGCTCGGCTGGGTGGTCGGAGTTGGCGTGGTGGAGGGGGTCAGCGACTGGGTCGGCGACGGCGATGGCGAGGCGGTCGGCTCGGCGCTGGCCGGCGCCGGCAACACAAAGCGGGTGGCGGCGTAGGTGATCCCGGCAGAGATCACGGTCAACCCGGCCACCAACCCCAGCGCGACGCGCAGCTCCAGCCGTACCTGCCGGGTGGCCGGCGCGCCGGCGCGCCCCCGCAGCTCGGTGCCGCAGACCACGCAGCGCGTGGCGTCTTCCGCGACGCGCGTGCCGCAGGTCGGACAGATGGATTGGGCTGCTTCAGTCATATCGCTGGGAAGCGCGCATTATACCTAGTTTTCCCCATCCAACCCCAACTCAGGGGCGATGCGCTGCATCGAATGCAGCACGTGCTCGACGTGCTGCCAAAGCTCGATTCCCAGCGCGTCGGCGGCGTGCTCGATTTCCTGCCGATCGACGTTGGCGGCGAAACGGGCGTCCTTCCACTTCTTGCGGATCGACTTGAGTTTGACGTCCAGGATCGAGCGTGAGGGCCGTACCAATGCTACCGCGGTCAGCAGCCCGGTGATCTCGTCGCAGGCGTAGAGCGCGCGCCGCATGGGTGTGTTGCGCGGCACGCCGGTGTGGTCGGCGTGGCTCAAGATGCAGTCCACAATCTCCTGCGGCACGCCGTGTTCGCGCAGCATCGGCGCGCCAAGCTGTGGGTGCTCGTCCAGGGTAGGGTGGATCTCCCAGTCGAAGTCGTGCAGCAGGCCAGCCAGCCCCCATTCAGCAGGGTCACCGCCCAGCCGCCCGGCGTAGTCCTGCATCGCCGCCTCAACCGCCAGCATGTGACGGATGAGATTCGGATTGGAGACGTGCTGCTCGACGATCGCCAGGGCCTGGGGGCGTTCCATATCAGCTCGAACCCGGCGGGTTGGAGCGCTGCGGAGGGAGCCGGTGTCGGATGGCGATTGGTCGGTTGAGCTTCATTGGGATTGGGCCGGCTGTGTGCATGCCGCGATCGGTCCGTTGAGCTTCATCGAGATTGGCCCGGCTGAAGGCCTTCCGCGATTGGTCCGTTGCGCTTCATTATGGTCGTACCAGCTTGCCAAGGCGGGCAATTGCCAACTCGACCACCGCAACGGTGGTGGCCGGCAGCTCGCGCGTCTCCCAGAAGCGATAGACTCGCGGGTTGTAATGTCGCAGGTCGGCTTCGATTCCGCTGGCCTGCAAGCCAAGCCCAGCGCAGGTCGCCAGCGCGCGCGGCAGGTGAAAGCGCTGGGTGACCAGCAAGGCCTCCGTCACGCCGTGCACTTGCATCGCTCGCTGGCAGGTGGCAAAGGTGCGGGTTCCGCCGCCGTCGAGCTCGATCGCTTGCTCTGGAACGCCGAGCTCGATTGCCAGCTCACGCATTGCCGCGGGTTCGTCATAGGTTTCGCCGGACCGGGTGCCGCTCATCAGCAACCGCTCGACTCGGCCGCCCAGAAATAGCGCGGCCGCCGCAGCCACCCGATCGTAGAGCACGGCAGTCGGGCGGCCATCGCGCCGCAGCCCGGCGCCAAACACGATCGCCACTTCGGCGGCAGGAGCGTCGTGCAGAGAATGCATGCTGCTGGCGAAGCGCCGATCGATGTACCAGGTGGGGATCCACAGCGCCAGCAGCGCAGCGGCCGCCCCCAGGAGCAGGCTCCTGCGGAACACCGCGGCATTTTACCAGAGCGGGCAGGCGCGGCCCCGGGTTCAGTATTGGGCCAGCGCGGCTCCGCGCACACGACCGGGCCGACACGTCCCGCGCCCAGAAGTAGGTCGGTGCGGCCCCTTCCGCACGAGCGCGCACCATCCGCCCGCTGCAGCGTATAGGCCAAATGTCGCACTGCAAGGCGCCAATCTGCGCTGCCATACGCTGATTCTATTGATATAATAAATCCTATGAATATGAATGTGATGGGTTTTGACCATATTGACACCGTGAACTCGGAATTCATGCGTTACCTGGCGTCGCTGAACGGTGAGCCGGGCGAGCGGCTGCCGCCGATCAGCGAGCTCTCTGAGCATCTGGGGATCAGCTCTGGCAAGCTGCGCGAGCAGCTGGAGGTCGCCCGGGAGCTCGGCCTGGTGGAGGTTCGACCCAAGACCGGGATCCGGGTGCGAGAGTTCAGCTTCGCGCCGGCGGTGCAGGTTGGGCTGGGCTTTGCGCTGGCGCTCGATCCGAGCTACTTCAGCCAATTCAGCCGGCTGCGCAATCAGCTTGAGTTCGGCTTCTGGCACGAGGCAGTCGAGGCGTTGGGCCCGGACGATCGCGGCTACCTCAACCAGCTGATGGAGCGTGCCTGGAGCAAGCTGGAAGGCGATCCAATTCAGATCCCGCACGTGGAGCACCGTGAGCTGCACATGACCATTTTCTCCCGCCTGAACAATCCCTTCGTGCTGGGCATCCTGGAAGCTTATTGGGATGCCTACGAGGCGGTGGGGTTGAATCGATACGAGGACTACAGCTACCTGACCGAAGTCTGGAACTACCACGGGCAAATGGTGGATGCCATCCTGGCTGGTGACACCGATGCCGGGCACCAGGCGCTGATCGAGCACACCGCGCTGCTGCGCTCCCGGCCGCAAGCCGCCATGGCTGAACTGCATCCGAACGGACCGGAGGCGAATCGTCGAAAATGACTGAGACACCAACCGCTGAACGCAAGCAGAGTGCCCAACCAGCCGAGCAAGAACAAAGCCCGGCCGATGCGGCACGTCAACCGGACGGCGAGCAGATCATCAATGATTTCTCGATGGTGGTCGCCACCGCCAACGGCTCCGGCAGCCAAACTTCCAACCTGGCGCTTATCCGGGCGCTGTTTAACATGGGTATCCCGGTCAGCGGCAAGAACCTGTTTCCATCCAACATCCAGGGACTGCCGACCTGGTACACCATCCGGGCCAGCAGCCTGGGCGAAACCGCCCGCCGCGACACGGTCGAGATCCTGGTGGCGATGAATCAGCCCACCGTGGCGGAGGACCTGGAAGACCTGGCCAGCGGCGGCGTGTGCTTCTACAACGATGAGCTGCAAATGCCCCCCGAACGGGACGATGTCGTGTACTACCCGATGCCGATCAAAGACCTGGTAAAGCAGGTGGATCCGCCGCGCGACCTGCGCGACTACGTGGCCAACATGGGTTATGTGGGTGTGGTCTCCGAGAAACTCGGCATTGACCTTGCGGCCGTACGTCGGGCGCTGTGGAAGCACTTCGGGGGACGCGAGAAGCCGGTCGAGCTCAACATGTCGATGATTGAGTTGGCCGCCGAGTGGTCGGCCGCCAACCTCGATAAGCAGGATCGCTACGTGGTTGCGTACGATGATCAGACGGCGGGCAAGATTCTCATCGACGGCAACACCGCCGGTGCGCTGGGCGCCATTTACGGCGGGGTAAGCTTCGCCTCGTGGTACCCGATCACGCCGGCCTCCAGCTTTGCCGACGCGGCTCGGGAGTACCTGCCGCGCCTGCGCAAGGAGAACGGCAAGCACAGTTTCGCCATCATCCAGGCCGAGGACGAGCTGGCCGCCATCGGCATGGCCATCGGCGCCGGTTGGGCGGGGGCGCGGGCCATGACCTCCACCTCCGGACCGGGCATTTCGTTGATGGCCGAGTTTGTGGGGTTGGCGTTCTTCGCCGAGATACCGGTGGTGATCTGGGACGTCCAGCGGATGGGCCCCAGTACCGGCTTGCCCACCCGTACCTCGCAGGGCGATTTGATGTTCGTCCGTTACTTGGGCCATGGGGATACCAAGAACGTGATGCTGTTGCCCGGATCGGTGGCCGAGTGTTTTGAGTTTGGCTGGCGGGCTTTTGACCTCGCCGAACGGCTGCAGAGCCCGGTCTTCGTACTCAGCGATCTGGACCTGGGAATGAATTTGTGGATGTCCGACCCCTTGCAGTACCCGGACGAGCCCATGGACCGCGGCAAGGTGCTGAGCGCCGAGGAGCTGGAGCAAGTGGATGAGTTTGCCCGCTACCGGGACGTGGACGGAGACGGAATTCCGTATCGCACGCTGCCCGGCAACACTCATCCCCGCTCGGCCTGGTTCGCCCGTGGCACCGGCCACAACGACAAAGCGGTGTACAGCGAACGGCCGGAGGACTGGGTCAGGAACATGGAACGCCTGATGCGCAAAGGTAAGACCGCCCGCCGGTACATCCCCGAACCGGTGCTGCGCGGCTCGGGAGAAGAATCGGTTGGGCTAATCTATTACGGATCCACCGAATCCGCCGTGCAGGAAGCGCTGCAGCGGCTGGAAAAGGACGGCCAGACGATCGACGCCTTGCGGGTGCGCGGGATTCCGTTCACCGAGTCGGTGGTGGAGTTCGTGCAGGACCACCAGCGCTGCTACGTTTTGGAGATGAACACCGACGGCCAGATGCACAAGCTGCTGCAGTTGGAGGTGCCCGAGCGGGCCACGGATTTGCGTTCGCTGACGCATAACAACGGGCTGCCGGTGACTGCGCGTTGGATTGTAGAGGCGCTGAAGGGCGCGGAGGGTGAGTGAAATGGCAACCGACACACAGACCCGCCAAAGCACCAAAGGCAAGACCAACCTGGTCGGGCTGACCAAGCTTGACTACAACGGCCGGCCCTCCACCATGTGTGCTGGCTGCGGGCACAACGCAATCTCCAGCCAGATCGTCAGCGCGGCTTACGAGCTGGCGCTGGAGCCGCACGAGATCGTCAAGCTGTCCGGCATCGGATGCTCGAGCAAAACCCCCGCCTATTTCCTGGGTCAGTCGCACGGCTTCAATAGCCTGCACGGGCGGATGCCGTCGCTGGCTACCGGCGCGCTGGTCAGCAACCGTTCGCTGAAGGCCATTGGTGTCAGCGGCGACGGAGACACCGCCAGCATCGGCATGGGCCAATTCAAACATGTGATGCGTCGCAACCTGCCAATGGTGTACATCATCGAGAACAACGGTGTGTACGGGTTGACCAAGGGCCAATTCTCGGCCACCGCCGATCGGGATCAGCGATTGAAGTACGCCGGTCTCAATCCCTTCATGCCGGTCGACCTGGCGCTGGAGGCCATCGCCGCCAACTGCGGCTTCGTGGCCCGCTCTTTCTCCGGCGATCCCAAGCAGATGATCGAGCTGATCAAGGCCGCGCTAAGCCACAACGGCACCGCGCTGCTGGATATCATCAGCCCCTGCGTTACCTTCAACAACCGCGATGAGTCGACCAAGAGCTACGGCTGGGGTCGCGAGCACGAGCAGCCGCTGCACGATGTGACCTACGTGCCCAAACGGGAAGACATCCAGGTCGACTACCAGGAGGGCGAGACCGCCGAGGTCGAGCTGCACGACGGTTCGACGCTGCTGCTCAAGAAGCTCGAGCGCGATTACGACCCGACCGACCGGGCGGCCGCCATCCGGCTGCTGGAGGAGAGTCGGGGTCAGCAGGTGTTGACCACCGGCTTGATCTACTACAACCCCGACTTCACCAGCTTGCAGGACGCGGAAGGCCTGATCGATCGGCCTCTGGCCAGCTTGAATGAGAGCGAGCTGCGTCCGTCGCGGGAGAGCCTGCTCGACATCAACACCGAGTTCGCCTGAAAAGCATCGCATTGGATTGCGAGTATTGGCTGGCCGACTCCTGTCGGCCGGCCATTTGATTCCATGCCAGCGTAGCCCGATCGGCACAGCTTGGCCAGACCTTGTCCTCGGTCTGGCCGGTTTCGGCCGCTGATGCTCAAATGTATAATCGCCGCTCCCCTGCGGGGGAGCCATCATGGACGAACCGCGAGGATGTGCAGGAACGCTGGCGCGGGCGGGGGCCGCTTTCTTTGCCCTGGCCTACGCCATCACGCTGCCGGTGAGCCTGTTGGCCTTTGCCTGGGGCAACGTGCTGTTCTCGGCCGACGAGATGACCGACATCATCGCTGCAGAGCTGATCGACTCCGGCGTGCTGCAGCGATTGGCGGTGGAAGCGATCCTGGAGCGGGGCGGTGGCCAGCAGACCGAGCAGGGTGTGCTGGACTTTCTGGCGCGCCAGGATCTCGACCAGATCCTGGCCAGCGTGGTCCCGCCCGACTGGGCACGCAGCCAAATTCAAACCAATCTAGAAAACCTGTATGGCTGGCTGGATGAGGAGCGGCTGATTCCGCAGATCACGCTCGATCTGCAGCCAATTAAGCAGCATATCCAAGGCGGCGGCGCCAAGCGGCTGGTCGAAACGGTTGTCGGCTCGTGGCCCGCATGTGGACCGGAGCAGATCGAAGCGCTGATCCGTCAGGGATTCGATGGCGGTGAACTGCCGCAACAGCTCTGTCAGCCTCCAGAACCCACGCGCAGCAATATGGTCGATCAACTGGTGGCGCTGCTGGAGCGACAGGTGGGGGTGCTGCCAGACCGCGTCCAGCCCGGGGGTGACACGGCTCCGGGCGCCAATCCACAGGACATGCTTCGTTTGAAACGCGGCCTGCGGATCTTGCGGGGCCTGGCTCAGGTCGGATGGCTGCTGCCAGTATCGGCGTTGGGTCTGGTGTTGGCCCTGGCGGTACGGTCCTGGCCCCAGCTGATGCGCTGGTGGGGTGCCGCCATCCTGGGGGGAGGGCTGGCCACCTTTTTGGCGATGTTTATCACCGGTGGGGTGGTCGAGTCGGCGATGGATTCGGCGGTAATCGCCGAATTGCCCATGATATCGATTCGCCCGGTGCTGCGGAGCCTGATCGACCGGCTGCTGGATGCAACCATGGGGCGCTTGTTCGTGCTGGCTTTTCTGACCACTGCTATCGGCCTGGTGCTGCTGCTCGCCGGCCTGATGATCGCCCGCCGCAAAGCCGATACGCTGTCGGTCCCCCGATAGTCAAGCGGGCCACATGGCCGCGCGGATGCCAGGCGGCGTGCCGCCGGCTCTCGCGGCCAGGCCCCCTCGAAAGCGATTAGTCTATCGTTCGCAAATAAATCGAATTCGGCGGACCGCGTTCGCCTAGCGGCAAGCTAGCCACCACCACCACTTGCTCGCCAGACCGCACCCGACCGCTGCGGTGCACCTCGCCCTCGACGATCTCCATCATGTCCTCCACTGTGCGCACCAGCGCACAGCGGCGCGGTTCCACGCCCCACAGGAGCGACATCCGGGTGTAGGTTTCGGGCTCCGGAGTGAATCCGATGATCGGCGCCGAGGGCCGCGCTTTCGACATCAGCCGTGCGGTCTTTCCGCTGCGGGTGAACACCGCTACTGCCGCCGCCGACCGATCCTCGGCTAACTTGCGGGCAGCGCGGGTGGTGGCGACTGCATCATCCCGCTGCTCTGGCGACGGTGAGCGCGGCGGTTGACCCCATTCGGTTTGGTGGGACTCGGCATCCAGGATGATGCGCTGCATGGTGGCGACCGATTCAACCGGGTAGCTGCCGATAGCAGTCTCACCGGAAAGCATCAATGCGTCTGTGCCGTCGAACACCGCATTGGCGACGTCCGACGCTTCGGCCCGGGTTGGCCGGGGGTTGCGGATCATCGAATCCAGCATCTCGGTGGCGGTGATCACCACCTTTTGGCTGTCGTTGGCGTGCTGGATAATGCGCTTCTGAATCGACGGAACTTGCTCAGCGGACACTTCCACTCCGAGATCTCCGCGAGCTACCATCACCCCATCTGCGGCCTGCAGGATCTCATCCAGCTTTTCAACCGCCTCCGGCCGTTCCAGCTTGGCGATGATCGGTACCGGACGGTCGCCCATCGCCTGTTGCAGCTGCTCGATGTCGTGCGCCCCACGTACGAAGGAGATCGCCACCGCATCTACCCGCAAATCCAGTCCGAACTGCAAATCTTCCAGGTCTTTCTCCGTCAGCGAGGGTGCGCTCAGTGAGACGCCGGGCAAGTTGAGCCCCATATCAGGCTTGAGCTTGCCGCCCACGATCACCCGGGTTCGAACCAGCTCGGGCCCCACCTCGGTGACTTCAAGCTGGATGCGGCCGTTGTCCAGCAACACCGTGTCGCCAGCGTTGACGTCCTGGGTGAGGTGTGGATAGCTCACGCACACCTGGCTTGAATTGCCGGGAACTGTACGAGTGATCAGCGAGAAGGATGCGCCCGCCTGGAGCTCATGCGCAGAGCCGTCCCCCAGGTCGCCGGTACGCAGCCGCGGTCCTTGCAGGTCCTGCAGCACGCCCACCGGCCGGTCGAGCTCCTTGGCCAGCCCGCGCAGCCGCTCGATTGCCTCGCCGTGTTGGGGCGGCTCTCCGTGCGAGAAATTGAAGCGGGCGACGTCCATCCCGGCTTCGATCAGCAACCGCAGCCGCTCGACGGGCTGACTGGCCGGACCGATGGTGGCGACGATCTTTGCACGGCGCCCGATAATCGAATCACGCATATTGGATAGCTGCAGCGGGGTGGAGTTTGCCAGCCGGTAGGGTTCTGAAATCGCTCAAGTCAGCAGCTTTACCAGGATCGCCTTCTGCGCGTGCAATCGGTTCTCGGCCTGCTGGAATACCGCCGACTGGGCACCGTCCATCACCTCGTCGGTGATCTCCTGTCCGCGATGGGCCGGCAGGCAGTGCATGGCGATCGCCTGTGGGTCGGCAGATGCCATCAGCGCCGCGTTTACCTGATAGGCTCGGAGCGCCTCCTGGCGCTCAGCCGTGTCCGCCTCCTGGCCCATGCTCACCCATGTGTCGGTGTACACCACCTGGGCGCCGCTCACCGCCTTGGTCGGATCTTCGAGCAGGTCGATCTGGGCTCCCGAGTGCTCGGCCAGCGTGCGCGCGGCGGCGACGGTCTCCGGATCGAGTTCGTAGCCGGCGGGCGAGGCGATGCTGAAGTCCATGCCCAGCTGGGCGCTGGCGAACAGCAGTGAGGTCGCGACGTTATTCCCGTCTCCAATGTAGCTCAGCTTGATCCCTTCCAGCGAGTCGAATCGTTCCAGAATCGTCAATGCGTCCGCCATCGCCTGACACGGATGGTTGAAGTCGCTCAGCCCGTTGATCACCGGCACACCGGCGGATGCCGCCAGCCCGACCACATGTGCGTGATCGAAAACCCGGGCCATCACGCAGTCCACATAGCCTCCCAGCACCCGGCCGACGTCCCGCACGGCTTCGCGCTTGCCCAGGCCAATCTCGTCGGGCGAGAGATACAGCGCGTCGCCGGCCAGCTGGCGCATTGCCACGTCAAAGGAAACTCGGGTTCGCAGGCTGGGCTTCTGGAACACCATCGCCAGTATCTTGCCCTCCAGCAGCGGCCGATTGCCACCGCCTGACCACTCGTCCTTCAATCGCACCGCCAGCTGCAGGATCTCGCTGACCTGCTCGGGGCTGTGATCGGCAAGCGAAATGAAATTGCGCATCGACTGGCTCCGTTCGCGGGGGTACGCCGGGCAGTATAGCACCTAGGACCAACGGTACAGGTCTGCCGCAGGACCCGGGTGCTAGGATGGCTGCGGAGGAAGAGCTCGTGACCCAGCCTTGGGTCACGCGGCTGGAGGTGGGTCATGGGCTCGCAAGAAGTCACCCGACTTCGGCGTGAGCTTTATCAAGAGTTCTCCGACGGCCAGATCGAATTGCTGCGCGCCCTGCGCGAAGAGATTTCGTCCCGCAGATGGAAGATCATGCTCGAAGTCGCCGCGGTGCGTGGGTTCCTGTCCGGTGCGGAAGCCCGTTTGAACAACGACTCAGAATTGCGCGATACCTTGAAAGAAGTTGCCAAGCGGCTGGATGAGGTCCACAAGGACCTATCGCGCATCCCCGAAGACATCATTCCTCCGTTCTAGATCGCCTGGGCCAGGCGCACTCGCTCCGGGCGCGCTCACTACCGCCTGCCCGACCCTCAACAACCAGCGCGTATCCAGGGCAACAAATTCCGCTTTTGAAGTATGATGCGGTTTGTCTCGCCCCGGTCGACGAACCGGAGCGCAGCCGGGGGTGAAGCCGCCAAATTACGCCCGGAAGCCGAAGGATGTGAGCGTCCGCAGTGATCAAAGCTAATATCATTCGCCAGGTGCCACTCTTTGCCTCCCTGCCCGAGTCCGAATTGGCAAAGCTTGAGCAAACGTTGGTCGGCCAGGATCGCCCCTCGGGCGCCTTGTTGATCGAGGAGGGGGCCTCCGAATCAGGCTGCTACGTACTGCTTGAGGGCGAGGTCGAGATCATCAAATCGCTGGGTTCCGGCGACGAGCGCTTGCTGGGAGTGCGCGGTGCGGGGACCACGCTGGGCGAGATGAGCCTATTCAGCGAGGACCACCTGCCGACCGCCAGCGTACGGGCGCAGACGGACGTCAGCGTATTGGAACTCCGCCGCAGCCAGCTCGAGCAGTTGATGCGCGAATATCCATCGCTGTCGTTCGAGATGATCCGCACCATGAGTCAGCGGCTTGACGAGTCGGAAGACCTCACCATCAAAGACCTGCGTGAGAAGAACCGCCAGCTGCAGCTGGCCTACGATGAACTGAAGGCCGCCCAAGCGCAGTTGGTCGAGAAGGAGCGGCTCGAACGTGAGCTGGAAGTCGCCCGCGAAATCCAGATGAGCATGCTGCCGGCGACTTTGCCGGAGCTCGAGAGCTTCGAATTCGGCGCTCGCATTTTCCCGGCCACCGAAGTGGGTGGGGACTTCTACGACGTCATCGATCTCGGTTCGGGATCGCTGGGAGTCACGGTCGGCGACGTCACCGGCCACGGCGTTCCGGCCGCGCTGCTGATGGCGCTGACCGCAACGCTGATCCGGGCCGAGGCCCCACGGTCGCCGACTCCGGCTGCAGTTTTGCAGGCGGTCAACCGGGCGCTAATCGAGGTCAACCGAACCGGTCACTTCGTGACCGTGCTGTACGGCGTGCTGCAGGCCTCCAACCACGAATTCCACTTTGCCCGCGCCGGACACTCCCTTCCGATGGTGGTCGGCGCCGATGGAACGCTGCAAGGTTTGCCTTTGGGGGTGGGACAGCCGTTGGGGCTGTTCGAAGATATGATGCTGGACGAGGGACGCACCGAGCTTGATCCCGGAAGCACCATGCTGATCTACACCGACGGAGTCACCGAGGCGGTCGACGATACCGGTGAGTTCTTCGAGGAAAAACGGCTCTTGGAGACCGTGCAGGCGCACCGGAGCGCAGGATCGGATGGCTTGTGCGAAGCGATCTGGCAGGCGGTGCAGCAGTATCAAGGATCGGTGCCGCGCGAGGACGATGTGACCGTGCTGGCGGTCACCACTGCGGACGGCCCTCTCGAGTAGCATTCCCCCATGGAAGTCTTGCTTCCATACATCCCGACCGACCGTCGGCACGCGCTGGCGCGCGGCGAATCGCTCCCCAACCATTGCCAGGGTGCAGCCCTTTTTGTTGACATATCCGGCTTCACGCCGCTGGCCGAAGGCCTGGCGCAGCATTTCGGGCCCCAGCGCGGCGCAGAAGAACTCACCCAATACCTGAATCAGGTTTATGACGCGCTGATCGCCGAGCTGGACCGCTACCGCGGCAGCGCGATCGGATTCAGCGGCGACGCCATGACCTGCTGGTTCGATGGCGACGACGGTGCCGGATCGGTGAGCTGCGCACTGCAGATGCAGCAGACCATGCTGCAGTTCGGCGCCATCAGCCTCGAATCGGGTGACCAGTACCCGCTCACAGCCAAAGCCGGCATTGCGGTCGGCGCCGCCAGACGCTTCGTCGTCGGGGATCCCGAGCTGCAACTGCTCGACGTGTTGGCCGGCCGCCTGCTGGATGAGATGGCCGAGGCGGAGCACCATGCCAGCGGCGGCCAGGTCGTGCTGGGCCCTTCAGCGATGGAGGCGCTCGACGGCCGCGTGGAGATCGAGCGTGTAGCCGAGGCCGACGGCCGCCGGTTTGGGCAGATTTCTGCGGTCAGTGGGGAGGCAGGGCGTGAGCCTTGGGGGGAGCTCGATACCGGATCACTGACCGAGCCGCAGGTACGGTCCTGGCTGCTTGATCCGGTCTATCAGCGGCTCCGTTCAGGCCAGGGCGAGTTCTTGGCCGAACTGCGCCCGGCCGTAGCGCTTTTTCTCAAGTTCGAAGGCTTGGACTACGACGGCGACGAGCAGGCCGGTGAGAAGCTGGACCAATTCATCCGGCAGGTGCAGCAGATCCTGGCAGGCTACGAGGGCACACTGGTGGACATCACCACCGGCGACAAGGGCAGCTACCTGTACATAGCCTTTGGCGCGCCGATCGCGCACGAGGATGACGTCGAGCGGGCTGCTTCAGCCGCGCTGGATTTGCGCGCCGCAGCGGCGGCCGCTGATTTCCTGACCGCCATCCAGATCGGGATCAACCGCGGCCGCATGCGCACCGGCGCCTATGGCGGGAACACTCGCCGGACCTACGGAGTGCTCGGCGACGCCACCAACTTGGCTGCGCGGCTGATGACCTCTGCCCAACCGGGTGAGATTCTGCTTACCCAATCCACCGCCGATCGGGTCGAACACGCCTTCGCCTGGGAGGACCATCCGGACATCACCGTCAAAGGTAAGCGCGAACCAATCGCCGTCGCCGGCCTGCTCTCCCGATCCGAAGCGAGCGTCCGCGATCGGCCGGCCGGCCGGCAACTGCTCCCGATGGTTGGGCGTGAACAAGAGCTCGAGATTCTCCGGGCGAAGATCGACTTGGCGCTCGATGGGCACGGACAGGTTGTCGGAATTACTGCCGAGGCGGGAATGGGGAAGTCTCGGCTGGTTGCGGAGGCCGTTCGCGCAGCGCGCACAAGGGGAATGGAGTTACGAAGCGGCGAATGTAAATCCTATGGAATGCACGCCTCCTACCTGGTCTGGTCGACCGTTTGGCGCCAGATCTTGCGGATCGGGGCAGAACTCCCCGAAGAGGAGCAGATCGAAGCTCTGCGGGCGAAGATCGCGGATTGGTCCCCGGATCTCGTCGAGCGGATACCTTTGCTAGGCCCGCTGCTCAACATCACCATTCCTGATACCGAACTTACGCAGCAATTCGATCCGCAGTCCAGGAAGGTGTTGCTGGAGCGCGTGTTGTTGGAGTTACTCACGACGGTCGCGCGCAAGCGTCCCATCCTGATCGTTTTGGAAGACACGCACTGGATCGATCCGCTCTCGGTTGATCTGTTGAAAGCATTCAGTCCACCCCTATCTACTCTGCCGATACTGGTCCTGTTGGCCTATCGGCCAGATGGCGTCGCCACTACTGCTCACGCCAACCTCGCCGGCCGAGAATACTTCACCGAAATCCCTCTGACGCATCTTGCGTCTCAACATGCCAAGCAGTGGATCGACATCAAGACGACTCAGCTCTATGGGCCCGATGTTACCCCGCCAAGCGCCTTCGCTAACCGCCTAATGGAGCGTGCCGATGGAAACCCCTTCTATATCGAGGAAGTCCTAAATTACCTCAGGGATCATGACATCTCGCCGCAGGATCGCCAGGCCCTATCGGAGCTCGATCTCCCGACCAGTTTGGACAGCCTCGTCCTCACGCGAATCGATCGGCGTGACGAGCGCCCTCGAAGCACGTTGCGGGTGGCCAGCGTGTTCGGTAGGACGTTCAGCGCTAGTCATCTACAGGGTGCATATCCCAAGCTGAACGAATCCGGCGGAATTGATTCGGTTCTTGATGTATTGAGTCGCAAAGGATTCGTCGATCGCGAGGGAGGCGATTCCTACAGCTTCAGACACGGTCTAATTCAAGAAGCGACCTATGGCAGCTTGCCTTTCACCTTCCGGCTCGAATTACACGGTAGTGTGGCCGAATTTCTTGAGCTTGCTTACGCTGATTCGATCGGGAGCGCGGTTGATCTCCTTGCGTACCATTACTTCAAAGGCGAAATCTGGCCGAAGGCCTTCGATTACAACCTCAGATCCGCCCAGCAAGCAGAGCGCGAGTATTCCAATGCGGCTGCTATCTCCGCGGCGGAAAACGCGCTTGCGGCCGCGGGTCACATCGGGTCCGACTTGGATATCAGGTCAGACGTCATGTCCGCCCATCATGTGCTGGGCGACGTGCTCAGCAGAGAGGCTCGCTATGAGGAGTCCGTGGAGGCATTTACAAGAAGCATAGAAGTCGCGAACGGCTGGGAAGATCTCTTCTCCGAATCACGGGCTTGGTACGGTCTGGCGGAGACTCAGATCCACAAAGGGGACTTCCGCGAGGCGATTGCTAGCGCCGAGCAAGCGGAAGCAATCTCGACAGCCGCAGGCTTGAAGTTGGCGCCGATCAAGTCGCGCTGGATGCAGGCCTGGGGAGCGTACCGCCTCGGAGAAGTCGAAACGGCATTTGATCTGGCACGTTCCTTGGCAGAGCCAACCTCAGCGCTTGGAGACCAGGAACAGCGTGCACTGAACCTGAACCTGATTGGAATGCTCAGCCTGACCTCTGGCAACTACGACGAAGCCGAACGTTCATTTGCGGAAGCCTTCGATATCTTCGACCAAGCCGGCGACCAGCGCGGCGTTATGCCGCTGATTAACAACCTGGGGCTTGTGGCCGAATCAAGGGGACAGCTTTCCGAAGCCGCGGCGAAATATTCCACCGCGTTGGCCGTAGCCGGTCGGGTTGGCGATCGAGATGGCGAGATTGTGTACTTAGGCAACCTTGGCAGGGTCAAAGCATTGCAAGGCGAGTTTGCCGAGGCCGAATCAGATTTGAGCCTAGCCTTGGATAAGACTGAATCAGGTGGAACGGATTTTTTGTCTGAAGTCCTGAGTTCGCTGGCGGAAGCTGTGCTTGGCCAGGGAAGGACAGACGAAGCGCTGAAGCATGCCACGCAAGCGCTGGACATTGCATTGAACTCCAAGGCGCTGGAAGATCAGGGGCGCGCTTGGCGGGCACTCGGTATGGTGCTTGCCCGGATGGAGGAATCCCCGTCCCTCCAACTTCCGCCGAGCGTCTCGGATTCCGCTGTTGACGCACATGGCGCCTTCGCCGAGGCGGCGCGGCGCTTTGCTGATGTTCAGAGGAGGGACGAGCTGGCCCGCACGCTCCGCCTGTGGGCCGAGTACGAGCACGAAGCAGGAGATGCTTCGCTCGGCCTGGAGAAGTGGAATGAGGCCAAGGTCCTCTACGAGAAGCTGGGCATCGAGGAGAAATCGAATCAAATGGGCGAACTGGGCTAATGCACGAGACATAAGTTCACGGCCTCACACACCGTAGGTTTGCGGGGTACAATTTGGCCGGTTTGTGGGGGCGGTCGTAGCGTCCGGGGGGGTCACCGGCGCCAAAATGAACGACGCCTCAATAGGAGGAGACAAGGGATGTTGTTTCGTAAGTTGGTACCGGGAAGACGTGAAGCGGTTGGCGCAGCCGCTCTCGTCCTAGCACTCACTTTGATCGCTACTGCCGCTGGCATTGCCGGCGGGCACATGAGCGGCGGCGCGGGGTGGGGCAGCGGATTGGTGTTCGAGGGGACGGCGTGGGGTTTGGGAAGGATCGACGGTGTTTTGGCGGTTACGGTCGAAGCGACCGGAACCGCTCCGGCGGAGTGCACCAACCAGGGCGGCAACACAGCCCCCGGTCAGGTCAATGTGGCGGTGGATGGGTCATCGACCGGCACTTGGGAGATTGAGAAAAATGGCCGCGCCGAAGGCGTTTCGGGGGAGATCTTCCCGGAACTGCCACCTGGTATCGAATGGGATGATGCAGGCTGCCCGAACAGCAACTGGACTGTGACCGGCGTGGTTGAAGATATGGTCTCCTGGGAGACCGTGCACGCTTTTGGAACGACCACCTATGGCGACTACTTCGAGCTCTTCCTGACCTGCACAACGTTCTACCGCGAGGACGGCACGACCTTTGGCTTCTGCGAGGAGTAAGACCGAAGTCTCTTGAGCAGCGCGAGCTAACTAGCAAGAGGCCGCCCAGTTGGGCGGCCTCTTGGTTTTGGAGCGGGTGACGGGACTCGAACCCGTGACATCCTGCTTGGGAAGCAGACGTTCTACCACTGAACTACACCCGCTTGTGGCGCTGATCCGCAGGGGCAGTGCGCGGATCGGCGGATGGATTATACGGAACGCCAAATCGCGCTGTCAAGCCGATGAACCGCGGACCGGCGGACACAGTAGGCACCTATGAAGGCTACCGAATCGTCGGAGCTGAAGGGATTGCTCCTTTGAAACCTGGAACGATGAGCATGCCAGTCCGCGCGCTGCTGGCCGTGATACCTATCTTGCTGGCCGGGTGCGCGCTGGTGGGCGAAGATCCCACCGAACCGCCGCCCACGGCCACGGTTCCCCAGCCTACCGTCGCTCCGACCGAGGCCGAACCCCAAGCCCGGATGTATGGTGAGCCCGGCAGCTACCTGGGTGCGTTGATTGTCGACGGCGTGGAGCGCGATTTCGTGGTGCATGTGCCGCCCAGCTACAGCCCGGACCAGCCGGTGCCGCTGGTCGTCAACATCCACGGAGCAACAAGCAACGCCGCGCAGCAGGAGGCGGTCAGCCAGTGGCACGCGAAAGCCGATGAGGAGGGTTTTATCGTGGTGGCTCCTCAGGCGATTGGCGTTCCGCCAGTGTGGTTGGGCGTGATGCTCGATGCCCAAGGTGAGCCCGATATGCTGTTCTTCGACGGCTTGCTGGCGCACCTGAAGGCGCAGCTGAGCATCGATCCCAATCGGATCTACGCAACCGGCCTGTCCAACGGCGGCACGATGTCAAACCGGCTCGGATGCGACCGTTCGGAAACCTTCGCGGCGATCGCCCCGGTGGCCGGCGCTCACAGCGGACTGCACCTCTGCGACAATCAACTGCCGGTGTCGGTGCTCGCCATTCACGGAACCGACGATCAGATCATTCCCTACGAGGGGAACGGATCCGACGTGCCTCCCGTGCGAGTCTGGGTTGAGGCCTGGTCACAGAGGGACGGCTGCGACAATGAATCGGTGCTTTCCAGGCCCTATGCGGAGGTGCAGAGCGAGCGCTGGGAAAACTGCGATGCCAGGGTCGAGGTCGAACTGTTGAGCGTCGAGGGTGGATCGCATCGCTGGCTTAATTTCGGCTACGAGTGGGACGGTACCACCTTCGTTTCCACGGCCGGTGCAACCGATGTGATCTGGGAGTTCTTCGCCGCCCACGGGCGCGACGCCAATTAACGATCTCCGCCAGTTGATTTGCGGGCAGCACATCCTGTAGGATTTGCTCAACCACATCGATGCGATCCCGCCTCATCCTTCTGCTGCTAGCTTCGCAGATCGGAGTTGCCTGCGCCACAGAGTCTGGTCCCTGCTCGTGTGTCTCCAGTGTTTCACGCGGCGAGTGTGAGGCGTTGGTGCAGTTCTACCAGGACACAAATGGACCGTCTTGGAAGGACAATCGCGGCTGGCTGGAAGGCGACGACCCCTGCGCCTGGCACGGCGTTGGGTGTGCAGACCGGCACGTGGTCTCCATCAGCATCAACTACAACGACCTGTCGGGACGACTGCCGGCGGCGATGGCCGACCTCACGGAGCTGCAAGTTCTCTCGCTGTACTACAATCAGCTGGTGGGGGAGCTCCCACACGAATTTGGAAGCCTGACAAACCTGCGGGAGCTCATCCTCCACAATAACCAGCTGACCGGCGGCCTCCCGACCCAGATCGGCGGGATGAGCAGCTTGGTCAAGTTGGACCTGGATGGCAACCAGCTATCCGGAACAATCCCCAGTGAGCTGGCACAGCTCACGCAGCTCAGATGGCTCGGGCTCCGAGACAATCAATTGCGTGGATCGATCCCGCCCGAACTGGCCGAATTGACCAACCTCGTGAAGCTGTATCTGAGCAACAATGATTTGAGTGGTGAGATCCCGGCCGCGCTCGGAGAGCTACCCAATCTGGAGGTATTCAGCTTCTACGGGAACGAAAGATTGGCGCCGCCGCCAGAGAGCGTCATGGACATCCCCAGGTCCGATTACGACTTGCTGGGCTGGGGGGAAGACGAGTAGCCTACGGTTGGGGCCGGTCGCCTCGGGGATGTTCGGCACAGGGTGACAACCTAGCGTGACAGCTGCCGGCGTAGGTGCTCCAAAGCCAGACTCACCGCCCAGGCAACCGCATTCGGGAGCGGTCCACCAAACGATCGTCTCCGATGGGTCTCAGCATCCTCGATCTGTGTGAGGACCAGAATGTCGGCATCCTGCTCAACCACGAGTCCCAGGCCGACTTGTGCATCGTGCCGCAGGCGCGCCGCAGTCAGCGCTTTTGAAAGTTCAACTTCGGAAACGCTTTTCGACATTAGCTCACTTTGGTGTGATTCCGAGCCGGCCCGGGCGAGCGCTTCGGCAAGCGCCCCATTGGTGCCGAGCTCAGCGATCGCAAGGCGCGAATTGCGCTGATCGATGAGGTCTATCACAACCGCTTCGAGCGTCTGATCGTCTGTCCCGTAGATCCGGTCCCCCAGCCGCTGGCGGACCGTAGCCTCGACCCCCCAGAGCAGTTCATCGGCCTCCATCTCAGTGCCGGCCTTGGCGGTGATGCGGATATCGACCCGCCCGGGGTGGGCGGCCAATCCAACGGTCGGATTGGTCATGCGTTCCAGATCGTCGATGCGTTCATCGATCCAGGATTCGCCGATCCCGGCTGTGCGCAGCAACCGCGATTTGATCACCGCCGGCATCTTCAGCCGGTCACGCAAGTAGGGCAGCACTTCCAGGTTGAGCAAATGCTCGAGCTCTGCCGGAACCCCCGGGAGGGCGATGACGGCCCGGTCGTTGAGTTCCACGATAATCGCCGGCGCAGTGCCCACCGGGTTTTCAATGCCGATCGAGCCGGCCGGAACCATCGCCTGCCGTCGATTGTTCTCGCTCGGTTCGCGGCCGAAGCTGGCGAAGCGAGCTTCGATCTGCTCCCACAGCTCCGGGCGGAACTCCAGCTCGACGCCGACCGCCTCGGCGATACCTTCGCGGGTGACGTCGTCGACGGTCGGCCCCAGCCCGCCGCTGGTGATCACCACCTGGCAGCGCTCAAGCGCGTCGGCCACCGCCTGCGCGATGCGCTGCTGATTGTCGCCGACGGTGCTGGTGCGGTAGAGGTCCAGGCCAATACCGCGCAGCGCGATCGCCAGCGTGCGGGTGTTGGTGTCGAGGATCTCGCCCAACAGCAGCTCGGTGCCGATGGTGATGATCTCGGCGGTGCTCATATTACGTTGTATTCCTGAATCAAGCGGCCCTCGTCGAAGCGGGCCAGGTCGAGCATCGAGACATCGACGGTGGTCGCCTGGCCCTCCAAGATGAACTCGGCCATCAGCTTGCCGGCCACCGGGCCGTGCATGAAGCCGTGTCCCGAAAAACCGGCCACCAGCCAGAATCCCTGCAACGGCGTCGGACCAAAGATCGGATGGGCATCCGGCGTGACTTCGTAGAGGCCGGCCCAGCCGGACAGGCGGCCGGCGGTTTCCAGCATCGGCATGCGCTCCATGGCGGCCTGCAAAGCGGTCAGCTCCCAATCCTCGTCGACGCTCTGATCGAAGCCCGGCTGCTGGTCTGGGTTGGACATGCCGGTCAGCAAGCCTTCGCCTTCGGGGTGGAAATACAAGGATTGGGCGAAATCAACCACAAATGGGAAGTCCGGCGGCAGGTCTGGCAGTGGGGTGGTGGTGACCATTTGCCGGCGGATCGGTTGGATCGGAATTTCGACCCCAGCCAGCTTGCCGACCTGCGCTGCCCACGGACCGGCGGCATTGATTACATGCTCGCAGCTCATCAAGCCGCGGTTGGTTTCGATGCCGACCACCCGGCCCTGCTCGACGGTGATCCCTAGCAGCTCGGTTTCCATCGCGGTCTGCACGCCAAGCCTCCGGGCGGCCTGCAGGTAGCCTATGTTCACGCTGCTGGGATCGGCCAGCCCATCCCTGGCGTGGAAGGTGCCCGCCAGCGCATCGGGCAGCTGCATCAACGGCAAACGCCTGCGGACCTGCTCGCCATCCAGCAGCTCGGTCTCTACTCCCAAACTGCGCTGCAGCTCGACATTGCGCTCAAAGGCTTTCACGTCAGCGGGCTCGGTGAGTGCGAACAAGTAGCCGATCTGACGGTACAGCGGGTCGACGCCGATTTCGTCGCGGAAACGCTCCAGCATCGGCAGGCTGACTTTGGACAGCTCGACGTTGACCGGGGTTGCGAATTGATAGCGCACCCCGCCGGCGCAGCGGCTGGTGGCGCTGTCTTCCAGGTGGGCGGTGCGCTCAATCAGCACCACCTGCTGCGCACCGGCATGCGCCAGATGGTAGGCGGTGCTGGCGCCCATCACGCCACCGCCGATGACCACGATTTGGGATGACGAGGGAAGGTCGGTCATGATCTGCCTACGGTGACCACGGTCTCGGCGCGGGAGGGTCGGTCGCAGCTGGGTCAAAGATGCTACGGCTGAGGAACGAGGCGGGGCGGGCTGGATTCATAGCTCCACCAATTGCCCGAGCCCGAGCGCCTCGGCCCGCCGCAGCGCCAGTCCGGCCGCCGCGGCGTCCTGCACCGCCAGGCCGACCGATTTGAAGTAGGTGATCTGGTCAGGGTCGCTGCGTCCCGCTCGGGTCCCGTTCACCAGCTCGCCGAGTTCGGCGTGCAGGTGGTCCTCGGTGATTTCGCCGCGCTGCAGCGGAACGATCAAGTCGCCGGCCTCTGCCAGCACCGCCTCCCGCGAATCGACTACCACCAGCGACCTCCGGATCGTCTCGGCATCGACCTCCTGCATCTCGGAGGTGAACGAGCCGACAGCGTTGATATGGGTACCCGGAAGCACATCGGCGCCGTTGAAGACCGGAATCGCAGAGGTGGTGGCAGTGCAGATGACCTCCGAACGCGCAACCAACTCCTGTGGGCTCTCGGCTATCGTCACCTGCCATTCGAAAACGGAAGATCCGCTCATCTCATCGGCGAAGCGCTCGGCATGCCGGCGATTGGGGCTGTAGACGCCGATGGCCTCGATCGGCCGCACCGCGCAGACTGCCTCCAGCTGGGTGCGGGCTTGCACGCCGCTGCCGAAAATGCCCAACCGGGTGGCGTCCGAGCGGGCTAAAAGCTCGGTGGCTGCACCCGAACCGGCGCCGGTGCGGATAGCGGTGAGGCTGGCGCCCTCCAGCAGCGCCAGCGGCCTGCCGGTCTCCGGATCGATGACCGTCACCACCGCGTGGATGGTCGGCAGCTCGAGCGCGGCATTGCCGGGAAAGACCGAGACAAGCTTGATCGCCAGTTCATTCGACTCCTCGAGCAAGGCCGGCATGAACAACACCGTACCATCGGCTGACGCAGCCGAGATCCGGCTGCGGAGCGGCAGCTGCGCGCGCCCGGCAGAATACTGGGCGTAGGCGCGCTTCATGGCAGCGATCGCTTCCGGCATTGGAAGCGCCTGGTGCACTTCTTCGGCGCTCAACACTCTCAACTGCATGGTTCAAGGACACACGCCGCAGCATGGTGCATGAGCGGCGCTAGGGTGTGATTGTACGACGGGCGATATTGGGGTGGCGTTTTGGGAAGACTGGCTGTTGCGGTTGCGGCAAGACCGGTCGCTAGTTGATCCCCAGATAGGCCTGCTGCACCATCGGATCCTCGGCCAGCATGCTGCACTGTCCACTGAGCACGATCTCGCCGGTCTGCAGCACGTAACCCCGGCCGGCGATCTGAAGCGCCATGTGGGCGTTTTGTTCAACCAACAGGATCGTAGTGCCTTCTTTGTTGATTTCCACGATGGTCTCGAAAACGTTTTCGACCAGCACCGGTGCCAGGCCCATCGATGGCTCGTCCATCAGCAACAATCGTGGTCGGGCCATCATTGCACGTGCAGTGGCCAGCATCTGCTGCTCGCCACCACTAAGCGTGCCGGCGATCTGGCTCCTGCGTTCTTTTAGGCGGGGAAACAGCGTGAAGACGCGTTCCAAGTCGGTGGAGATCGTATCGGTGTCGGTCCGGCGAAAAGCGCCCATGTCCAGGTTTTCGCTGACAGTCAGCTTGGAGAATACCCCGCGACCCTCGGGAACCATAGAAACGCCTTTATCGACAATCTCGTGGGCCGGGTATTCATGCAGGTCCTCGCCGTCCAGGATCACCTTTCCGTGGCGTGGTTTGAGCAGCCCGCTGATTGTTTTCAAGGTAGTGCTCTTGCCGGCGCCATTGGCGCCAATCAACGTGACGATTTCGCCATTCTCCACAGTGAGCGAAATGCCCTTTAGCGCATGGATATTGCCGTAGTAGCTGTGGATGTCGGTGACTTCCAGCATCGCCATGGATATTGGCCTCGCTACCCTTCGGCCATATCGGATTCCAGTTGCAGACCAGCCGCCGAACCGCGCCCCAGATAGGCCTCGATCACCTCCGGGTTGCGCTGGATCTCGTGCGGTCCGCCTTCGGCGATCTTGATGCCGAAATCCATTACGCTGATGTTTTCGCTGATGCCCATCACCACCCGCATGTCGTGCTCGATCAGCAGGATGGTGATTCCCAACTCATCGCGCAAGCGCTTGATAAAATGCATCGTTTCAGCTGATTCATGAGGGTTCATCCCGGCGGTAGGTTCGTCCAGCAGGAGCAGTTTGGGCTCGGAGGACAGTGCACGTGCGATCTCGAGCCGCCGCTGATCGCCGTACACCAGGCTGCTTGCCAGCTGATCTCCACGACCGGTTAACCCGACGAAGTCCAGCAACCGGGTGGCTTCGTTGAGAGCGAATTCCTCCTCCTCCCGGGTCCCGGTTGAGCCGGCTATCGCCCCAATCCAGTTCGAGTGCAGCCGCGGCTCCATTCCGACCAGGATGTTCTCGATGGCGGTCATGTTGGCGAACAGGCGAATGTTTTGATAGGTCCTGGAAATTCGCAGGTGGGCGATTTCATCGGGTGCAAGCCCGTCGACACGCTTGCCCTCAAAATAGATCTCACCCGCATCGATCTGGTAAAAGCCGGTCACACAATTGAAGAAGGTGGTCTTGCCCGCCCCATTGGGGCCAATGATGCTGTCGATGGCGCCTTGCTGCACATCAACGCTGAAGTGCTGCACCGCGTCCAACCCCCCGAAGCTCTTGGTTACATTTTCGGCGAATAGGAGCGCGCTCATGAATCAGTCCTGCGCACCGACCGTTACTGCCTGCGGTTCGTCGACCGGCTGCTCCTCGCCGGCATGCATCTCCCGCTTCCTGACCGCCGAAGGCAGGAATCCCTCTGGTTTGGCAAGCATCATGATCACCAGCAAGGCTCCGTACATCAGCAACCGGTACTCGGCGAACTCGCGCAACAGTTCCGGTAGCCCCACCAGGATCAGCGCGCCCACCACCACACCCGGCAGGCTGCCGATGCCGCCGATGATAATCAGGCTCAGCACATTGATCGAGATTTCCAGCTTGAAGCTGTGTGGGAATATCGAGGTGAGTTTGCTTGCCAACAGCGCCCCCGCCAACCCCGAGAAGGCGGCACCAATGGCGAAAGCCAGCAGCTTGGTGGTGACCAGGCGAATGCCCATTGCCTCCGCGACGTCTTCGTCTTCACGCATCGCCATCCACTGCCGGCCAAGGCGCGAATCGCTGAGCCGTCTAGAGACGAACACTGCAATCAGACAGCCGGCCAGGACGATGTAGTAGAACTGCTCCGGCTGCACCAGCGCGATGCTGCCCAGCGGAGGTTTGGGAATCCTCAATACCCCCTGGGCGCCACCGATCAACGGCGACATCATGTCGGAAATCGCCAGCAGGCGGATGATCTCGCCGAAGCCCAGCGTGACGATTGCCAAATAGTCCCCGCGCATCCGCAGCACCGGGATTCCCAGCACGATGCCGGCGGTAGCGGCGATCAAGATGCAGATCGGGATCGCTGCCCAGAAGCTGAGCCCAAACAGGCCCAGGTCCCCCTGCGAAGTGAGCACAGCCATGCTGTATGCGCCGATGGCATAGAAAGCCACATAGCCCAAATCCAGCAGGCCAGCGAAACCCACGACGATGTTGAGGCCCAAACCCATCAGGATGAAGATACCGACGTTGTTAATCACCTCGCTGAGGTAAGTTCCCAGTAGAAACGGGAGCCCCAGCAGGAACAGGATGCCGGCGCCCAACGCATAGCGGCGGTAGCGGAGCTGCTGCGACTCCGGCAGTGCCTCAAAGCGACTCTGGAGCTGGTCGCGCCGCATGATCCACCAATAGTTCATCCCAGCCACCACAATGAAAAGCAGCGCTGCCACGGCGGGAAAGAGCGCTTTGCCGCTGAACACCGCACGGCTGAAGGCCAGACCGAAGAAGTCCCGCAGCCGGCCGGCGAGGATTTCGGAGAACATGCCGGCGGTCAGGGTGAAGATCAGGCCCATCAGCAGTGGCCGCTGGTAGCGATAGGGGAGCGTGTAGAGCACCGCAGCGGCCACCCCAACCGCAGTGGCGGTGAAGACCAGCAGCAGGCCGCCGGTGGACGGCTCCATGTCGAAGGTCAGCAGCGCAATTGAGGCCGGTGAGACATTGGGGAAGAATTCCCGCAAATTGACCGCATTGGCAGCGACGATGAGGATGATCAAGGGAATGCTGGCCACCAGCCCAACCACCAGGCCGTGCAGAACCGGGACAAAACCGCGCCGCTCTCCAGTATTGCGCGCCGCCATAAAAGCCAGCAGGGCGATCGGCAGCATCAGGATGACTTCCCCCAGCGTGAGCACGCCGGCGATCAACTCACGTTGGCCGAACAGCTCGACCACCCCCATTGCGCTTAGCAACAGCGATACCAAGCCGGCGATCGATCCGGATTTCAGTACGGGTCGCAGATCAGTTCCCAGGATGCTCATCGCTCAGCTCAGGCCTTCTGCTCGGCAAGCCGCTCGCCCAAGATTCCCTGGGGACGGAAGATCAGGACGAAGACCAACATGACGAAGGCGATCACGTCCTTCAACTGGTTGAAGGCCGGGATGCCCAGGCTTTGCAGGAACAGGCTGGGCCCAATCGACTCAAACATGCCAAGGAACAGCCCACCGACCGCCGCGCCGGGGATGCTGCCAATCCCGCCCAGCACCGCGGCGGTAAATGCCTTTAAGCCTGGGAAGAAGCCCATGAAGAAGTGCAGCTGTCGAAAGACCAGTGCGTACAGCAGGCCGGCTACCCCGGCCATCGCCGCACCGGTGGCAAAAGTGATCGATACTGTCCGGTCAACATCGATCCCCATCAGCGCAGCCGTATCCTTGTCCTCGGCTACCGCCCGAATCGCTTTGCCGGTCTTGGTACGCAGAATGAAAAAGTTCAGCCCAATCAACATAAGGATTGTGGCGATGATAACAACGATGTGAGTCTTAAGGATCCCGGTTCCCAGGAACGGAATCGTTCCACTCAGCAGCTCAATTTGCGGAAAGGGATGCTGCCCGGATCCCAATAGGCTACGAAAGAAGTTTTGCCAGAAGAACGAGGCCCCGATGGCGGTGATCAACGGTACCAGGCGGGGCGCCTTGCGCAGCGGGCGGTAGGCGATCCGCTCCGTTAGCAGCGCAATGCCCACCGAAACCAGCATCGATACGACACCGATGATCAACAAGCCCAGCACCGGATTTTGGTCCAAGAAACCCGAATCCGACATCGGACCAGCCAGAAACACGGTGGCGGTCAGGATGCCGGACATAAAGAACTCGCCATGCGCGAAATTGATCATGAACAGCACGCCGTAGACTAGCGTGTACCCGATGGCAATCAGGGCATACATGCTGCCCTGAGCGACGCCGAAGATCAGAAAGTCGGTCCACTGTCGTTGACTGTATGGATTCTCGAGGATTGTGGAGACGGTGCCTGCGATGACGACCGCGATGATCAGTGCGCGCACAATCCACAGGAAAAGACTAATGTAATCTAGATTCTGCAGCCGTGACCTCATCCAAGGACTCCATCAAGGTAGGGATGGACCCCGTACTGCGGGTCCATCCCTTGTATTGCACCAACCCTGTTTCAGCGTCGATAGCTCCCGCCGCCAGGTGTTGGATTACGGCCAGATGGCCTGGTATTCGGTTGTGCCGTCCGCGATCGCTGAGACGGTGATCTTCGGATCGGCGCAGTCACCATATTGATCGCAGGTCAACGTGCCGGTGATGCCATCAAACCCAGAGGTTGCGTACAGGCAGTCACGCATGTCCTGTCGGCCGATGTGCAGCGTGTTGTCGCTATCCAGCGTACCAACTTGTTCGATGCAGTCGAAGATCATGTTGGTCGCGTCGAACGCGTGTGCATGGAAAACGGAGAGCACTTCAACACCGTACTTCTCCAGATAGGCAGCCTTGAAATCGTCATAGAGCGGATTGTCAAAGGAAATGTCCGGCCCGGAGAAGTACATTCCGGAAGCCGCATCCGGCCCGATCGCCTCTGCAGCATCCTGCGAAATGCATCCATCTGCCGCCGCACGGACCGTATTCTCGAGCCCGGCAACTTCGAGCGACTGCTTGGAGATGAACGCGCATTCAGCCGTGAAGATCGGATAGTACATGAAGTCCGGCTCGGCGGCCGCCACGGCCGTGAGCACCGGGCGCATGTCGGTGTCGCCGACGTTTACCGCGGTGTACTCAACGATCTCTCCACCAAGCTCCTCAAAGGAATTGCGGAAGGCGTTGGTCAAGCCCTGCGTATACGGATCGCCATCGTGGATCGCCGCCGCAGTTCGCGCGCCGATTTCGTTGTAGGCGAAGTCGGCGATCGCCGCGCCCTGCACCCGGTCGTTGTGGGCCGTCCGCAGATAGCCCGGATTCCAGGCATTGTCGGGGTCGGTCAACACCGGGGAGGTGTTAGATGGCGAAACCATGAAGTAACCGGCTTCCGAGACCACGGTGGACATTGGCACACCGGCACCTGAGCAGCTGGTCCCGACGACGCCGACGATGGTCGGGTCGGAGACGATCTTCTGCCCGGCGGCCTGGCCGCCCTCGGCGTTGCAGCCATCGTCCTCGGCCTGGAGCTCGACGCTGTGCCCGCTGACCTCGCCGCGGAAGTCGATGGCGATCTCCACGCCGTACTGCGAGTCGAGGCCGAGCTGCTCGTTGGCACCAGAGATCACCAGGGCTGAAGCGATGCGGATCGGCTCATCCGGCCCATAGGTCACACAGCCGATCTCGTCAGCACACTCGAATTCGGCGCCACCACAGGCGGCCAGCACCAGAGCGATCAGCGCTACTCCGCCAAAGATAAAGAACTTACGATTCATGAGTCTTCCTCCTCCTATTCGGACCTTCTCTCCAGGACTTGGCCAAGTGCGAATTAAATGAGAATATGAGGTTGTCGACGGCGTGTCTCCTCCTTACTCAAGGCGCATCGCATAACGGATGCGGTCGCGGCCGAGAGGGGCTCGGCCGCTTCAACGTTGATGCTACATTCTAAACGTGGGTTAAGTAGGCTGTCAACCAATGGCTGTGCTAGCATTCTGGGTATGACCTCGGTACCAGAGCCGCTCGATCCGCATTCGGTAGGGCGCCGTGGCGAGCGCCTGGCGGAGCGCTATTTGGGAGAGCGCGGATATCGTATCCTGGCGCGCAACTGGCGCTGGCGCAAAGGAGAGATCGACCTGATCGTCGAGAAGGATCAGGAATTGGTGTTCGTCGAGGTCAAGACCCGGCGCAGCCACCGATTCGGACCCCCGGAGGAAGCGATCACCGCCCGCAAGCAGCGCAAGTTGATCCAAACCGCTTATGCTTATCTGAACAGTGTTGGCCGCCATAACGCACAGTGGCGGATCGACGTGGTGGCCATCGATCTGAACCGTCGCGCCGAGCCGGCGCGAATCGAACACATCGAAAGCGCGGTCGATGGGCGTTGAAGGGGAGCGGAGTCCAGCGGGGAGCGAGGCGATGCACAACTTAGTAGCCATCATCGGACCCACCGCGGTCGGCAAGACTCAAATCTCGATCGAGGTGGCGGCGGCGCTGGGGGCCGAGATCGTATCTGCCGATTCGCGCCTGCTGTACCGTGGGATGGACATTGGCACCGCCAAACCGACGCCCGCCCAGCGCAAGCAGGTGCCGCACCACCTGATCGACGTCGCCGAGCCGGACGAAGCCTGGAACCTGGTGCGCTTCAAGCGTGCCGCCAACCAGGCCATCTCCCAGGTTCAAGCCGCGGGCAAGCTGCCGATCCTAGTCGGCGGAACCGGGCAGTACGTCACCGCCATTCTGGAGGGCTGGGCCCCGCCACCGGCGGCGGGGGACGAGAGCTTGCGGCGAGTGCTGGAGTCGTTCGCCGAGCTGCATGGGCCGGACGCGCTGCACGAGCGCTTGAAGGAAGTCGATCCGACCAGCGCCTCCGAGATCGACGCCGCCAACGTGCGGCGGGTAGCGCGGGCGTTGGAGGTGTTCGAGTTGACCGGCTCGGCCGCCAGCGAAGTGCGCGGCGCCGAACCGCCCGAGTACCGTATCCTGCGTGTCGGGCTCAACTTGCCGCGCGACGAGCTGTACCGGCGCATCGACCAACGGATCGACCGCATGCTGCTGGCCGGGCTGGTCGACGAGGTGCAACAGTTGCTGGATCGCGGCATCTCGCCGGACCATCCGCCGATGTCGGCCATCGGCTACAAGCAGATCGCCGCTCACCTGCGGGGCGAAATCAGCATGGCGGTGGCGGTGCAGCAGATGCGGCGCCGCTCACGCCAGTTTGTTCGGCGTCAGGCGAATTGGTTCAAGGCGGACGATCCGCGGATCGAGTGGTACGAGGCGCGACAGGGGGTTGTCAATCGGTTGATCGAGCGGATCCGGGCCTGGTTGGAGGAATCCTCGACAGAAGAAGACACTCTGCCGCCGGACTAAAGCAAGTCGGCGGCGGCAAGCGCTTGCCCCGCTACCAGGCCAGAGCCGGATCTGGCCTCGTCTATCTCAACAGCGCGCTGATCCCCAGATACGCCAGCGCGGCCAACCCGGCGGTCACCGGGATGGTGAGCAGCCAGGCCACGACCATATCCCCCAGGATGTTCCAACGCACCTTGTTGATGCGTTCGCCGGCGCCTACGCCGACGATCGATGAGCTCATCACTTGCGTGGTGCTCACCGGGCCGCCCAATAGCGCGGCCCCGAGGATCACCCCGGCTCCGGTGATCTGCGAGGTGAACCCATTGATCGGCCGGATGCGGTACATGCGGGCGCCCAGGGTGCGGATCAGGCGCCAACCTCCGAACGAGGTGCCCAGCGCGATCGCGCCGGCGCTGACCGCGATCACCCATATCGGTACGACAAACTCGTCCTGCAACCCGGTTGCGACCAGCCCAAGCGTGATCACGCCCATGGTCTTCTGCGCGTCGTTGGTACCGTGACTCAATCCCAGCCCAAGCAATGTCAGGATTTGACCGGTGCGAAAGGCGGTGTTGATGCGGGGCGGGGCGTTGCGAACCAGCCAGCGGGTAAGGCGCATCACCAGGAAGCCGACGAGCAGCCCGGCCACCGGGGAAAGGAATAGCGCCAGCAAGATCTTGAGTAACCCTTCCAGACGCACGACCTGCGGGCCGGCGCCTAACAACGCGGCGCCCAGCAGCCCGCCCAACAAAGCGTGGGAAGAGGAGGAGGGGATTCCCAGGTACCAGGTGAGCAGATTCCAGATCACTGCCGCCGCCAGTGCGGCGATCACCACCGACACCTGCAAGGCCGATGTGTCGAGCAGCTCGGTACCGACGGTGGTGGCCACCGCCACGCCAAACAGGAATGGCCCGGCGAATTCGGCCAGCGCGGCCAAAATCAGCGCCGCCCGCGGCCGCATCGCCCGCGAGGAAATCACGGTGGCTACGATATTCGAGCTGTCGTGAAAACCGTTGAGGAAGTCGAAAACCAGCGCCAGGCCAAGTAGGACCAGGAAGGGTTCGCTCATGATGTGCGAGCCAGCATACCAAACTCACTTGGCCCACGATAGTAGTCGGCAGGCCGCCATAGTGCCCGCGCCCAACGCTCGATGCGAGCCGGACTGGCAGCCGTAGTCGGCTGGCAGGTGATGCGGTGTCGGCAACGCGACAGCGCGCGCCTCAGCGCACCGGCTCGGCTTGCAGCAGGTTGTGAATCGCCAGGATGGTCAAGCTGATACAGACCGCAGGCGCAACTGCCAGGCGCGGCGCGCTGGTGAGATACGGACGGCTGGCATCCAGCATGGCGCCCCACTCCGGCAATGACGGGTCGCCCGCCAGCCCCAGGAAGGTCAGTGTGGTGGCGCTGATGAAGGCCCAGGCGAAATAGGTGCCGGTCAGCGCGCCGAGCTGTGGCAGCGCATTGGGCAGCACGTGCCGGACGCCGATCCACCGCAAGCTGCCGCCGGCGGCCCGCGCCGCGCTAACGTAGCCCTCCTTCAATACTTGGGCCAGCAATGAGCGGGCGACCCGGGTGAAGCCGGGTACGCCGCCGATGCCCACCGCCAGCACTACCGCCGTCACGCTTGGTCCGAGAGCCGCCACCAACAGCAGCGCCAGAAGCAATCCCGGTACCGCCAGGAAGACGTTGGCGACCCACAACACCCCGCGTTCCGGCGGCCCACCAAGCCCCGCGGCGATGAAGCCAGTTGCGGTGCCGACCATGACCGTCAGCACAATCGATAGTCCGGCCAGGCCGAGCGAGGTGCGCGCTCCGTAAAGCATGCGGGACAGGAAGCTGCGGCCTAGCGCGTCGGCGCCCAGCGGCAGCTCCCAGCTGGGAGCGGCCAGCGGACCTGCAACCACTTCAGTAGCGGAATGCGGGGATAGTGCGCCAGCCAGCAGGGCGGCTGCCAACACCGACAAGAGCCAGATCGCGCTGGCCCGGCGGGCAATCACTGCGCGGCCTCACGGGTACGCGGATCGAGCGCCCAACCGACCCCGTCAGCCAGCAATTGGCTGGTCACGTAGGCCACCGCCGCCAGCCCGACGATCGCCTGCGCCACAGGAAAGTCGCCCTGCA
>CAZJUE010000003.1:41214-41581 GCA_964549025.1 uncultured Anaerolineaceae bacterium | reverse complement strand
CCCGCGCCATCGTCGAAACCAGCATGGAGCGCGGCTTCATCAAGGAGCCGCCGCCAGAGGAAACCGTAATTTTCGGAGGTTGACCGAGCCCGCTTGGGGCTTCATCAAACGGCACGCGCTGCCTGCGGGTTGTGGAACCCGCCGGCAGCTTTTGTTAGACGGGCCTGAGGATTATCATGGCCCTATTCTGCGTACTTGTTTGGTGCGCACGTTGGCCGAGCCAACTCCTTCACTGTGCAGCACATAATCGAGACCCACAAGCTCAGCCGTAGTTTTGGCCAGGTGCCCGCACTCCGAGAATTCGACCTTGCCGTCCGGCAGGGGGAGATCTACGGCTTGCTGGGCCCGAACGGGTCGGGAAAGACCA
>CAZJUE010000003.1:29239-41204 GCA_964549025.1 uncultured Anaerolineaceae bacterium | reverse complement strand
TTGAAGAAAGCATTCCTATCAGAGAAAGTATTTCTTGTTCTGATTGTCTTTGTCGTCTTCTTAATTGCCGCAGGAACCGGGTTTTATCGTCCATCGGATACATGACCCAGGCCGAAGCGCTATACAGCGACCTGACCGCCCGGGAAAACGTACGCTTCTTTGCGGCGCTCAACGGAGTCGACGTCCGGCAGGCAGTTGATAGTGCGTTGGCAGTCGTCGACCTGACCGACCGGGCTGGCGATCTGGTCCGGACATTAAGCGGTGGACTGCGCCGTCGCGTGTCGCTGGCCTGCGCGCTGGTGCACGAGCCGCAGTTGTTGATCCTGGACGAGCCGACGGTCGGCGTAGATCCGCAGCTGCGGGTGAGCTTCTGGAAACACTTCCGCGCCTTGCGCGATCAGGGGGTGACACTGCTGATTTCCAGCCATGTGATGGACGAGGCCGAACGCTGCGACCGACTGGGGTTCATGCGCGGCGGAAAGCTGATCGCTGAAGGAACTCCGACCGAGTTACGAAGTCGCAGCGGCGTCAAGGATCTTGAGCAGGCCTTCCTGCGGTTGGCGGAGGGGGCCAATGCGGCTTAGCCGAATCCGGTCAATGGCCGGACGGGTGATCACCCAGATCCGGCGCGACCATCGCAGCGTGGGCCTGCTGTTGGTGGTGCCGATGATCATCATGGGGCTGCTGGGCTACATCTTGCGGCTCGATCCTGGCCCATTAAGAGTGGGACTGGTACCGGAAGACGCCGGAGCCATGCTGCCGACCGGGCAGACGCTCTCGGTGGCCGAGATGCTGATCGAGGAGCTCAGCAGCCAAGAGGGCCTAGTGGTGCTAGAACTCGACCGCCCACAAGCCGACGAAATGCTCGCCGAGGGCGAGGTGGACGTGGTACTGATCTTGCCGGAGGAGTTGTCGCGAGCGCTGCTGCACGGCGACCCGGCGAGGATCGAAGTGGTAGTGGAGGGCTCAAACCCCGTGCAGAATGAGGCCTTGCCGGCGCAGATCGGCGCGCAGATCGCTCAGGCGATGCAGCAATTCCGGCCAGGCGCGCAGCCACCGCAGCTTGAGCTCGAGACCCGCTATTTGTATGCCGGCGCCGACTTCGAATTTCTGGATTCTTTTGCCCCGGTGTATATCGCCTTTTTCGTCTTTTTCTTTGTGTTCATGCTCACCGGCGTTTCGTTCCTCCGTGAGCGCACCCAAGGGACAATGGAGCGCTTGCTGGCCACCCCAATCACCCGGATCGAGATCGTGCTAGGCTACATGCTGGGCTTCGGGGTGTTCGCGCTGCTGCAGGCGGCGGTCTTCCTGTTTTTCACCATCCTGGTGGTGCAAATTCAGTACGTAGGAAACCTGGCACTGGTGTTCCTGCTCCTGGCGCTGCTGGCGGTCGGCGCGGTGAATCTGGGCATTTTCCTGTCCACCTACGCACGCACCGAACTCCAGGTGATTCAGTTCATCCCGGTGGTGATCGTGCCGCAGGCGTTGCTATCCGGACTGCTCGTGCCCGTCGACGAGCTGCCCAACCTACTGCGGCTGGCAGCTCAAGTCATGCCATTGACCTACGCCAACCAGGCTATGACCGACGTGATGATCCGCGGTTTTGGATTTGGCGAAGTCGCCGTCGAGCTGGCTTTTTTGCTGGCCTTTGCGGTCTTCGCGCTGGCGCTCAGCGCCACCACGTTGCGGCGGCAGTTTATCTAGGTCGGCGCTACGGCGCCGCCGTGTTGGCGGACAGTGAGGTCCGAGCCCGGCGCTGACCGAGCCGCACCATTACAGCTCGGTGATCGGAGAGCGGCTGGACCCCGCCCTCGACATGCCGGGCTTCAATCACCCGCCAGGCGGACTCCGCTCGATGCAGGAACAGGTAATCCAGCCGGCTACGCCGCAGCGGCGCCCCCCATGGCCAGCGAAGCGTATGGGTAGTCGCATCCGCGCCAGGATGCAGCGAGCGGAAGGTGTCCAACCAGCTGCGACGGGTGTCCTGGATGTGCGGAGCATGCTCCGGGGCGTTGAAGTCTCCGCCGATCACCGCCGAACGATCCCCGGCCACGCTGGCGACCCAGGCGCGCAGATCCTGCAGTTGTGAGGCGTTCTGCGAGCGCAACAGACCCAGGTGCACTGAGAACGCCCAGAAGTCCCCAAAGGGTGTCTTAAGTTCAGCGCCAAGTGCCAGTCGGTTGACGAAGCGGCTGAGGCGAGGCTCCAGCCGACGTACACGGGTCGACGAGATCGGGAAGCGGGCGTAGATCGCCAGACCCTCCTCAAAGCCGATCGAATCCTGGTGGCCGTTGGCGCGGGCGTAGGAGTAGCTCATTCCCAGGCGATTCGCCAGCCAATCGTCCATACTGTGATCGGCGGTTCGCGCCACCTCTTGCACCATCACCACGTCAGCCCCAACCTCTTCAATCATTCGTGCGAAGTGCTCCATGCGCTCGGGGAGGCGCCGGCGCAGCGGCCAATCGTGCCACAGGTTGGCGCTAATCACCACCAAATCGTTGGGGGAACTGGTGTGGGGCCTGGTCGGCAGGCCTCGGGCGATTACTGTGCGGCCGGGCTCGCCCATCGCCCGCAGACCACGCCGCCAGCGCTGCAAAAACGCAACAATCCGCCGCATGGGGCGCATGCGGCGGAGCTTCAAAAGGAATGCGACGCCACTGGAACGCGACGCCTGCCTGCTTGGTCTCGCTTTGGCGATGGTGGTTCTTGAATCTCCTGCTCGACCTTGGGTCGGAGCGAAGCGATCTTATACCACAAGTCGCCTCAGCGCATCTGGGATTGCAGTCCCAGGGTAGCGGCGACCGGTGACCGCCCGGCACCGAATAGCAGCGAACTATCCGATTGGCGACAGGTCTTTTAGATGTCTGGGGAGTCTGGTGGGCGCCGCATCAGCCTGGACATTCCGTCCAGAAAGTCCGGCACGATCTCCCGTGGAAATCGCGGCCAGGTGAGAATCACCGCCGCCAGCGGGTAGGCAACCAACCAGCGACCGACCTGCGGAACCTCGCGCATCGCAACCAGAATGAACCACAGGTAGATTGGGGCCTGGAACAGCATGGACGGGTCACGTTTCCAGCCCCAGCGCCATACCGCCACCGCCCACAACGCCAGGTATCCAAGCGCATAGCTCGGCGCCAGGAACTGAGCGCCGACCAAGTAGGCCAGCACTCCCAGCGAGACCAGCACGTCGATTTCCAGGTCGTGGTCCCCTACCCAGGTGTGCGCCCCACCACCCCAGCGGGCCAGCGGTCCGTCGAGCGTGTCGGTAACCCAGGACAACAACAACAATACCGCGGCCAGTGCCAGCAGCTCGGCGGCTGCCATCCAGCCGAGCCCGGCGAGCACGATGGCGATAATTACCCTGGAGCTGGTCAGCAGGTCAGCGAACTGCTTTGCCACAGTCATAGCTAAGACTGAACAGGTTGTGCGGACACTTCGATTGTATAGCGTAGCGACCGCTGGATTGAGTACCGTCTGCCAACCCGCTCGCTGACGAAAAGCCTGACCGTCAACTGTGGAGGCGGCTCTTCGGCCGCCAGCGCTCCTCTGACGCTCGGCCGCCCCGTGACCCGCTCCCGGCAGCGATCAGCCCTGCTGTGGCCCGCCGGTGCGCTGCTCGCTCTCCACCTGGTCCAGCACCTGCAAATCGCGTCTTAGATTGCGGCGGCGGTTCACCAGGCTGGCTAAGTACAGCGCCATGCTTCCCAAGATGACCCCCAGGCCGAGCACCATGTAGCCGGTGGTGTCGGCCGGACCCTCTTGCAGCAAGTTGACCACTGCCAATCCCGGAGCGCTCCCGCCCAGCAGCCTCATCCAACCGAATCGCTTCATTTCGAAACCTCCATCAGGCCGCCAGTATTTCCAGCTTTCGGCGCTCCACCGACTCACGCAGGTTGCCCAGCCGAATGCGGTGCCACAACAGCGTAGCGTAAACGAAGGTGAAGGTCAGCAGGCTGAACATGAAAGCCTGCAGCATGCGCGGCGTCATATCAAAGGTGCCCTCTGCCGAGGGATCGCTGCTGCCGATCACCACCGGGTGGATGGTACGGAAGAACCGAATGGAGAGGAAGGTGATCGGCACACTGATGAAAGCCGCGATGCCGTACACCGATCCGAACCGCGCCCGCCGATCCGGGTCTTCGATTCCCTGACGCAGCATCAGGTACGCCAGGTAAAGCAGCTCCATGATGGTGGCGGTTACCAGGCGAGGGTCCCAGGTCCACCAGGTATTCCAGACCGGGCGAGCCCAGATCGAACCACTGACGATATTGATGAAAGCAAACACCATACCCACCTCGACCGAAGCTACCGCTACCCGGTCCCAGCGGCGGTCGCGCCGAGCCAGGTAAACGCCACCGGCGATGGCGGTTATCAGGAACGCCAGCGCGCCCACCCAGCCAGCCGCCACGTGGAAGTAGAACACTCGCTGCACGTCGCCCATCACCGCTTCGCGCGGCGCGTAGAACAGGGTGAGGTACAGCGCGATCGCAAACAATACGGCGGTCAGGCGGCCGAGCCACTTCAAACGGTTTGGGGTCGGTTGCATTGTCTCCTCCATTGATCGGCGGGCTTCATTCTTCGACAACGAAATCGAAGGTCATAATGGCAATCGCTACGAAAATCACATCATACGCTAGCAGCAGGTTCAGCCAGCCCCGATAGTCAGCCAGCGGAAACCCCTCCAGGATTCCATTGGTGGCCTTGACCGCCGCGATCAGCAGCGGCAGCACCACCGGAAAGAGCAGGATCGGTAGCAGCACGTCCCGGGTCCGGGCCTGAGTGGCCATGGAAGCCAACAGCGTGCCGACTATGACATAGCCGAGCGAGCCCAGCACAACTACGCCCACCAGATCCAGTCGAAACAGATTGACGTTGTACAGCACGCTGTAGATTGGCAAGATGATCACCTCGGCGATCGACATGAATAGCAAATTGCCGAGTGCTTTGCCGAAAAAGAGCGCCGACCGATCAACCGGCACCAGCAGCAGACCGTCCAGGCTGCCGCGGTCCTGCTCGATGGCCATCGCCCGGTTGAGTCCCAGTGTCCCAGCGAAAGCGAAGGTCACCCACAGCACGCCGGAGGTGATCGACCGGCGAGTACGCACATCCAACTCGAGCGCGAAATTGAAGGTCAGTATCACCAACAGCGCAAAGACCAGCATGGCGCCCAAGAGCTCACGACTGCGCAGTTCAGCCAGCAGATCTTTGCGGATGATGGCTGCCACCGCCCGCAGGTAGTGACGGACCGCCGAGGGACGCTGAGCGACCGGGACGGCCCCGGTGTGCTCGGCGCCGGCCGAAGTGGGCTGCGGGTCAGCCACCAGAAGTTCGCTTTCGTCGATTGGCCTGGGAAGCGCTCTCAGCCACGGGTGACCTGGAAATACATTTGTGAGAGGCCAGCCGGGTCGATTTCACCCTTGGAGACCGAGCGAGCGATCACCCCACCAGACAAGATGTCGATCCGACCCGCCAGGTTGGCGGCGCGGGTGAGATCGTGCGATGTCATCACCACCGTACGCCCCTGCGCGGCAATCTCACCCAGTAAGTCGTCGAGCATATCGCCCGCCTCGGGGTCCAAACCGGTATGCGGCTCATCGAACAGCAGCAGTCGCGGGCGGTGCAGGATCCCGCGACCAATCGCCAGCCGCTGCTGCATGCCCCGCGAATAGCTGCGCACCAGATCCCGCCGTCGGCCGCTCAGCCCCACGATCTCAAGCACCTCTGCCACCCGCTGGCTGGCGTCTTGCACCCCGTACATGCGCGCGTAGAACCGCAGGTTCTCTTCAGCGGTCAGATCCCCGTAGAGCAATGGCTGGTGCGAGACTACCCCCAACATACTGCGGATCGGGCCGGCCTGTTCCGGAAGCCGCATCCCGCCAACGCTGACCAAGCCAGCGGTCGGCCGCGCCAACGAGGCCAGGATCCGCAACAGTGTAGTTTTGCCGGCCCCGTTGGGGCCGACCACCGCTACGAACTCGCCGGCATCGACCGCGAAATCCAGCTTGCGCAGCACCGGCTTCAAACCGAAGGCCTTGACCAGCCCACGGACCTCAATCACCGCAATCGGTCTCCAGCGTCCAATGGTCGACTTCGGCTGCCTGCCTCCAACCGGGATTAGCCATCGTTGTTTCGCATCCGCTCCAGCGCCATTCGCTTCAAGTTCTCCCGTTCTCGCTGCCATTCGGCGGTATCCAGCCGGCCGGCTTCGTGGTCCGCATCCAGCTGGGCGATCTCCAGCAGCAGTTGCTCCTGCTCCATCGCCTGACTCTCAACCAGCTCTGCGCCGATTGGCACCTCGTCCGGCTCTCGATCTGACCGGCTGCGGACCGCCACCAGCAGGGCGGCCAGCAGCGCCAGGCCACCGATCGCCACCGAAGCTGCATGCATCGGCAGTCCGCTCGGACCAGCGACCCGAAAGGACAGAATGTCGCCCGCCTCCAGCCCAGTGGCCGTGTAGCCGTGCATTCGCAGCCCACCCAGGTCACGCACGCCTTCGTCGATGAGCCCGCTAATGCGCGGGGCATCCTCTGACACCAGAACGGTGACCGCCTCCACCGGGTGCTCTAGCAGCTGCCGGTATTCGAGCACGCCGTCCCGCAGCAAGTCAAAGCCGAATACCAGCTGATCGATCCCGCTGCCTGGCGGGACCGGCTCGAGATCGAGGAAGCCCGTTTCGGTTCGCTCGTAGCGATCGCCGAAACCGCCCTGCTCGAATCCGAGGTTGAACGCTACATCCGGCAGCGGGACCCGCAGCGACGGGGTCACCACCCGGTCGCTTCGGTTGCCCACCACCCAAAGCTGCAATACCCGCATGGTTTGTTCATCCGGAAACTCGATCAGCAGGTGCATCTGCTCCACCCGCAGTGCGTCGGCGTCGCCGGAGGATTCGTAGATGGTCAGCGGCAGCTCCAGGGGAGCGCCATCCGATGGGGCGTGCACGATTTCCGAACGGTAGAGAACACCCTGGTACTCGACGCTGGCCATGAAGAGCCGGCCAACTGGCGACTCGACCTGCTCCAGCTCGAAGCCTCCCTGCGCATTTAGCGAAACGGTCTCCTGCAGCACCTGCTGCTCACCGTCGAAGCCCTGGATTTCTACCTGAAGATCAGCTGGAACGCTGCCATTGAGCGTCCCGTTGGCCACCGATCCGGTCACAGTTACCAGATCGGCGGCTGGCTGTTCCGCTGCCGGCTCTGCTTCAGCACCAGTGCTCCATGCCAGGCTCTGCACGTAACCCGCCAGCGATCCCAATTGGTTATCCTCCAGCTGCTCGCCGAACCCGGGCATCTCCGACCCACGGCCGTCCCGGATGACCGCGGCGATCGACTGGCGGGCCGCGCCCCGATAGTACTGGTCGGCGAAGTCGGCTGCCGAGTGGCAGTCAACGCATTGCTCGGCGAACAGCGCCTCCCCGGCCCGCAATTCATCGCCGCTCAGGCTCAGACTCAATGCGTACCCAACCACATCCCAGCGCTGCTGATCGCTAAGGCTGGCGAACGGCGGCATCAACCGTTCCAGGTTCCCGTTGGTGACGATCTGGTACCAGGCTTCGGGCGAGGCCGCGCCCGCCACCTCCGCATCCGCCAGGGCGGCCGGTGGAAAGCTCAGCTGAGGGGCCATCTCACCATCGCCCATCGCTTGCGGACCATGGCAGGCGGCGCAGCGCTCGGCGTATATCAACTCGCCGGCTGCTAGATCAGGCGGCGCGTTCGGCACCAGTGGCTGACTGACTGGAACGTTGGTGGGAATTGGTGCGGCGGCTTGCGCGGTAGCCAGGGCAGGCGGCGGCGTAATATCCCCCGCCAGGGAGCAGCCGGCGAGCAATGCCGCGGCCGCCAACCAGACCGCTACCCTGGCCTGCCCGATATCGTTTGTGGGCCGAGCTAATCGGCGAAGCGCTTGTCCAAGCCGGAGCGCACGCTTCAAGCTCCCTGCTCCGAAAGCGCTGTTCCGCAGTTAGTACAGAAGCGGTCGCCAGGCGAAGCTGCGGTCCCGCAGGCCGGACAGTATCCGCTCTGATCGGCAACTGAATATTCAGCCACGTCGGCTGGCGAGCCGGCAGGCGCGCCCGATGCTGGGCTATTGAGCTGCTGCTTGAGCTCCGCAACGCGGGACTCCAGCGCAAGCTCCAACCCAGTTTCCGGCGCCGCATCGCTCAGCTGATCGAGCTGTCGGAGCACGTTGGCACCCATCACCGTCAACTGCCGCCGTTGCTGCTGGTATTCCTCCGGCGGCACCTTGCCCATGGCGTGATCGTTATCCAGCTCCTGTATGGCGTCCAACAAGCGCTCACGCTGCGCTTGCAAGCGCGATAGTTCGGGGTGGGCGCGCGCCAATCCCGAGGCCACCTGCTCGGATAGCGGCCGGGCGACGTAGGCCCCGGCCAGCACCAGCATTGCCAGCACAAAAAGAATCGATCCGGGGTCCATTGATTATGCTATCTCACTTGTGGTCATTCGGTGCCCTGCTGGCGCCAACCGCCCGCTGCTCAGCCTTGAGCTGCTTCGATATGCTCGACGATCGCATCGAAGGAGAGATAGGGACCGATCTGGACTGCGGCGATTCGGCCGTCAGGGCCGATCACGTAGGTTTCAGGCACGCCGCGGGTGCGGTAGGCCTGGGAGATTTCGGTTCGCAGATCCGGCCCGTTGGGATAGGTAATTCCGAAGCGTTCGATATAGGCGAGCGCCTCGCGCTCGATGTCTACGTGGTCGACGCCAATGAACACCACGCCCTGGTCCTTATACAGCTGGTGGGCCAGCTCAAGCTCCAGGGCTTCCTGCTCACAGGGCTTGCACCAGGAGGCCCAGAAATTGACCACCACCACCTGACCACGCAGGTCGGCGGTATTGATCTGCTGGCCGTCAAAGGTGGTCAACTGAAAATCAGGCGCCCGCGATCCGACCCCCACCGGGCCCTGCGACGCGCGCACCTGCCCGAAGCCCAGCAGGGCCAATACGCCGAGCAGCAGCACCCAGATCACCCACGCAAACCGACGGCGCTTCGGCGCCGGGCCGGAATCCGAAGCTTGGTCGCTCGGCATCAGCGATTCGGCGCCGATGCCTGGTTCGGGCATCCGGTCTGCCTGGATTTCAGGCTCAGCTGGTTTCGACGCCTGGCTCATGCCTCGCTCCGGCGGCGGAGTTCCTCCTCCAACCGCGACAAGTAGAGATCGTCTTCCGGCATCACAGCCGCGCCTTCGGCCTGATCCGCCGGGCGGCGCCAGCTGCGAATGGCAGTGGCCAGAATCAGCACACCAATGATGAACGCCGCTGGCGGCAGCACGTACACTGCCCAGTTCAAGCCGCTGGGAGGCGGCGTCGCCAGCACCCGATCGCCATATTGGGCCACGAAGTAGTCCTCGATTTGGGATTGGGTCCAGCCGGCGGCCAGCTGCTCACGGATGGTCTGGCGCCACTGCTGGCATGCCACCGTCGGGCATACGTCCAGCGGAACGTTCTCGCACACTGGGCAGTAGAGGCCCTTGGCGACCGCATTGACCTCGTCATCGGTCGGCTGGTCCTCTTGTGCTTGCACCGGAGCCACCACAGCGGTCAGCAAGGCCGCCGCCAGTACGAGACCGGTCAACGCGGCGGCGCACAACGCCAGCTCCCGGCCAGAAATGCGGGACAGCCGCGAATGCGCGGAGCCGGCAATCGCCGCCAGGCGCTCCAGGGGCAGTTTCTGCCTACCTGCCATGCTCAGTCTCCAGCCGCAAACGCCTGGGCAAAACCGCGCCGCCGTTCGGTCCCGAAGCTGTGCTCCGGCCAGGCAGCTACCGCGGTCCCGAGGATGAACACGCCGCCCCCCAGCCAGAGCAGGTTCACCAGCGGATTGTGGTAGATCTTGAAGGTCGCCCCGCTCAGCGCCACCGGCTCCCAGCTCACCAGCAGCACGTAGAAGTCCTCTTCCAGCGTGGAGCGCACTCCCGGAATGGTCATCGACTGACCCTGTACTGCATAGAAGTCCTGGCGAGGGTACAACGACCCGACCGGCCGGCCGTCCTTATAGACTGAGACCTCGGCACGCGAGATCTGCCGGCCATCGGTCGCGGTGAACTGGGTCAAGCCGTCGTACACCAGCACATAGCTGCCCAAGGTCATCTGCTCACCACGCGCCAGCGTGCCCTGAGTCTCGCTCTGAAAGACCTCGATGCCCAGGATGCCGAAGGCCATCAGTACCACGCCCAGGTGAATGACGTAGCCACCGTAGCGGCGCCGGTTGCGGGCGGCCATGCGCAGCAGGCCGACCGGCAGGCTTTCGCCGTGACGCTGATACCTCGCCCGGGCCCCACGCCAGAATTCATAGAGGGTCACCAGCGCCACCAGCGCAGCCAGCCAGTACCCAATCAGCGCCGCCGGACTGCGGGTTTCGCCGACCAACATGCCGATCGGGACCACCAATGATGCCGCTGCCGGCCAGGTGATCTGCCGGCCAAGCGTTCGGTAGGAGGAGCTTCCGTAGGCTGAGAGCGGCGCCACTCCCATCAGGAGCAGCAGCCCGGCGAACAGCGGGCCGGTGATACGCTCGTACCACTCGGGCCCGACGGTAACCGTCTGGCCGGTGATCAGCTCGGAGGCCAGTGGGAAGATTACTCCCAGGAAGCACACCGCCAGGATCAGCACGAACAGGAAATTGTTCAGCAGAAACAGTGCTTCACGCGAGAATACCGAACCGAGCTGGTTTTCGCCGCGCAGCTCGTCCCAGCGATCCAGCAGCAGTCGCAACGAGAACACGCTGGTAATCCCGATGAAAGCGAAGAACATCGGCCCGATGGCCGACTGGGCGAAAGCGTGGACCGAAGATAGCACTCCAGACCGGGTGAGGAAGGTCCCGAAGATCACCAAGGCGTAAGTCAAGATGATCAGCAGCATGTTCCAATGTTTGAGCATGCCCTTCTTCTCCTGCACCATTACCGAGTGCAGGAAGGCGGTTCCGCTCAGCCAGGGCATGAAGGCGGCAATTTCCACCGGATCCCAGCCCCAATAGCCGCCCCAACCCAATACGTCGTAGGCCCAGCGGCCGCCGAGCAACAAGCCCAGCGACAGGAACAGCCAGGCCACCAGCGTCCAGCGTCGCGTCACTCGAATCCAGCGATCGTCCGACCGGCGGGTCACCAATGCGGCGATCGCAAAGGCATACGGCACCACAAATGAAACGAATCCCAGGTACAGCATCGGCGGGTGAATGATCATTCCCGGGTGGCGCAGCAGCGGGTTCAGCCCTTGGCCGTCGGTCAGCCTCAGCGGGCTGGCTCCGGCGGGCCGGATGAAGGCGGTGAGTTCCTGACCGTCGGCTCCGATCCACAGCCGGGCGAACGGGTTCTCAACAAAGACCACCATGGTCAGGAAAAACGCCAGGGTAGCCATTGAAACCACGATTACCCACGGCAGCAGCTCGCGGTCGCGGTCCCATCTGCGCAATCCGACCGCACTGGCGAAGGCGGCCATCAGCCATGACCAGAACACCAGCGAACCTTCCTGCCCGCCCCACAGCGCGGTCACCCGCAGGTAGGTGGGCATCGACTCGCTGGTGACCTTGGCTACGTATTCGACGTCGTAGCGGCCGGTGACCAGCAGGGTGATGATCGCCAGCGCCGCCACGCTGATCATTGGCCAGCTGAGCAGCATCGCCCGGCGGGCGCTCTCCACCAGCTCCGGTCGGTCACGCCGCGCGCCGTAGGCCGCCGCACCGGCGCCGTAGAGCGCCAGCAGCAAGGCCAGCACCAGGCTCGCGTATCCGATTTCTTCTATCATCAGGTTAGTTGGCCCTGCTTTGTCCGGCCGCCGGCCCGGTGCTCCTCGACAAAGCAATCGAGCGCCCGTCCGGAACGACGCGCACGGGTCCGTTCGCGCAACGCCGACGGGCGAATGAGCCTTGCCGTCGGCGGATCGGTTCGCTGAGCCGTTCGCATGCGCCGCTAGCCCTCAGCGACTTGAAGCGGCACCTCTTCTTCGTAGCGAGT
>CAZJUE010000003.1:25778-29229 GCA_964549025.1 uncultured Anaerolineaceae bacterium | reverse complement strand
CTTGAGCAGCAGTTCATCGGCGTGGAACACCCCGTCTTCTCCCAGCTGGCCGGTCACGATCGCCTGCGCCTCATGGCGCAGCAGGTCAGGCTTCGGACCGACGTACTCCACTTGCAGCCGCGAAGCAGTCGGATCGCGCAGCGCGTCATACAGCACCTTGGCCAGCCCGCCCCCGGCCTCGATCTCAGCTGAGTCAGCCGGCACGTTGGCGACTTCAAAACGCAGCGTCAGCGTGTCGGCGTCGTAGGCGATCGTTTCGCCGTCCACCGCGCCGGCCAGCTTGATCGCTCGCCCATTGAGCTCGCTCTGCCGGGCCAGCATCTCGTCGATAGTGAGGAAATACTGCGCGGCGGCCTGGGTGGCCGAGACCACCAGGTACACGACCGCCGCCACAATCAGGAGACCGCCGATGATGAATTTGGCCCGCCCTGTCGATTCAACCTGTACGGTCATGCACAATCTCCCATGATCGTTCCGCTGAACGGCGGGATTCTAACATTCGCTACCGAAGGAATGTGCGATAAATGTCATCATATTGCTCGGAATCCTTCAGAGTCTGTCTGCGCTTTGAGTTGATGGTGTGCGGTATAGATTAAGCTCATATGAAGAGTGCCAGATGACTCTATGAGAGAGAAAGCCTACCGACTGCCAAGTCGCCAACTTGGGATCATACGAGCCTGCACAACTAGGGTAACCAATGCGATTCGACGCGTTTCCGCGTAGACTCACAGCGGCCGCAACCAACAGAGGAGTTGTACTCTGGTAGATCGCCACGATGCCGTTCGTCGGGAAGGCCCGCGGTCCGGTGGGCGCAGTCTGAACCTCCGCTGGAAGGTTTCCCTGTTGATCATCGTACCGATGCTGCTGATTCTGGGCGTATCGTCAATCATCGCCTACTCTCAGCAACGGGCGCAGGTCCTGGAAAGCATGACGTTGCTGGCCTCTCAGACCGGAGAAGTCATCGAGCGCAGCTTGCAGGCAGCCATGCTCGACGCTGACGTCCAGCGGATACAGTCAACCTTCGATGCGGTCGGCGACGATCCCCGAATCCAAACGCTCTATCTGTTGGATACCAGCGGCCGGGTCGTCTTCGCGCCACACGGAGTTGGCGTGGGTGAACGACTCTACAATTCCGACCCCACCTGCCAACCCTGCCACCGCCTGGTCCCGGAGCAACGTCCATCCGGCGTGGTCGTGACCAACACAAACGGGCAGACCGTCTTTCGCAGCATGCACCCGATCGAGAACCAGCCTGAGTGCCATCAATGTCATGACCCCGACCAGCGGCTGAATGGACTGCTGCTGGCGGATCTGTCCATCGCGCCGGTGGAGACCACCCTCGCTGCGGTTCTGCGGAAAAACCTTGCCTGGTGGGTGGGAACGATGATCGTCACCGCGGTCCTCGCAAATCTGGCGGTCAATCGGTGGGTACTTCGTCGCCTGGCCGGCCTTGCGGGTGCAATGGAACGGATCGGTGAACGCGGCCTCACCGCCAAACTGCCCGAGACGCCGGGGGACGAAATCGGGAGGCTGAGTGCGGCCTTCAACACTATGGCCGCCCATGTGAGACGGCGTGAGCAAGAAAACTCTGCGCTGTCGGCGGCGCTCAAAGAGCGGGCCGAAGAACGTGGCAGGCTTCTCGAGCGGCTGATTTCAGCCCAGGAGGAGGAGCGCAAGCGTGTGGCTAGAGAGCTGCATGATGAACTCGGTCAAAGCTTGGGCAGCACGGCATTGAGCGTCGAGTTGGCCCAACGGGAGATCGGCCATGGTGACGAAACAGCCAGCAGCCACCTTGCACAGGCCCATGACCTGATTGCCGACGCCACCGATCGCATGTACCAGTTGATCCACGGACTGCGTCCGTCCGTGCTGGACGATCTGGGGCTGGTGGCTGCCCTGCGATCCTATTTGAAGCAGCTTTTCGACCCGCTGGGAATCGAGTACGAAATCGATGCATCGCACATCGGCGACCGGTTGGACCCGATTGTCGAAACCGCACTTTTCCGCATCCACCAGGAAGCGCTCACCAACATCATGCGACATGCCAAGGCAGAACACGTTCAACTCAAGCTTTGGCGCGGGGACGGCGCTATCGTTGCTGAAATCCAAGATGACGGTGTCGGCTTCGAGCCGGATTCCTTCAAGGATGGCAACCGGGGAGGCCGAGGGTACGGACTGCTTGGAATGCGGGAACGGGCGGTGCTGCTTGGCGGTGAGATCGAGATCGATTCCCGGCCAGGCGAAGGGACCCGGGTGGAAGTGAAGATTCCGGTCAAGGAGCCCGACGATGAGTGATCCCATTCGCGTGCTGATCGCCGACGACCACACGATCGTACGATCAGGTTTGAACCTGCTGATTTCCTCTGAGGTCGGGATCGAAGTCGTCGGAGAGGCCGCGGACGGGGCATCTGCCGTCGAGCTGGTACAAGATCTGCAGCCGGACGTGGTTCTCATGGATATCGGCATGCCCGGCCTGAACGGCTTGGAGGCCACTCGGCGCATCAAGCAGCTCGCGCCGCAGGTAAATATCCTGGTTCTGACCATGCACCGTTCCGAAGAGTACTTCTTTCAGATGTTGGAAGCCGGCGCTTCCGGCTACATCTTGAAAGGTGCTGAAACCAGCGACTTGATCAGCGCGGTCCGGTCGGTGGCCCGCGGCGACGCCTTCATCTACCCGAGCATGGCCCGCCGCCTGCTTCAAGAGTATCTGAGCCAATCGGGAGCGGATGAGCCAGGTTCGCCGAAGTTGACGCCACGCGAGAAAGAAATCCTGCGTTTTATCGCGCAGGGCTATACCAGCAAGGAGATTGCCAATCAGCTAGTGATCAGCGCTAGCACCGTCCACACCCACCGCACCAACTTGATGCACAAGCTCAACCTGACCAAGCGCCACGAATTGGTCGAGTACGCGCGCAAACATGGGCTGATCTCAGCCCCGTAGCCTGGCCCCCAAACCGTCGTTCTCACACCGCCACCCAGATTAACGCCAGATCATCTGGCGATCTGCGCGTCCGAATTGGCAACCGCCGCGATTTCCTTTTGTGAATGGAAGCACTAGCATGCAACCTGGGAGTAGGCTCGATGCCAGGCAGGCGAGTCTTTGTCATCTGGACCCACCCGCTCTTTCACGAATCGGTCCGGCTGCTGCTAGCTCAGTCGCAGGTAGAGATCGTCGGAGCGACTTCGGATCACGCGACCGCGCAAAGTGAGATTGCTGCCTTGGGCCCGGACGTAGTAATCGTTGAGCAAACCGATGGCGAGGAACAGGCCAGCGTTGAGACCATGTCGATCCTCAGGGCCGGACCGCGCGTTATCCAGCTGAGCCTGGCTGACAACGAAATCAGCCTCTACCAGCGACAGCAGCGCACCGCGGCGCAAGCCGATGATCTGGTGAGGTTGATCACCGAGATTGACCAGCATGATTCGGAAGCGGCCGACTCGTAGGGTGGTT
>CAZJUE010000003.1:9393-25768 GCA_964549025.1 uncultured Anaerolineaceae bacterium | reverse complement strand
TCGTCCTGTCTAATGCTTCTCCGTCCGACGCCAGTGAGCACGATCAGCCAACCCCTGGGGAAGGCAAGTTAGATGCCTCCCGGGACCTTTCGCGCCCAGCTAGCGGATCTCGACTTCTACCAGCGCTCGGTCGCATGTCAGAACGCCTGTCCGGTGCGGACTGATGCACGCGCTTACGTGAATTGCATCGCCCGCGGCGAGTACGAGCGAGCCTATTTGATCGCCCGTGAAACCAATCCGTTTGCCTCCACCTGCGGTTGGGTATGTGGCGCCCCGTGCGAGGCGGCTTGTCGGCGTGGCGCAATCGACGCCCCAATTGCGATTCGTGCACTCAAGCGGTTTGTCAACGACCGCTATGGCGTTTATCTGGGAGAGCATGCCGAACCCAGGGTGCCTCCCGCCTGGCGCGGCTACGGAGGCCCCGGTACGCCATACGAACTTGGCAACAGCACGCTGCCGCAAGGGCGAGCAAGCTTGCGGAGCCGGGCTCAGGGGCCGGGCACCGATCGCCAGCGGGTGGCGATCGTCGGCGCCGGTCCGGCCGGCCTGAGCTGCGCTCACGACCTGGCCCTGATGGGTCATGAGGTCACTCTCTTTGAAGCCACCGCGGTTGCGGGAGGAATGCTTCGACTGGGCGTGCCGGAATATCGGCTGCCCCGCGAACTGATTGACCTTGAAATCGAGGCCATCCTTTCGCTCGGTCCGAAAGTCCACTATGAGCAAGCGATCGGCCGAGACTTCTCCCTAGCGGACCTGAAGGCAGATTTCGCGGCCGTGTTCCTGGCCATCGGCAGCTATCGCAGCCGCCAGCTCAACGTTGAAGGCGAGCACCAGGACGGCGTCCTGCAGGCGGTTGACTTTCTGCTCAACGTGAATCTCTCTGGCTACAACCTGGACCTCGGGCGACGGGTGATCGTGATCGGCGGCGGAAACGTAGCCATGGACGTCGCGCGAACCGCTGCCCGGCTGGGGCAGGCCGCAGAAGCAGGTGGGGACCTCGAGCTGGCGCTGGACGTGGCGCGGGCGGCCCGCCGCCTGGGAGCCACCCAGGAGGTGACCTGTTTGGTTGTAGAGGGCGTCGACGAGATGCTGGCCGATGAATTGGAGATCGAGGAGGCGCAGAAGGAGGGGATAGAGATCCTCAACCACCTGGCCCCGGTCCGTATCCTGGGCCAGGAGGGCATCGCCAGCGCGGTACAGACCTTGGACGTGGTCCGTGCTTTTGACGATCAGGGCCGCTTCAATCCGCAGCTATCACCCGGCACCGAGCGCGACTGGGCCTGTGACAGCGTGATCGTCGCCATCGGACAGGTCGGTGAGCTGGAGTGGGTGCAGCAAGGGGATCAGCTGGAGGTTACCCCGCGGGGCACATTGGCGGTCGACCCGCCAACCTTGATGACCACCGCCGATGGCGTATTCGCCGGAGGGGACATCGCCTTCGGGCCACGCCTGATCATCAATGCGGTTTCCGATGGTCAGCGCGCCGCGGCGGGAATCGATGCCTTCCTGCGCGGGTCGGCGGTGAGCAAAAGGCGTCGCGGCCGATTCACGCCTGTCAGCCTGAGCAACTACCCGGAGCGCGGTCCGCAGGCCGGGTATCTGCGCCGACCAAGACGGGAGCCGCCGACGCTTTCAGTAGATCGACGCATCGGGCTTTCACTAGTGGAAATCGGCTTCGACGATGATCAGGCCCGAGAACAGGCTTCGCGCTGCCTGATCTGCAGCATCAATCCGATCTTCGACAGCGAGCTGTGCATCCTGTGCAACGGCTGCGTCGACGTCTGTCCGATGGACTGCTTGAAACTGGTGCCCATGGACCAGGTGTCGCTTGAGGAGGGCCAGTCATCGCCCGAGGCAGCAGAGGGAGCGACCGCTATGCTGTTCGACCCTACTCTCTGCATCCGGTGCGGGCTGTGCGCCGCACGTTGCCCCACAGGCGCGGTGGTGATGAACCAGTTTCAGTTCGAAGAACAGTGGAGTTACGAGGAAGCCGACCGATGATCGAAGGTTCCACCGAGCAGCGTGGCTTTCGCGGACTGATCCGGGAATTGAGCTCGCGGCTGGCTGGCTCCCGTCCGTGGCGCTCGGTGGTGCGTCATGGGTGGCCCGATAACCCGTTGGATCGCTCGCTGGTCGTAACCAGCAGCCTGTTCCTGCATTTGCATCCGGTCAAGGTCAGTCGACGCAGTCTGCGGTGGTCCTACAGTTTTGGACTGGGATTGATGGCCGCGATCCTGTTCGCGGTCCTGACCTTTACCGGCGTGCTGCTGATGTTCTACTACGTACCCTCCGTGGAGCGTGCCTACACGACCATGAAGGAGCTGCAGTTCAACGTGCCGCTCGGACAGATGACCCGCAACATGCACCGATGGTCGGCGCACGCCATGGTCCTGATCGTCGTGCTCCACATGATGCGGGTGTTCTACACCGGAGGCCACAAGTCGCCGCGCGAATTCAACTGGATCATCGGCGTGGTATTGCTGCTGTTTACCCTGGGTGCCAGCTTCACCGGGTATCTGCTTCCCTGGGACCAGCTGGCCTTCTGGGCAATTACCGTCGGCACCAACATCGCCGGCTACGCGCCGGTCATCGGCGACGCGACCCGAGAGGTCATGTTGGGCGGCGCGAGCGTCGGACAGGCGGCCTTGATCCGCTTTTACACGCTGCATATCGCACTGCTGCCTATTGCCCTGGTGCTGCTGATCTCGCTGCACGTGTGGCGTGTACGCAAGGACGGTGGCCTGGCCGCCAGCGACCCGGATGCAGCTGGGGACAACACCGATGGCTGATCCAGAAGACCAGATCTTCCCGCGTGACCCCAGCAAGTCCTACGCGCTGGTCGCCCACATGGAGCGGAGCTCGACCCAGGTGGATCAGGGACCAGAAGACACGGTTTTCTCCTTCCCGGTTGTGCTGTTGTGGGAGATCGTGCTGCTGCTGGGAATCAGCTTGGCAACCTTCCTGTTCTCGCTAGCAAAACAAGCTCCGCTGGAGGAGATCGCCAATCCGGTTGTCACTACCGATCCCGCCAAGGCGCCCTGGTACTTCGTCGGGTTGCAGGAGCTGCTGGAACACATGCACCCCACGCTCGCCGGCGTCATCATCCCAGGCGCGCTGGTGGGTTTTCTGATCGTGCTCCCTTACCTGGACGCCGATCGGGAGGGCGTCGGGCGCTGGTTCGGATCGGCCCGTGGCCGCAGGCTGGTCATCTGGTCCGCCTTGTACACGGCGGTAGTCATGCCGGCCTACATCGTGTTGGACAACGCCTTCAGCCTACGCGAGCTGCTGCGCGAAGCTGTTCCGCAGTGGGTGGCGCAGGGACTGCTTCCGGCGGCGATATTGGGCGTGCTGGTAATCCTGCCAGTGATCGCACTGCTTCGCTCGCAGCCCACGCGCCGCGAAGTGATCATGGTGCTGTTCACCGTCATGATCGTTTCCGCCTTCATCTACACGCTTAGCGGATTCTTGTTCCGGGGACCGGGCTTCAAGCTCTATTTCCCCTGGGACATGCCCGGCGGCTACAGCCCCTGGGATAGTCTCTGACAGTCAAAGCAAAGAGAAACCCATGGCCGAATCTCCCCAACCGAAATCTCCGCTCAACCGACGCCAATTCCTGGTCTGGAGCTGGGTGGTGGCGGCCGTCGGTCTCGTAGGTCAGGCAGGCTGGGCGCTGCTCCGCTTTCTGCAGCCGCAGCAACAAGAAGGTGGCTTTGGCGGCCGGGTAGTTGCCGGTCAGGTCGACGAGTTCACTCCCGGCACCGTTGCCCACGTGCAGCGCGGCAACTTCTTTATCTCGCACATCGAGGGAGTCGGCCTCTTGGCAATATGGCACCGCTGCACGCACCTCGGCTGCACGGTTCCGTGGAGGGAGGACGAGGGTCAGTTCCACTGCCCGTGCCACAGCTCGCTATTCGATCGTGCCGGGGTGGTTACCGGGGGGCCTGCGCCGCGACCGTTGGACCTGTTTCCGATCGCAATCATCGATGAGCAGGTGGTGGTAGACACCGGCCGCCCGATCGAACGGCAAGTCTTCCAACCGTCGCAGGCCACCGGGGTGTGAGCGGTGATGATCAGACGTGAAAACAACTTCCCGCTCATTGGTGCCGGGGCCGGACTTACGCTGGCGATTCTGTTGGCTTTTCAGGTCTACCTGCTTCGAGAGCCGGCGCGCCTCGACTCGGATGCCGAGCGCGACCTGCAGCAATCGGTTGCAGCCGGAGAAACCATCTTTGCCGAACAGTGCGCGGCCTGCCACGGTGATCGCGGACAGGGAGGCATTGGTCCGGCGCTGAACTCGAAGTCGCTGCTGACCGGTGTCGGCAACAACCAGCTGTTTGGGCTGGTTCGGACCGGCATTCCGGGCACGGCCATGCCGGCCTGGGCACAGGACTTCGGCGGTCCATTGACCGACGAGCAGATACGCCAAGTGGTGTCGTTTGTTCGGGCCTGGGAACCCACTGCAGTCGAGGTCACGCCGGTCGGCCTTCCGCCGGACCCGCAGCGTGGGAGTGAGATCTTTGAGTCGATTTGCTTTGCCTGCCACGGCAGCCAAGGAACCGGCTCCGATCGAGCGCCGGCGCTTAACGATCCAGAGCTGCTGGCCAACTTCGACGACCAGTGGTTCAGAGACACGATTTTCCAGGGCCGTCCAAGTCGGGGGATGCCGACCTGGGGCACCGTTCTTTCACCCGCCCAGATCGAGGATCTAATCGCCTTGATCGGCGTGTGGCGGCAGGGCAGCACCCCGGCTGTGGCGGGGCCGACGGCCCCCACAGCCGAAGAACTCTTTGCCGCCAATTGCGAGGGTTGTCACGGCGCAGCAGGTGCCGGCGGACTTGGTCCCACTCTGGTCGAAAATTCCTTCGTTGTGGAACGTACCGAATCGGAGCTGGTGGAATTCATCCTGGCGGGCCGCGCTGGCACAGCAATGCCATCCTTCGAGGGACGACTGACGCCAGAAGAACTGGCCGCCATCGCCGGGCTGCTGCTGAGCTGGCAGCCGTAGACAGGAGAGGATCCTGATGAGAATCGTTGTTGATCATGATCAATGCAAGCACGGCGGTGCGTTTTCCGACCGATGCTTGGCTGCCACCATCCGCTATCCGCTGGGCCATGAACGTTATTGTCTGGCGGCAATCGACGACGATGGGCAGGCCGAGCTCACGGTCGTGCTGCGCATGGATGGACAGGAATTCTCCATCGTGCTGCACGACGAGGCGGAACAGCGGTCCGCCGCGCTCGATGGCTGGTTGGCCTTCCCAGGCGCGGCGGAACTGGTTCAAGCGGCTGGTTCTTGATCCCCACTTGAGGGAAGGCAGAAACGCGCGCCGTAAGGCGAAATCGACCGTTCGTGCAGGGAATCGAAAGGAGACGCAAATGAAACCTGGAAGGCTGAGTGTAGGTCTGGTTCTCCTGGGAGTCGCGCTGATCGCGGTGGCCTGCGGTCAGGCAACTGCCACTGAGGCGCCCCCAACTGAGCCGCTCCCACCGCCGCCGACGCACGTCCCAACCGAGGTCGTCCTGACCGGATCCGTATCCGAAGGCGGCAAGCTGTACGACAAGTGGTGGACCGTGGCCGAAGTCGAAGAGCCACCCGGTGACCAGCCACTGTGGTCTACCCAGTCCACCAACACGCGCAGCGGAGCCGATACTTGGCGCTGCAAAGAGTGCCACGGCTGGGACTACAACGGCGCCGACGGCGCTTACGGTTCAGGATCCCACTTCACCGGATTTGACGGCGTCCTGACTTCTGCGCCCAGCATGAGCCACGGAGAGCTGCTTTCCATCCTGGATGGCAGTGCAAATCCGGACCATGACTTCTCAGCCATGGGTGACTCCGAGCTGGGAAGCTTGGTGATCTTCCTGACCGAAGGCCTGATCGACGTCGGTCCGTTCATCGACCCCGATTCCAAGAGTGCCATTGGCGCTGACACAGCCAATGGACAGGTGCTCTTCGATGGAACGTGCGCAGCATGCCACGGACCAGATGGTAGGACGATCAACTTCCACGATCCCGAGGATCCGGAATACGTTGGCACCATCGCAGTGGATAACCCGTGGGAGTTCATCCATAAGGTGCGTGTAGGACAGCCGGGCACCCCAATGCCGTCGGCGATCGACAGTGGATGGAGCATGCAGGATGTGGTTGATGTCCTCAGCTACGCGCAGACACTGCCCACCGAGCCGTCGGTGGGCGGATCCGTTCCGCGCGGCGGCAGGCTCTACGACAAGTGGTGGAGCGAAGCTGGCCTGGAGGAACCGGCCGATGACAATCCCGTCTGGGCCCGTCAGACCAGCAACACTCGCAGCGGCGGCGACACCTGGAGATGCAAGGAATGCCATGGCTGGGACTACCAGGGAGCATCAGGTGCCTACGGATCCGGTTCGCACTTCACCGGGTTCCCCGGCCTGCTCAGTTCAGCTGACAGGACCGCGGAAGACCTGATCGCACAGGTCGCGGGTCAGGCGGATCCCGAGCACGATTTTTCGGCGCTGGCTGAGGCGGACCTGCTGGACCTGGTGACGTTCTTGAGGGAGGGGCTGATCGACGTTTCACCCTTCATCGATGCGGAGACCAAATCTGCCATTGGCGGCGATACGACCAGCGGGGAGGCGCTTTACATGAGCACCTGCTCGGTCTGTCACGGTGAAGACGGCCGGACCCTCAACTTCGGCGATTCCGAAGAGCCTGAGTTCGTGGGCACGATTGCGGTCGACAACCCATGGGAATTCATCCACAAAGTACGCGCCGGCCAACCGGGAACCAACATGCCTTCCTCCATCGCCAACGGATGGAGCATGCAAGACGTAATCGATGTCCTGACCTTCGCACAAGGACTGCCAATCGAGTCTCCGTAGAGGATTTGAGAGCCAGCCCAACGTTGGCGAGTTGGCAAGCCAACTGACACAGCCCCAATCATGTGTGTTTGGGGCTGTGTCGTTCCAATTCCGGTGGCCATATTCGTCGGTTCGATTGGCCTCCCCTGTTTCGCGCCCCAGATCTGTCCGAAATCCCTCGGCGTCAGCTCCCCTAGCGGCGACGCCCGGCAGAAATGCATCGATCGTGTGAATCGCCAGTCGCACTGGCGATTCGTACGCCCCAGTTGGCGACGCTCGCGATTGTTTTTGTGAAGCAATGCACTAACATTCGGGGGGAGGATCTCATGGCTGAGCGGACGGATGCATCGCCCCATGGATGAACCGGATCGCGGCCGCAGCAGACGACTATGGCCGTTCGTGGTTCTTGCTGTTATCGTGCTGGTCGCTGCCGCGATTTTGATCAGCCAGCGAGCCGCCCTGGCCGCCCCCGATCAACCGATCGCCTTCAACCACCAGTTGCACGACGCCTCGGGCGTCCAATGCCTTTTCTGCCATACCAGCCCGTTGCGTTCGGATGTCGCCGGCATGCCGTCCGTCCAGCGCTGCGCCGGCTGCCATCAGACCATCGCCACTGACCGTCCAGAGGTGCAGGCCGTTATGGGTTATTGGGAGCGGGGCGAGCCCATCCCGTGGCAGCGCGTGTCGGACGTGCCCGATCACGTCTTCTTCAGCCATCAACCCCATCTCCAATCCGGAGTGAGCTGCGAAACTTGTCACGGACCGGTGGCAGAGATGACTGTGGCCGAGCCGGTGGTGGTGATGGACATGGGCTGGTGTTTGGATTGCCATCTGGAGCAGCCCGAAGAGCAGGTCGCCCGCTTGGCGGACTGTCTGGCCTGCCATAAGTGAACGGAGCCGCATGAAGGCCAACCTCACTCGAAGGGAATTCCTCAAGATCGGCGCCGGAGCCGGCGTGGCGACCGGCATTGGGGCCACCGCGCGCAAGGTCGCGCTCGAACCCTACGTCCGGCCTCCGGAGCAGGAGCTCCCCGGCCGAGCCACCTGGTATGCGAGCACTTGCCGCCAGTGCCCGGCCGGCTGCGGGATCATCGTGCGGGTGATCAACGGTCGGCCGCGCAAGATCGAGGGAAACCCTGCGCATCCGCTGAACCGGGGGAAGCTCTGCGCCCGCGGCCAGGCCGGATTGCAGATGCTCTACAACCCCGACCGGCTGCGGAACGCAGTGCGCCAGGTGGGCGGGCGCGGATCGCGGCAGTTCGAACCGGTTCAATGGCCGGCGGCACTGGACGAGTTGGCCGCCCGGCTGCAGAACATCTCCAGCCCCAGCCGAGCGGCGTTCTTTGCCGGCATGTTGCCCGACAGCCTGCGAGCGCTAGTTGGGCGATTCATGGCAGCCTATGGGGCCGATCCACCGGTGCTGTTCGACCTACACAGCGCGCTGGAAGGCCGGAGCGATGCCATCGATCTGGCTGAACGGTGGTTTGGCGTCCGGCAGCTCCCGATCTACGACATCTCCCGCGCCCAGGCGATCCTCTCCTTTGGAGCCAACTTCCTCGAGACCTGGATGTCGCCGGTGTCCCAGGCTTTTGACTTCGGCGAAATGCGGCAGGGGCAGCTGGGCGGCCGGGGAACCCTGGTGCAATTAGAGCCCCGCATGTCTTCGACTGCTGCCACGGCCGACGAGTGGATTCCGATCGAGCCGGGGACCGAGGGTCTGGTCGCGCTTGGGATCGGCCGCATCATCGTGGAAGAGAACTTGGGCACGGTGGGCAGTCATCGCGAGCACGCCCAGCTTTATCGGAACGTAAGTGTGGGCGATGCAGCGGAAGCCAGCGGGGTGCCAGCCGAAGAGCTGCTCAGGCTGGCGCATATCTTTGCTGACGTCGATCGCTCGGTGGCCATTCCCGGAGGATATCTGGCCGGGCTGTCCAATGGGCCGCACGCTATGGACGCGGTGATGGCACTCAACGTGACCATGCAGCGGATCGGCAGGCAGGGGGGTGTCTTCCTCCCACAGCCCGTTCCGGCAGAAGCATTTTCAGCCGCGCTGTTGCCGTCGAGCTACGCGGAAGTCGAGCAGCTCATCAACCGGATGATGGCTGGCGACATTGATGTGCTGATGATCCATGGCGCCAATCCGGTCTACGAGCTGCCGCAAAGCAGCCGCTTCCTGGAGGCGCTGCAGCGAGTTTCGTTTGTGGTCTCGTTCAGCCCGTTTGTGGATGAGACCGCGATCCACGCGGACTGGATCCTTCCCGACCACACCTACCTGGAGGGTTGGGGCTATCAAGTCGTGGCTCCGGGCGCGGATCGCCCAGTCGTCAGCGGGCAGCAGCCGGTATCGGTGCCGCTGTATGACACGCGGTCGACTGGCGACGTGTTCCTGACCCTTGCCAGCCGGCTCGGCGGCGATCTCGCCAACGCGCTGCCGTGGGCCGACGAAGTCGCCCAGCTGGAGCAGCAGGCCGCCGGGCTTTTGGGATCCAGCATTGGCGCCTTCGACGCCCCGACGCCCGCCGGATTCTGGAGTCGATGGCGGCAGGCCGGAGGCTGGTGGTCGGAGAACCCGATTCGGGTGGAACCAGAGCTGACCCGTGACCTGGAACAGCCGCTGGAAGTGCCGTCAGCTGAATTCCACGGGGATCCCCAAGCCCAACCGTACCACTTGGTGCCTTACGAATCCATCACCCTCGGCGATGGCCGCGGCGCTAACCTGCCGTGGCTACAGGAGACCCCCGATCCGATGACCACCGCTCGCTGGAACAGCTGGGTCGAGTTAGGGGAGCACACCGCCTCCGAACTCGGTGTTCATGACAACGATCTGGTGCGGATCAGCTCTCCTGCCGGCGAGTTGGTCGCGCCAGTCGTGATCCACCCTGGTACCCGTCCGGACGTGGTAGCGGTGCCCACCGGGCAAGGCCACAGCGATTACGGTCGATTTGCGGCCGGTCGCGGCGCCAACGTGATCGACCTGCTGGGGAACTCAGGGGACCGACTGGAATGGGCCTCGACCCGAGTAGCGATCGAGCGCCTGGGACAAACCTCGGAACTAGCCAGATTGGAGAGCCTGGATGGCGAAGGCCGCGAATCCATCCGCTGACCACGTTCCAACCGAAGGCCTGCCCCGGTGGGGAATGGTGGTCGACCTCGACCGCTGCACCGGCTGCCAGGCCTGCGTGGTCGCCTGTCATGCCGAGAACAACGTCCCGGTGGTCGGGGAGCGGGAGGCGGTGAAACGACGGACCTTGCACTGGATCCGGATCGAGCGCTACTGGGAAGGCGAGTATCCCAACGTAAAGGCGCGCTTCATGCCGGTGTTGTGCCAGCACTGCGGCGAAGCGCCCTGCGAGCCGGTGTGTCCGGTGTTTGCCACCTACCACACGCCAGAGGGCTTGAACGCGCAGGTCTATAACCGCTGCATCGGCACCCGTTTCTGTGGGAGCGCCTGCCCCTACAAAGTGCGTGTGTACAACTGGTTTGTGCCCGAGTACCCGGAACCGCTGGAACAGCAACTTAACCCGGATGTCTCGGTGCGGCAGCGCGGCATCATCGAAAAGTGCTCCCTCTGCATCCAGCGTATCCGCCGCGCCGAGCTGGACGCCGCGGCCAACGGTCGTGAGGTCGAAGACGGCGAGATCCAGCCGGCTTGTGTGCAGAGCTGCCCGTCGTCGACGCTTATCTTCGGCGACCTCAGCGACCCAGACAGCCTAGCCAGCCGCCAGGCGCGCAGCAATCGCGCCTTTCGCTTGCTCGACGTGCTGGGGACCGATCCGGCCGTGATCTACCTCAAGGGAGGCGAAACCAATGCCTGAGGAGCCTCGGCCAGCCAGCGACCTGCCACCTCAGGGCGACGAGCAGGAACTCACCGATGAGATCCGCGGGCGACTGCTGCTTGCCGAGCGCACCGACGAGCAGATCAACCAGGCGGTCTTGCGTCCGATGTTCGAAACCGGGCGCGGCTTCTGGGTGCTGGTGTTGGTGTTGGGGGCAATCGTCGCCTGGGGGATCTACGCCTGGGCGCATCAGATCCTGTACGGCATGGGCACCGCCGGGATCAACCGGCCGGTGTACTGGGGGCTGTACATCGCCACCTTTGTCTTCTGGGTCGGTATCAGTCATGCTGGGACGATGATCTCTGCAGTTTTGCGCCTATTGAAAGCCGATTGGCGCCGACCGATCACCCGCGGAGCGGAGGCGATGACTGCCTTTGCCCTCATGATGGCCGCCCTCTACCCGCTGATCCACCTCGGCCGCGTATGGAAGTTCTATTGGATGCTTCCCTATCCCAATAACCGCTTCATGTGGCCCAACTTCCAGTCGCCGCTTATGTGGGACATGGTCGCCATCTTCACCTATTTGATCGGGTCCTCGCTCTACCTGTACCTGGCGCTCATTCCGGATATGGCGATGGCGCGCGACCACACCACCGGCTGGCGTCACCGGCTGTATCGCTGGCTGGGATTGGGATGGCGCGGCACCGAAGCCGAGTGGCATAAGCTGCACCGGGCACTCAGCATCTTCTCGGTGGTCATCATTCCGGTATTCCTCTCCGTCCACTCGATCGTGTCCTGGGATTTCGCGGTCACCATCCAACCCCGCTGGCACAGCACCATCTTCGCACCGTACTTCGTCATTGGGGCAGTCTACTCCGGCCTCTCGGCGCTTGCGGCAATCCTGATCATCGTCCGCAAGACCATGCGGCTGCAGGAGTTCCTGCGCGCCGAGCACTTCGACGCGCTCGGGAAGCTGGTGATGATCGCCGGTTTGGGATGGGTTTACTTCTGGTTCAGCGGTTTCATCGTCGAGTGGTACGGAAACGAGCCGGTGCTGGCCGAACTGATCCACGATGAACTGGTTGGAAACCTTGCACCGCTGTTCTGGCTGCAGATGGTCTGCAATGTACTGCCAATTGCGCTCTTGGCATCCAGGCGCATCCGTACTAACCCGGCGCGATTGCTGGTGCTGGCTTTGGCCATCAACGTCGGTATGTACACCGAGCGGGTGTTGATCGTGATCGGAAATCTACAGCGCAACTACCTGCCCTTCGATTGGGGTAGCTACCGCCCGACCTGGGTCGAGATCAGCATCGTGGCGATGACCTTCGCCGGATTCATCTTGCTCTACACACTGTTCTCACGCATCGTGCCGTATGTGCCGGTCTGGGAGATCAAAGAAGGACGATTGCGCTACACCTTGCGCCGGATCGGCCGTTTGCTGGTGCCCACAGCGGCGGAGATCGAGTAGGGAGGCCAAGTGGCTGATCCGGCCGAATTGATCGGCATTTTCCGAGAATCGACCGCCACCGCTGAGGCGATTGATGCATTACACGAGGCCGGCGTTCCCGATGATCAGATCGTGGTCGTTTCGGGGGTGCCGTTCCCAGAGGGAGCGTTGGGTCGCCATACCGAGTGGTCGCGTTTGCCGTACGTGGTGCTTGCCGGCGCGCTGGGCGGGCTGGTATTCGGGCTGTTCCTGGCTGCCATCACCCCACATCTCTATCGGCTGGACGTTGGAGGCCATCCGACGGTGGGATTCCCGCCGACTGCCATCATCGTCTTCGTGTTCACCATGATGGCGACCATCATCTCGACTTTCCTCGGCGTGCTCTGGGAAATGGATTTTCCCGAGTTTGGCCGGAAGCCGTATCATGAGCAGGTCACCAGGGGCGGAATCGCGGTTCTGGTCAGTTCTTCGTCCGTGCCTGAGAGCACCGTGCGTCAGCTGCTGGAAGAACACGGAGCCGAACCGGTCGGCCCGGCGGAGCGAAAACTGCTGTGAGCCGACGAACCCGCAGAGGCCTGATCATCATCGCCGTGCTGTTCACGCCCTTTGTGTTCGGGCTGCTGCTGACCTTCCAGGTCATCCGAATCCGCTTCCCCAGCGATATGGAGCACTCGCCCGCCATCGGCTACCAGGAGGGGCCGCGCCGCCCCCCTCCGGATTTGGCGGTTCCGCTACAAGGCCAGGCGGTGATCCCCGAGGAGTTCCCCAGCAACCCGGTGGCGGTGGATGAGGTTTCGGTGCAGCGCGGGGAGATTCTCTATGACATCCACTGCCAACTCTGTCACGGGTCAGGCGGTCAGGGCGACGGACCGCTCTCCAACTACTTCGACCGCACTCCGGAAAACCTGGTGGGTCCCGAAACCGCGGCTGAGTTCGACGGTTCGGTTTACCTGGCGATCGTAAACGGCTTCGGGGAGATGCCGCCGTTGGCAGAAAACCTAACCGTCCAGGAACGCTGGGATGTGATCAATTACGTCCGCACCTTTCCCGTGGCGGACGAATAGGAGAGGCCAATATGCGCAGTCGGCCCAGGAAAACCACATTACTGCTCTTGCTGCTGCTTGGGATCGCCAGCTGCGCGCCGCCCGCGCCGCTTCCCGAGGGACCGACACCGATCCCGACTCTGGTTCCGGCCACCGAACTGCCGAGTGCGATCGAGCCGACCGATCAGCCGGCTTTCGCCATTCTGAGCTATCCCGCTCAACCGCCTTCAGCCTCTAGAGGCCAGGAGATCTACGCAGAGAACTGCGCCCAGTGCCACGGTCCGGACGGCACCGGAGAAGTTCCGGGCTCCAGGAATTTCCAGGACCTGGACTACATCCGGGGCGAGACACCGGCCGACTTCTACACCGCAGTGACCGAAGGTCGCGGCGAAATGCCCTCCTATCGAGAACGGCTGAGTTCCGATGAGCGCTGGGACGTGGTGTTTTTCGTCTGGCGGATTCCAACCACCAACGCCAGCCTCGATCTCGGACGAGAGATCTTCGATGCAGACTGCGCGACCTGCCATGGTGAGGACGGCTCGGGAGAACTGCTCGGTTCGGCCGACTTCACCGACCTGCGCCAGATGGACAACCTGGCGCCGCGCGATCTGTATCTGACGGTAACGCAAGGCCGTGGGTCGATGCCGGCCTGGCAATCCCAGCTCAATCAGGACCAGCGCTGGGCGGTAATCGATTACCTGCGCACCTTCTCGTACGATCCCGTGCTGGATGGTGAGCTGCCATCTTCCGAGCCGACCGCGGCAGCCGACAGCTCTGAAGCTTCCACCTGCCCCACCGATCAAACGAACCCGTTTGCAGCTGACGACACGGCGGCGATACAGGCCGGCCAGGATGTCTATCAGGCACGCTGCGCGGCCTGCCACGGGGCAGATGCCAGCGGCGGGCTCCCAGAAACGCCGAACTTCACCACCGCCGAAATCAGCGATGACCTAGGCGCCGATCCCGGACGTTACTTCTGCTCGGTAAGCGAAGGCCTGGGGACGATGCCAGGGTTTGGGAGCGCGTTGAGCGAACAAGAGATCTGGCAGGTACTGACCTATTTGCGATCGCTCGGTCCTTAGGCCATAGCCTGGCCGGAATCCGCAGCATATGCGGTCCCGCGCTCAACCCGCACAACCCGATTCCCGCCCGCATGCCAGCGGGCCAGTTGACAATGTGACGGTTTTCACCATTTTTGGGAGAATGATCACTCTCACCGTGCATTAATCTCTGCCAGAATAAACCGCGTGGGCTTGATTACCCATGCGCGGGGATCTGTGTGGGTTGTGGGGCCGATGTAGGTTGACCTGAGCCGTTCCACACCACCGCCGGTATCATCATTGAAACCCTGCGCCAGGGAAGCGAACCTCAAGGAGAAACCTATATGAGAAGAAGAACCGTCGTTACCTTGGGCGTTCTGGTGTTGGGCGCGATCCTGATCGCTGCCTGCGCCGGAGCGGAGGGACCGCAAGGTCCAGCCGGCCCCCAAGGCCCCGAAGGTCCTGCTGGGCCGCAAGGTCCACCGGGTGAAGCCGCGGACATGGCCGCGGCCGACCTCAGTTGTACGGAGTGCCATAACGACAGTACGATGTTGACCGGGAAGCGGTTCGCGTGGATGGACTCGCGGCACGGCTCCGGAGAGGCTTTCGTACGCGGCACCAGCGCAAGCTGCGCCGGGTGTCACTCCGGCGGCGCTTTCAGCGAGCGCATTGCAGCCGGATTGAGCCCCGCTGAGGTGGAGAGCGGCGATCCGAATCCGACCCGCCAGGACTGCCGCGCTTGTCACCAGATCCATACCACATTCACCTCAGCCGACTTCGCACTGGAGACTACCGACCCGGTCGCCTTCTATGCCATCGAAGGCGCGACCTACGACGGCGGGGAAGGCAACCTGTGCGTCAACTGTCACCAGCCGCGGCGCGTGCTACCAGCCGCGGAGGACGGCGTGATCTCGGGCATCAGCTCCCACTGGGGACCCCACCACGGTCCGCAGAGCGCCATGCTGCTGGGCGTGGGTGGCTCGGTTGAAGGCAGCCCGAGCGCACACTACTCGGTGGTCGAAGATACCTGCGTTGCCTGTCACATGGGCGCGGAACGCATGCACACCTTCGAGCCCGAAGTCGAAAACTGCCAGGCCTGCCACTCAGGCGCCGAAGACTTCGACATCAACGGCGTGCAGACTCAGGTCCAGGCCTTGATCGATGAGGTCGGCGAGCTTCTGTTGGCCGAGGGCGTGATCAACGAGAACTCTCCAGATGGCCATCCGATCGTGAGCGACGCGCCAGAAAACGTTGCAATCGCCCTATGGAACTGGATCTACGTCTCCCATGAAGACAAGAGCCTGGGCGTGCACAACTCCGACTACACGATTGCCCTGCTCGAAGCAGCTCTGGAGGCGCTCGGTCAGTAAAAGGCGCGACCGACGCTGTCCGAGCGACCAGGACAAACCAACCACGGGCCAGGGAGTATCCCTGGCCCGTTGGATTCTGCGGTGCCCCAGCATTGGGCAGTGCGTGGCTGTGAGAGCCCACGTCAGCAATTGTCACCAAGTTCACCCATTTTGTGACAAATGTCACCAAAATGCTGAAGAATAGTCACTTCGGGAGCCCCATTAATCTATCTTTAATGTGGCCGGGCGCGACCTTTCCGCCGGGTGTGCTTCGTGTGAGGCGAAGGCACTCGATCCGTGGTGTTTCGCAGAGCCAGTCAGCCCATCTCTCGAAGTTTGAGAGTTCACGGTATTTTGTTCGTCTTCGAACTCGTATTGACTGCATTCGTCGACCAAGGAGGAGAACGACCATGAGAAACCGCCTTATCCACCATCTGCCTAGGCTGCTGGCCTTCACCCTGCTGCTGGCGGCCTGCGGCGGGCAGGCGACAACGGTGGCACCGATCGAGGCACCGAGTAGTCCGGTTCCACCCACTGAGGTGCCGCCGACTGAGGTACCACCCACCGCAGAACCCATGGATGAGTCCGGGGCCGCGGTCCATGCCGTCGATTTGATCGGCGCCTGGGTGGATGCCGGCGTTCCGGAGACCGACCCCTTCGACTACCAGGGCGTGGACGGCAATACCTACCAGGCCACCTTTGAAGTTGATGTCCTGCCGCTGTTCACCTCCGCCGGGATCTGGTTCGAGAACTCACAGGCCTGCTCCTCCTGCCACTTCGGCCTGGACGAAAGCTCCTTCCACGAGATGGACCTCTCCAGTTACGCGGGCATCCTGGCCGGCGCTGACACGCTCGAAGATCCGCCCGGCGAAGCGCTATT
>CAZJUE010000003.1:3246-9293 GCA_964549025.1 uncultured Anaerolineaceae bacterium | reverse complement strand
CCCCTTCGATCCCACCGAAGAGAACCGGGATGGGCCGATCATCTTGGCTGGGACTGTGAAATAGCTGATCAGATCAACGAAGTCTCCATCGTCGCCTTAGGCCACTCGAACTAACAAACCGGGGCTGTCTCGGAATCCAACCCGAGACAGCCCCAGCGCGTCAGCCACGGAGTGCGACCCGAGCGAGATCAGACCGCTACCAAAGCCTGGTGCATCATATGCAGCAGGACCAATTGCGAAAGATGCGAAGTGGAGCGAAAGTGCGCGGCTGATTGGCGGAGGATGCGAGGCGGAGAGACAGTGCGCGGCAGGTTGGCGGAGGATGCGAGTCGGAGCGACAGTGCGCGGCTGATTGGCGGAGGATGCGAATCAAAGCGACCGCGCCCGGCTTATTGATCGTTAAAAGCGTAGATCACTCCGTCCTCGCCTCCGATGTAAATCCAGCCGTCTGACAGCTCCATCCCAACCCTGGAGGTGATTCGGGTGGGCACAGTCCAGAGCAGTTCGCCGGTGATCGCGCTAAGCCCCATCAGATCGCCATGTTGAGTCAGGAAGTACAGCTCATCCTCAATCAAGATCGGAGCGCCGAGCACGTAGTTAAAGGTTCCCTGCTCGATATTGTGTTGCCAAAGCACTTCGCCGTCGTCCAAGCGCAGAGCATGCACCACCGTATTGGCGGATCCAAAGAAGATCCGATCATCTGCTCCGGTCAATGATGGAACCCAATTGCCGGTCGTTCGCCGCCAACGAAGCTTTCCGCTCTCCGCATCGATCCCGCTGGCGAAGTCCTGGTATCCAATAAAGGCCACCGTCGAGTCACTAGCATGCAATCGTTTTGGAAATCCGTCCTCTGACTCGTAGGTCCACTGCACCTTCCCGTTGGATGCATCCAGCGCATATAAACGCATGTGCCCGCCCTCTTCGACGGGCTGCTGGCCTTGATAGGCCCCCGCCAGATAAAGCCTCCCGCCGTGCATGGTTGGAGTCTGCAGGATGTAGTTCTCGGTCTCGACTGACCAGAGCTCTTCCCCGGTATCAACATCCAAGACATTGAGGGTCGCGCGGCCGTCGTGATTGCTTTGAATGCGCGGCCCCACAAAGGTGGTTGGCACGAACAGCCGATCACCGACCACCAGGCTCGGACGCTGTACCTCGATGCCGACCTGCTGTTCCCAAATCAATTCTCCGGTATCGGCATCCAGCGCTACCACGCTACCGCCGCCTACCCCTAAGTAGATGCGGCCTCGGTCAGCTACGAAGGACCGCTCCCAGACGCCTTCGGGCGGATCGTACTGCCACCGTAGCGCTCCAGACTGCGAGTCGAGTGCGATGAGCGCGCCCTCATTCGGCGCCACCACCACGACGCCAGCCGTCCTAGCCGGAACCTGATTGATCGGAGCTCCGCTCTCGTAGCTCCAGACCAGCTTCAACTCTACGCCGTTCAATCGACGCTGGGGCGGCTCTGGCTGGCTTTGGCAGGCGGCCAACCACAGCAGCGGCACAATCGCGGCAACCCGCACAAGCAGCAGAATTAGGCCACGCTTCACCTTGCGGATTATATCCACGGCGACCTACGGCGGCGTAGGGCCACCACTTGTGACACCAGTCACATACTTCGCATGATGCGCTGCACTGCCTCCGGCAAATAGCGAGTTTTAGTATCCAATTGCACTGGGAAACGCGCCCCATCTCCAATGGGGTGCACAATCCACATGACCTGTGCGCCCGGGTGGTCTGAGCACGGTCCGTGGAAAGGAGCCAGCGTGAAGCTGAGTTCAAACCGCATCTTCCTCAGGCCCGCCCTGGCCTTTGGGTTGACTATGGGCCTGTTTCTCACCCTGGGCGCCGCCTATGGAGCAGCCCAGCCGGCGGCCGCCGCAGCACCGCTGATGCCCGCATTGCAGGCAGGAGGCTATGCTGGACCCGAGGTGTGCGCGGCCTGTCACGAAGAGATCCACGCCGAGTGGGAAGTCACCCGCCATGCGCGGGCTTTCTCTTCCCCGATCTTCCAGCAGAATTGGCACGAGATCGGAGACGAATTCGAGTGCCTGAGCTGCCACACCACCGGCTACGATCCTGCGATCAACACCTATGCCTTTGAAGGGGTTACCTGCGAGGCCTGCCACGGCCCGCTGCAGGACGGGCACCCTGGCGAGCCGATGCCGATCCAGGCTGATGCTGAGCTGTGCGCCACCTGCCACCAAACGACCACCGATGAGTGGCGAGCCAGCAAGCACGGGCAATCCGGTATTCAGTGTGAATCCTGTCACAACCCGCACTCTCAGCAGCCGCTGGCCGAATCGGTCGAGGCGTTGTGCAGCAACTGCCACCAGGAGCGCGGTGAGACGTTCACCCACTCCACCCATGCGGACGCCGGCCTGGAGTGCAGCAACTGCCATATGTTCACCGATCCTCGCTTCGGACCCCCGATCGAAGGTTTGGTGGCGACCGGCCACACCTTCAGCGTCGGATCGCAGGCCTGCGTGGGCTGCCATCAGGACACGGTACACACCCGTGACACGATCATCCGCCTGAGCGGCGAGGTTTCCGAGCTGACCGAACTGGATACCGATGAGCTCCGCGTGCGGGTCGCCGAGCAGGCAGAGCAGATCAGCGAACTGGAAACCAGCAGCGATACCCGGCTCTACGTCGGCTTGGCTCAGGGCGGGATTGTTGGCCTGGCGACCGGGGCGGTGGCGGCCTGGGTGGTCAGCCGCAGCTTGCGAGTAGTTGAGATCGAAGAAGAGCAGGATGGCGAAGAAGACTAAAGTCGAGCTGGAGATCAGCCGGCGCGACTTTGCCAAAGTCGGCGCCACCGCGGTCGGATCGGCGATCGTGGCCCAGGCGGTTACCACCGGCCCGCTGTCGCCGTTCGGGGAGCTCAAACGCCGTCAGTTGGCCGGCGAAACCGAACCCGCTCCCCAAGCCGAGCTTGGACCGCATTGGGGAATGGTGATCGACCTGGCCGCCTGCATCGGTTGTGAGTACTGCCAGCGAGCGTGCTCGGCGGTCAACGACGTGGCTCCCGACAAACCCTGGAACATCGTGGCCGAAGATCAAACCAGCACGGGGGAGAAGTTCTTCTTCAGCCGGCCCTGCCTGCACTGCCAGCATGCTCCATGCGTGGAAGTCTGCCCGGTGGAGGCAACCTACGTGCGTGAAGACGGGGTGGTGATCATGGACTACGATCGCTGCATCGGCTGCCGCTACTGTGAGGTAGCCTGCCCATACGACTCGCGCAAGTTCAACTGGGAGGAGCGGACCGACGTAAACGAGTTGGTTCCGACTTGGGGGGTGCCGGAAGTCGAGCGTCGTCCACGGGGCGTGGTCGAGAAGTGCACCTTCTGCGTGCATCGCATCGACAAGGGCCTGGAACTCGGCCTCACACCGGGCGTCGACCGGGAAGCCACACCGGCTTGTGTCAACATTTGCCCGGTGGGCGCGCGGGTGTTCGGCGATCTCAGCGATCCGCAGAGCGAGATCGCCCATATCCTCGACAACTCGCCGACACTGCGGCTGCGCGAGGAGCTGGGTACTGAGCCCAGCGTGTACTACCTGCCAGCATGACTGCCACCACGTTTGATCGACGAACCGGATCGGTTACCCCAGCGCTGCTGGTCTGGGTGATCCTGCTAGCTGCGCTGCTGTTGGCCGGCGCGCTCGCCTTCTATCAGGTATTTAGCCAGGGCTTGGTGGTAACCGGGTTGAGCGACAACGTTCCATGGGGGTTGTGGATCACCGTCGACCTGTCCGCCATCGCCCTTGGCGCCGGGGCGTTCGCGCTATCAGCTTTCGTGTACCTGTTCCGGCTGGATCAGTTCCGGCCGATCGTTCGCCTGGCTGTGCTGGTGGGGATCATCGGCTACTCCAGCGCCCTGGTCACCCTGATCGCCGATATCGGCCGGCCGGATCGGTTTTGGCATCCGTGGGTGTACTGGAACGTGCACTCCGTCCTATGGGAAATCACCTGGTGCATCACGATCTATCTGACCATCCTGCTGGTGGAATTCGCACCAGTCATCACTCAGAGTCGCCTGTTTGCCCCTTGGCCTTGGATCGCCAGGCTGGGGCACGGCTTGCACCGGCTGGCGCCGGCGCTGGCCGTGGCCGGTTTGCTGATATCGCTGCTGCACCAATCCTCACTGGGCGCGACCTACGGAATCCTCAAGGCGAGGCCGGTGTGGTTCAAACCCAGCATGCCGATCATGTTTATCGTGTCGGCAGTTGCGGTCGGGCCGGCGGTGACGATGGCGGGGGCGCTGGTCATCGAGTGGGTGACTGGACGACGAGCGGTGGCGCATGGTGTGCTGCGCTCCGTTGCGCGGTTCAGCGGCTTGGCGCTGTTGGTTTATGCCTACGTTCGCCTCTGGGACCTGGCAGTGGTCAGCTATTACGGTCGCACCCCCGGGGCCACCTCGGCCATGTCGCTGCTCAACCAATACACACCCTACAACTTCGGCTTCTGGGTCGGCGAGATCGTGCTGGGGATCATCGTACCGGTGGTGCTCTTCCTGTCTCCGCGTTTCAACCGCAATCCGTTCAACCTGGTGCTCGGCGCCGGATTCGCCGCGCTGGGAGTCGTGGTCAACCGCTGGAATGTGACTTTGTCGGGGCTGGTGGTTCCGTTGAACTACTCGCCTGGCACCGCGGTTCAGCTTGAAGCTGGTTCCTACGCGCCGACGGTCGTCGAATGGGGAATCGTGCTGGGGGTCATCGGCTACGCGCTGCTGGTGTTCACCCTCGGGGTCCGCATTCTCCCACTCTTTCAGCAGCACTTCGCAGCTTCCGCAGATTGACAACTCGCCAACCTCAGGTGATGATTGCCCGGTCGGCCAATAACCCCCTGCCGAAGGCGGCAGGCCGGATGACCTGAACCGATCGCGAGCTCCGCCAGGGAGATCGCCACCCGCGGGCGGAATCCTCGCTGCGCAATTCCAAGAACCAGTGAGACGACTGCGACCCACCCTCCACCGCCTATCACCGTGGTACACGGGTGCTGCGCTGTTGGTCGCCCTGGCGGTGGCTGGGCTGCTGGCCGTGCTGCCCGGTTCACCGGCACTTGCCCAGCCCCGGCCTGATGCCGCTGGCATTCAGCCTCCCAAGGACCTGACCTTCACCCAGCCTCAGCAACCGGTCGTTGGCAACCACACTTGCCTGGAGTGCCATTCCGATCCGGCACTGAACATGCCGCTGGGAAACGGCGAGCTGATTTCGCTGTACATCGACCAGCAGGTGTTCGAACAGTCGGTCCACGGCGCGGCCGGCTACGCCTGCGTCCAGTGTCATACCGACCTGGGCGAGTATCCGCATCCGACCTTTGCCGCCGAAGATCGGCGAGAACTCAGCTTACAGCTTTACGACGCTTGCCAGCGATGTCACGGCCCGGAGTACGAGCGCACCCGGGACAGTGTGCACGATCAGCTTCGGGATCAGGGAAATCGGGAGGCTGCCATCTGCACTGACTGCCACGGCGCCCACGACACCCGCCGGCTCACCGACCCGGAGACGCACCAGCTCGCCCAAGATGCGCGCCCATGGATTCCGCAGACTTGCTCGCGCTGCCACAGCGCCATCTACCAGAAGTACCTGACCAGCGTGCACGGATCAGCGTTGTTCGAAGAGAGCAATCCGGACGTACCGACCTGCATCGACTGCCATGGGGTACACGACATCGAGGATCCGCGGACCAGCCAATTCCGATTAAGCTCACCTGAATTGTGCGCCGGCTGCCACACGGACGTATCGCTGATGGCCGACTATGGCATCTCCACCGCGGTGCTGGAGACCTATGTCGCCGATTTCCACGGGACCACCGTGACCCTGTTCGAGAAGCAATCGCCGGATGCTGAGACGAACAAGCCGGTGTGTTTCGATTGCCATGGCGTGCACGACATTGCACGCACCGACGATCCAGAAAAGGGACTTCAAGTGCGGGAAAACCTGCTGACGCGCTGCCAGGTTTGCCACCCGGGTGCGACTGCCGAATTCCCTGACGCCTGGCTCTCACACTACATTCCCTCGCCGGAGCGGCATCCGGTGGTGTTCGC
>CAZJUE010000003.1:0-3146 GCA_964549025.1 uncultured Anaerolineaceae bacterium | reverse complement strand
GAGCAGAGCTACGAGCGCTTCGACCGTTCGCAGCGCGCCGAACACTTGATCTTCATGGTCTGCTTCACGGTGTTGGCCGTAACCGGCCTTTCGCAGATGTTCGCCACCTCACCGATCGGTGAAGCCGCCATCGGCCTATTGGGTGGCATCGAGACCACTCGCATCATTCATCGGACAGCTGCGGTGGTGATGATGGCCGTTTCGATCTACCACGTGCTCTCTTTACTGTACCGGGTGATGGTGCGTCGGGTGAAGGCCAGCATGCTGCCGGCACTCAAGGATTTGCAGGATGTACTGCAGGATATCCGCTTCTACCTGGGACGTGCGCGGCAGCGCGCCCGCTTCGGGCGCTTCTCCTACATCGAAAAGGCAGAGTACCTCGCGCTGGTTTGGGGAACCGCGGTGATGATCGTGACCGGCTTCCTGATGTGGAACCCAATTGCCGCGGCGCGGCTGCTTCCCGGAGAAATCATCCCGGCCGCTAAGGCCGCTCACGGAGGCGAGGCCTTGCTGGCGGTGTTGGCAATCCTGCTCTGGCACTTCTACCATGTCCACATCCGACACTTCAACCTGAGCATGTTTACCGGCCGGCTGTCGCGCCAGGAAATGGAGCATGAGCATCCGGCCGAGCTGGAGGCGATCGAGGCCGGGGAACTCTCGCCCAACCCAACGCCGGAGCAGATCCGCCGCCGCGAGACCTTCTACATTCCGCTCGCCGCGGTGCTGGCGGTCGGCCTGGGCGTCGGCTTGTTCGGATTCGTGACCTTCGAGCAAACTGCCATCGAAACCGTGCCGCCTGGAGAGTCGGTCACCGCCTTCGTTCCGCTGACCCCCACCCCCGGTCCGACCTTCGCCCCCACTGAGACTCTCGAGGGAGTGCAAACCGCCTCCTGGCTTGGTCAATTCGAGGGGCTATTTCGCGATCGGTGCGGCACCTGCCATGGCTTTACCGCGCTGTCCGGGCTTTCGCTGGCCAGCTACCAGGAGGCGCTGGAAGGTGGCAATCGCGGTCCGGCCATCGTTCCCGGCGACTCCGAAGCCAGCCTGCTAACCGAGATTCAGCAACCCGGAGATCATCCCGGCCAGCTCACTGATGAGGAACTGCAAGCGGTCATCGACTGGATCGAAGCCGGTGCCCCGGAACGCTAGGCGAAGCGGCGTAATCCGGTCGATCAACTCCTTTTTTTGGCCATCTTTCGCAGCAGGCAGTTGACGATTGTCACCTTGCTTTGTGCTAGGCTTCACGATAGGCTTTCACGAATTCCCGTGATAGAACGACCACCGGCATGATCGCACGCTTGTTGAACTGGCTGCGCGGATTCTTCCTGCCTCCGGCCGACGCCCCACTGCGCGTGCGTCTGCTGCCATTTGCGGTGCTGGGTGCACTGACCGTGGTGGTCGGGATCGCCGGGGTGTATGCCTGGGATTACACCAACTCCCCGGAATTCTGTGGGACGGTATGCCACACCATGCCGCCCGAGTTCACTTCCTACCTGACTTCGCCGCATGCCCGGATCGACTGCGTGGAGTGTCATATCGGACGCGGCTTCATCGCCACCCGGGTCACCCGCAAAGCCGGCGATGTCCGACACATCATCTCGCTGGCCTTCCGGGACTATGAATTCCCCATTCGGGCGGATGACTTGCGCCCGGCCCGAGAGACCTGTGAGCGCTGCCATTTCCCTGAGAAATTCTCGGACGACAGCCTGCGCGAGATCAAGCGCTTCGAGACCGATATCAACAATACCCCCACCAGCATCTACCTGACCATGAAAACCGGCGGAGGCACTCAGCGCGAGGGCCTGGGTCGGGGCATCCATTGGCACATCGAGAACGAGGTGCTGTATTACGCGCTGGACGAGCACGAGCAGCAGATCCCGTTGGTTCGGGTGATCCAGGATGACGGATCGACCATCAACTATGTCGATATCGAGTCCGGGCTGAACCCCGAAACGATCGCCTCAAGCCAGATGCAGCGTATGGACTGCATCACCTGTCACAATCGGATCACCCACCTGATCTCCACCCCGGCGGATACGATCGACGAACTGCTGGCCCGCGGCGCCATCTCGCCCGACATTCCGTTCATTCGCCTGCACGCCGAGCAGGTTTACCATCTGAACTATCCCGATCTCGATGCGGCGGCACGCGGAATCGCCGTGTTGGAGGATACCTACCGGCGCAACTATCCCGACTACTACGCCACCAACGCCGAGCAGGTGCAGGCAGCTGTTGAGGCGCTGCAGGAGGCCTACCGGGACAGCGTATTCCCCGAGCAGAAAGCGGACTGGAGCTCGCATCCGAATCATGTGTGGCACAAAGATTCCCCCGGCTGTTTCCGTTGCCACGATGGAAAGCATCTCAATGCAACGGAAGAAGCGGTACGGCTGGAGTGCAATCTGTGCCACTCGGTGCCGGTCGTTGCCGGACCCTCGGACTTTGTGGCGGAAATAGAAATCAGCCGCGGACCGGAGCCCGCCTCGCACCTGAACCCCAACTGGATCGGGCTGCATCGGGACGCGTTCGATCCATCCTGCAGCAATTGCCACTCGACTGAGGATCCTGGCGGCACCAGCGAGACCTCGTTCTGCTCCAACAGCGCCTGCCACGGCGTGGCCTGGGTGTATGCCGGCTTCGACGCTCCCGCCTTGCGCGAGATCCTGGGATCGCAGCTCGAGCGGATCCAACCCGTGTTGCCGCCTCCGGTCGAGCAGGGGCAGCAACCCACGTACGATGGGCAGATTGGCGCCGTGTTGGAAGCCCGCTGCGCGGGTTGTCACGGCGCTGACCCGGTCCAGGAACTGGACCTCACCAGCTACGAATCGTTGATGGCCGGCGGGGTCAGCGGGCCGGTGGTCGTTTCGGGAGATCCGGACGCTAGCTTGATCGTACAGAAGCAGTCCGGCGAATCGCCGCATTTCGGACAGCTCTCTCAGCCGGAGCTGCAGCTGCTGATTGACTGGATCACCGCAGGAGCGCCTGAGGGCTAGCTTATATAATCTGCGAGCGTCGGGAGGAGCACAGATGAGCGCTGATGAACAGGTAGACCGTCGCGAGTTCCTGAGCACTGTGACCTGGGCCATAGGGGCCCTGCTTGGCGCCGGGCTCGGCATTCCGGCGGTGGCTTACATCATCGGACCCGCCCT
>CAZJUE010000002.1:16361-42082 GCA_964549025.1 uncultured Anaerolineaceae bacterium | reverse complement strand
CGGCGTCAAGTTTCCACTCCTGTTCGGCGCGATCGCTTGCCCCGGATATGCGACGCATACGGGAAAAGCCCCTAGATATTGGGGTAGGCACCCCCGGGAGGGGGCAAACTACCGCACCTGCCAATCCGGCGCGGGATTTTAGCTTGAGAAGGCTCGAAACGCTAGGACCGCGTTGTGCCCCCCGAAGCCAAATGAATTGGTCATGGCGAATTTCACGGGCATCTGGCGGGCCTGGTTGGGCACGTAGTCCAAATCACATTCAGGGTCGGGGTTGTTGAGGTTGATGGTTGGCGGCAGCACCCCTTCACGGATCGCCTGCACGCAGTAGATCGCTTCCAGCGCGCCGGTGGCGCCCATCATGTGCCCGGTCATCGACTTGGTGGAGGAAATGGCCACTTCGCTCGCGGCCGGACCCAGGGCAGCTTTGATGGCGCGGGTCTCGGAGACGTCGTTCAGCTGGGTTCCGGTGCCATGGGCATTGATGTAGTCAACCTCTTCCGGATTGGCTCCCGCCAGTTCCAGCGCTTCGGCCATCGCGGCTGCCCCGCCGGCGCCGTCCTCGGCCGGAGCGGTGATGTGGTAGGCGTCGGCGGTGGCGCTGTATGAGGCGAGTTCGGCCAGGATCTCAGCGCCACGGGCCTGCGCATGTTCCAGGCTCTCGAGGATCATGACCGCGGCTCCCTCTCCCATCACCAACCCATCGCGCTCGGTGTCGAACGGCAAGGGCGTCGGCTCCGAGTCGCCGTTCCGCAGCGACATCGCTCCCACCCGGTCGAAGCCACTTACCGCAATCTTGGTGATGGTGGCGTCGGAACCTCCGGTGACGGCCGCGTCCACCGCCCCGGCGCGGATCAGGTGCCAGGCCCGTCCAATTCCGTCGGCGCCCGAGGCGCAGGCCGAAGCGACCGAGAATGCCGGCCCCCTGGCGTGCAGGTCGATAGCCACCAGCCCGGCCGCACCGTTGGGCATGAACATCGGGATCATGAAGGGGCTGATCCGCCGGGCGCCCTTCTCTACCATGTCGATGACGCCGCTCTCCAGCGTCGACAAACCGCCAATGGCGCTTGAAATCGTGACCGCCACCCGACCGGCGTTATCCGGGGTGATCTCCAGGCCGGAATGCGCCAGCGCTTCCGCGGCTGCCGCGGTGGCGAAATGCTCGTAACGATCGCGCCGACGGACCTCCCTGGCCTCCAGGTACTGCTCGGGATCGAAATCGCGCACCTCACAGGCGATCTGGACCCGCAGCTCGGAAGGATCAAACAGCGTGATCGGGCCGACCCCCGACACCCCCTCGATTGCATTGCGCCACGACTCGGCGGCATTCTTGCCGATCGGATTAACGGTTCCGACTCCGGTTACGACCACTCGCTGCATGTCAGCTCAGTCTCCCTTGCCATCCCTCGGCTTGGTGCAAGATATGTTACAATGCGGCTGCCTGGCCCTGCGCAGCCTGCTCACCAACCCACAGCTGCGGATCGGCCTTGAACCCGGAACCGGTCAGCACCGCCACCACCGGATCCGGCAGCTCATCCATCACCATCTGCAGCGCCGGCCAAATCACTGCCGCAGTTGGCTCGACCAAGAAACCTCGTCGGGCCAGCTCGACCGCGCCGGCTGCGATCTGTGGTTCCTCGACGGCGATGAAACCGCCCTCGGACCGTTCCACCGCTGCCAGCACCGCGTCGCCCCGCAGCGGCCGCAGGATGCGAATGCCCTCTGCAAGGGTTTCGCCCTCCCGCACCCACTCCAGACCGGCAGCCCCGCGAACGTGGACCGCCCACAGCGGCGCGCAGGCCTGCGCCTGCACCCCGATCAGTCGCGGCAGAGACTCGATCTTCCCGGCCCGCATCAGCGCTTCAAATCCCAGCTGCGCTCCGAGCAGCAAAGTGCCCTGCCCTACCGGCAGCACCAGCGCAGCCGGCGCGCTGCCGAGCGCTTCGACCAGCTCGTAGGCCAGGGTAGCCATTCCGGCCAGTCCGTGCGGCAGGTAGGCGTGGCTGGCGTAGACCGCACCGGACTCCGCCTCTCTCAACACCGCCTTGGTGGTTTCGGTTCGGGGGCCCAGGATCCGCACCAGCTCGGCGCCGTACGACTCGATCTGCTTGCGCTTCACACCGGCTGCATAGTCCGGCACGAAGATCCGCGCCTGGATTCCGGCCCGCGCGGCGTAGGCTGCGAACGACGCCCCGGCATTGCCCGAGGAATCCTCAACCGCCCTATCGACGCCGGCCGCCAGCAGTGCGGAGACCAGCACCGCGGTCCCCCGGTCCTTGAACGAACCGGTCGGATTGAGCTGCTCGCACTTCAGCCAGACCGTGCGCTCGCCAACCTGAGTTTTGACCAAAGGAGTATCGCCCTCACCCAAGCTGACCAGCTCAGCAACACCCGGAAGCGGAAAGCTGCGGCGGTAGCGCGCCAATCCCGGCCGATCGGCCGGCTCATAGCGCAGCTCCTCAGCCAGGTCGAAATGGCCGTGGCAAACCGGGCAGCGAAAGTGGAAGCCGTCACCCGGGAAATCGCGGCCGCAGTTGCTGCAGCGGAACGGCCAGCTCCAGCCGTCAGGCAGGCCCATGGTCAATTGCCTTTGTCCTCGGCGGTGGGCTGGTACTCGCCTTCCACCCAGACCTCTCCCCCAGGGCCAATCTCTTTCTTCCAGATCGGCACGATCTGCTTCAGCCGATCGATCCCGTAGCGCGCAGCTTCAAACACGCCGCTGTCGCGATGTCCGGCGCTGCAAGCGATCACTACTGTTGGCGTGCCGCTGTCCAGGTGGCCCAAGCGCTGCACGATAGCGAGGCCTTCCACCAGCGGCCAGCGTTCCCGGATCTCGTCGGCTACCTGCTGCAACTTGGCCATCGCCATCGGTTCATATGCTTCGTATTCCAGGTACTCTGTGCGCAACTGCTCAGTCTGCGCCCGCACAACCCCGGTGAAGACACACACCGCGCCGGTGGTATCCCGGGTGATTTCGGCCGTCAGCGCGTTCAGGTCGAGCGCTTCGGGCGAAACCCGCAGAATGGTGGGAGGCGCGCCGCCGCTGACCGGCGGGAACACGCCGACCTCATCCCCCGGGCTGATTCGTTCCTCCGGGAAGGCAAACTCACGGTTGACCGAGACCAGTACGCTGTGCATGGCCTCCGCCAACCGGTCGCTGCGCTGCGCCAGAGCGGCCTTGAGATCGGCAACCGTGGCGCCATCGGGCAGCGTCAGCTGCTCCTGCTTGGCGCCCGCCAGGTCACGCAGGGTAGCGAAATACAGGACCTTGATTTCCAACCCGTCAGTCCGCCTGATAGTCGCCCGATTGGCCGCCGCGCTTCTCGACCAGTCGAATATCGCCGATGCGGGCGCCGCGCTCCACACCCTTGATCATGTCGTACACGGTCAGCGCCGCTACCGCGACCGCGGTCAGCGCTTCCATGTCCACGCCGGTCCGAGCGGTAGTGCGGGCGCTGGCTTCGATGCTCACCCCGGGCAGCGTCTCGTCGAAATCCAGCTGGACCTCGACGTGACTCAGCGGCAGCGGGTGACACAGCGGGATCAGGTCGGAGGTGCGCTTGGCGGCCATCACGCCGGCCAGCTCGGCGACCGAGCGCAAATCCCCCTTCTTCAAGTCGCCGCCCTGGGCCGCTTGCAGGGTTTCCGGCGACATGTACACCGCGCCGCGGGCAACCGCCACTCGGGCGGTTTCCGGCTTGTCGCCCACGTCGACCATACGGGCCCGGCCTTCGTCATCCAGATGGGTAATTTTGTTAACCGACATGACGGAATTATACCGAAGCGGCCCTTTGGCACGCCGTGAGAAGTCGGGAGTCGGCCCCGAGCCCGGTACGAATTCGGCGGCTGCCGGCCCGTAGTTGCCAGGGGGGTCGGCCTTCCTTGACTCGGCGTCCCGCCAAGTTATAATGGTGCCCGCCTGCCCTGCGGCAGGCGCTGTTCTGCTCAAAGAGAAGAGGTCAACATGCCGCCGCTCCCAAAACGAAAGATCTCCAAGGGAAGGCGTAATCGACGGCGAGCGCACGATGCGCTGCGAGCCAAACACCTGATCAATTGCACCAACTGCGGTGAGAAGCACCTGCCGCACCATGTCTGCCCACACTGCGGGCACTATGGCGGACGGGAGGTCGTGGAGATCGAACGCGCCTAAATGGGCGTGGAGCCAAAATCCACCGCTTTTCTCTTCCCCGGTCAAGGTTCACAAGAGGTGGGGATGGGAAAGCTGCTGGCCGAGCAATACCAGGCGGCCGCTGAGGTTTACCAAGAAGCCGACGAGATCGTCGGCTTTCCGATTTCTGGGCTATCCTGGAACGGTCCCGCCGAACGGCTCAACGACACAGTCAACACCCAGCCGGCGCTGCTAGTGCACTCGATTGCCGCGCTGCGGGTCTTGCGGGCCGAGCTCCCGGAGCTGCAGCCGACCTCCACCGCCGGACACAGCATGGGTGAGTTCAGCGCCCTGGTGTGTGCCGGTGCACTCAGCTTTCCCGACGCGCTGCGATTGGTGCAGGTGCGCGGCGAGGCGATGCAGCATGCCGGCCAGCTAGCGCCGGGCGGCATGGCGGCGGTGCTGGGGCTCGAAACCGAGGCGGTCGAACAAGCATGCCAGGCTGCGCGCCAGGCCAGCGGCGCGGTGGTGCAGCTAGCGAACGACAACTGTCCGGGCCAGGTGGTGATTTCCGGCTCGGAGGCCGGCCTGGGGGTGGCCAGCGAGCTGCTGCGGGAGGCCGGCGCCCGACGGGTGGTCAAATTGGCGGTCAGCATCGCCGCCCACTCAGAACTGATGCTGCCGGCCCAGGATCGCTTCAACCAGGCGCTCGAGAGCACTGAGATCGCCCCCCCTCGCCTGCCGATCTTTGGCAACGTCACCGCTGCACCACTGGAATCGGTCGCCGACGTACGTGCTGAGCTCAGCGCCCAACTGACTTCGCAGGTGCGCTGGACCGACAGCATCCGCGCCATGCGCGCCGCCGGGGCTGCATTGGTGGTCGAGCTCGGGCCCAAGGACGTGCTGAGCAAGCTAGCTGCCCGGATCGACCCCGACCTCACCGCCCACTCATTGGGCACACCCGAAGACCTGGCGAAGTTGGCCGGCGCTCTCCCCTAGCGCCTCGCAACGCATATGCGCAGATTGATTGTCCTACTTCTGATTACCCTTGGCGTGCTGTTCCTGCTGTCGCGCTCCGAGCAGTTGGAGCGGGTGCTGAGCACACTCGGCCGCGGCGACACACGCTGGATCGTGCTGGCGCTGGCGGTGCATTTGGCCTGGATGTTCAACATCGCCGCCTCATTCCGCGCCATCTACCGTTTGTTGGGCATCGAGGAAGACATCCTGCACTTGGCGCTGGTGGCGGCTGCGGCGCAGTTCGTGAGCGTGTTGGCTCCCAGCGGCGGCATGGGAGGCGCTGCGGTGCTGCTGGCAGACGCCAAGAAACGCGGCCTGCCAGTCGGCCGGGTGACCACCGGGGCGGCGCTGTTCCTCTTCTTCGAACAGGCCAGCCTGCTGGCAGTGGTGGCACTGGGGCTGCTGATCCTGTTCCAGTTTGGGCAGCTGGGGGCGGCCGAGGTGCTGGCAGCCATCATCCTGGCCGGCATTGCGCTGTTCATCGGGGTAATGTTGCTGCTGGGCATGCGCTCGCCGGAGCTGCTGCGGCGAGCCCTGACCTGGGCCGGCGGATTGGCGAACCGGGCGCTGCGGATATTCATCCGGCGCGAAGCGTTCGATCTCTCTCGCGCCGGCGCGCTGTCGCGAGACGTCAACGAGGGGCTGCAAGCGATCCGCCGGTCGCCGCGCGGATTGATACTGCCGGCGGCGCTGGCCTTCAGCAGCAAGGCGCTGCTGATCACCATCCTGACCTTGGTGTTTATCGCCTTCCGCCAGCCGTTCACTCCAGGAATGCTGATCGCCGGCTTCAGCATCGGCTACCTCTTCTACATCGTGTCGCCCACTCCATCCGGCATTGGATTCGTCGAAGGCGCCATGACCCTGGTGCTCACGCCTTTGGGAGTGCCCTTTGCGGTAGCGGCGGTGATCGCGGTGGCCTTCCGTGGGGTCACCTTCTGGTTGACCATCGCCTACGGAATGGTAGCGATGCGCTGGATCGGGCTGGAACCGAACCAAGCGGCCTGAACAACAGCTGTGTATAATGCGCGCCCATGGTGCTCGAAGCCATCCAGCTGGCGATTGAGCAGGTCACCAGCCAGCTGGAACGCAAAGCGCTGGAATTACAGGTTGAACTTCCTGACAGGCTGCCCCCGGTACAGGCCGCAGGTGACTTGATCCGCCAGATCTCGGTGGGATTGATCGAAAACGCTATCGAGGTCTCGCCACGAGACACCCGCATCAAGGTGGAAGCCTACGCTGCCGATCCGGAGTGGGTCACTCTTACAGTCACCGACGCCGGAACCGGGGTCCCGGCCGAGGAGCTGGGCAGGGCCTTCCAGCACGAGCTGCTGGACGAAGGTGAGCTTCCCAGAGTACGTGAGCTGGCCGAGGCCGCCGGTGGGCGGGTGTGGATCGAGAGCGCGATGGGCGAGGGCAGCGCTATCACGGTTCAGCTGCCGGTCCCGGGTGAGTAGCGCAGCTTCCCAGCATGTCCCGCCGTACCCTGGCCGTCTGCCTGGCGGCGACGCTCCTGACCGGATGCCTCCCCGCCCCTAAGTCCGAAAGCTTCGCCGCCCGGCTGCCCAAAAACACTCCAGTCGTCAGCCCAACCCCCATTGCCCCGACCGCCACCCCGGTGCCGCTCGGCACCCCGGCGCCGGGCTTCGACATCGGGTGGCCGGCCCCCTTCAGTTACGGTGATCCGCCTCCGCCGCCGACGCCGATCCCCGGCCCCGCCTCGCCCTTCAGTTTCTCCGAGGGGGCGGTCAACATCATGCTGCTCGGCTCGGACCGCCGTCCAAACAGTAGCAGCTTTCGCACCGATGTAATCATCGTGGCCTCGCTTCACCCGCGCGAGGGGACAGTCGCCCTGCTCTCGATCCCACGCGATCTGTACGTTTACCTGCCAGGCTACAGCATGCAGCGGATAAATGTGGCCTTTCGACTGGGCGATTCGGTGAATTACCCAGGCGGCGGCCCGTCACTGCTGGCGGAAACCATCCGCTACAACTTCGGCATCCCCATTCACCACTACGCCATGGTCGAAATGAGCGGGTTCTCCCAGATCGTCGACACTCTCGGCGGCGTGACGGTCAACGTGAATTGTTCCTACCGTGATTGGCGCCTGCGCTCGCCGAATCTGGATCCCAACAACGAGGACAACTGGACCCTGTATACCGTGCGACCGGGGGTAGTCGAGATGGATGGCGATTTGGCGCTCTGGTACGCTCGCTCGCGGCGGCTATCGTCGGACTTCGACCGCAGCCGGCGGCAGCAGGAGGTGCTGCGAGCAGTGTATCGTCAGGGGCTGCGGCTGGGCTTGATCACCCGACTGCCCGACCTGTACTCCAACTTCCGCGACATCGTGCGTACTGACCTCACTATTTCTGATCTTCTGGAGCTGGCGCCGCTGGCCGCACAGGTGACCACCGCAGACATCCGCAGCCGCTTCGTTGGCCGCGATCAGGTGACCGGCTGGCGAATCCCCTCCAGCGGCGCGCAGGTTCTGGTGCCCAATCGAGGCCCGATCGAGGCGCTGGTGCGCAGCACCTTCGACTTCGAGCTGCCCGACGAGCTCATTCCGGAGGCGGCGTTGACCGTCGAAGTGGTGAACGCTTCCGGAGTGCAGGATTGGGCGGCGCTGGCGGCCGAACGGCTCAATTACGCCGGCTTCGAAGCCTTCGTGGGCTCAATCAGCGAAGCCGACGGCACGCCGACCCACTTGATCGACTACCGGGTTGGCGATCCGGAAGATGTCGAGCAGATCATGCAAGCCTTCGGGTTGGAACCAGCGCGCTACGTCGAGCTTCCGGATCCCGGTTCTCCTTTCGCCTACCGGCTGGTGGTCGGCAGCGACTACCGACCATGCTTCGACCCCACCCGCGGTCAGCTCCCCTGATCACGCAGCTCCGCGCCCGCAGCAAGCCGGCACCGGCAATCACACACATTCGCGATTGACAATTCGGGCACTCGAGTCTAGAGTCGCCGCCCGTGGCTATGCGAAAGCGCGAGCGTTGACGATGTCTGATTCGAGCGAAGACCTGCCCCTGTTTTCCAGCACGCCCAGAGAAGCCGCGCTGGCCGAGGGGCCGGTTCGTCCCGACTCGAGCCTCAGCGCCGCCATCCAGGCTTGGGGCGAGCAGTTGGAGGAGTCCGGCAGCTCGATCCACACCGTCAAGGCCTTCACCGGCGATCTGCGCCTGCTGGCGCGCTTCATGGGCGCCGGCCACTCGATCAACGCCATCGGCACCCACGATCTGAAGAACTTCCTGGATTGGATGCTCAATCGGCGTGGAGTGCCGTGCAGCCCCAAGACCTACTCGCGCCGCATCACCTCGCTCAAAGCTTTCTTCCGCTGGCTGAAGCAGGCCGGCATCCTGGTGGAAGACCCGGCCGAGGCGGTCCCCCAGGAATCGGTGCTGAGCCCACTGCCGGATGTGCTCAGCCACGACGAGATGCTGCGGGTGCTCAGCGCCGCCGAGGAGCTGCGCAGCCACGATCCGCCGGACGCCCGCCCGTACACGTTGGTGAGCTTGCTGCTGCACACCGGCATCAAGAAGGGCGAGTGCCTGGCGGTCCACCTCAACCACATCGATTTGAAGGCCGCCGACGGGCCGACGCTGTGGATCCGTTATGGGAACGTGCAGAAACGCTATCGGGAGCGCAAATTGGCACTGGACCGTGCCTGGGTGCCTGCCTATCGCGAGTATGTCGAACAGTACTCTCCCGAAGAACGGCTCTTTCCGTACTCCCCGCGCCGCCTGGAGTACCTGCTGGAGGACGTCGGCGAAGCGGCCGAGCTGGACAAGCACCTTTCGTTCAACATGTGCCGCTGGACCTCGGCGCTGATGGACTACAAAGCCGGGACGGACAAGGACAACCTGCGCCAAAAGCTGGGGATTTCCAAGATCCAGTGGCGCGAGGTCGGCATGAAGCTGGGGCGGCTGGCGACCAAGTCCGGCGGCTAGCCCGGAACCCTCATCCCCAACCGAAAGCAAAACGGGGCCACCTTCGCCCCGCAACCTATCCGGCGCCGCTCTTGCGCCGCGCTGTTTGCACGGCCCAGCTTCTACATGCGTTTCACCACGATGTCGCCGACCACATTGGCGGCTTCGTCCCCTCGGTCGGCGGCGTTCGAGAGATGGCGGTAAATCTCACGCAACTTCAGCATCTCGACGATGTGGTCCACATCGCGCGGCAGGTGAAACAGCTCAGCGATGGCTTCGCGGTAGACGGTCTCCATGCGGTTCTCAAGCGCTTTCGCACGCACCGCGTGGTCGTTGGCCACGCTGGGGTGGTCTTCCAGCCGCATAACCGACCGGTGGATTTCAATCGAGGCTTCCGAAAGCAGCGACACCATGCGCTCCAGGAACTTGGTGGGGTGAATCTCCAACATTTCCATCTCTTCTATGGTGGTGTTGGCGTAGTCCAGCACGTCGTCGATGGTCAGCGAGAGCGCGAAGATGTCTTCTCGATCGATCGGCGTGATAAAAGTGCGGTTCAACTCGTCGATCAGGATTCGCCGCACCTCGTCGGCCTCCTTTTCGATTTCGGTCAATCTGAGCGCCAGGCCCTCGTCCGGCTGCTGCACGTATTGCAACAACAGGTTCAAACCGTTGGAGGTGTGCTCCGCCTGCTTGATCAGCAGCTCGATAAAGCGATTGGTCTTCTTGCGGCGTCGAAAGATGCTCATGGGTTCCGTTCCGTCCGGTCCCTTGGGGTGCAGATTATAGCCCGCCGACCCATTGGCCGCTTTGAGCGGTGCTTGACAGCGCGCGACCGATCTTTGACAATTGCCGCATGAGCAGCCCTCACCGCTCTGGATTCATCGGGTTGGCCGGACGTCCCAACGTCGGGAAATCCTCGCTGCTCAATGCCCTGGTAGGCGAGCCGCTGTGGCCGGTATCCGCCAAGCCACAAACCACCCGCGAACGCCAGCTGGCGATTCTGACCACCGATTCGGCGCAGCTGATCTTCGTCGACACCCCGGGGCTGCACCAGCCCCAACATCAGTTGGGAGAGTTCCTGAACCAGACTGCCAGCGCAGTGCTCAGCGACGCGGATTTGATCCTGGCGGTCTTCGACCTGCACATGCTGCCCAGCGATGCCGATCGGCTAGTTGTTGAGCAGCTGCAGCAGGCAGGCGGCGTCCCGGTCGTGGCGGCACTGAACAAGATCGACCTGCTTGAGCCGGAGCAACTGAAGGCGCATTGGGAGGCCTACCGTGAGCTGTGCCCGGAAGTCGAGTTGATCGGAGTTTCCGCCACCCGCGGCGATAACCTCGACCGGCTGCTGGAGGTGTTGATCGCCCGGCTGCCGGAGGGACCGCAATATTACCCGCCCGAGGAAGTCACTGACCGTTACGAGCGCGATATCGCCGCCGATCTGATCCGGGCCGCCGCCATGGAGCTGCTGCGGCACGAACTGCCGCACAGCATTGCCATTCGGATCGATGAGTACAAAGAGCGAAACCGGCCCAGAGGGCAAGCGGCCTCGGAGCGGCTCAGCGAACGGCCGCCCTCCGAGCCGCGCGGCGCCTACATCGCCGCTACGGTGTTCGTCGAACGCGCTTCGCAGAAGGGGATCGTGATCGGCAAGGGCGGAACGATGCTGCGCGAGATCGGCACCCGTGCCCGCCAGAGCATCGAGCGAATGTCTGGCCGCAAGGTGTACCTGGAGCTGCGGGTGAAAGAGTTGCCGGGCTGGCGCAACGACCCGGCTGCTTTGCAGCGGCTCGGATACGCGGTCCCGGAGTCACAGGACTGACTGTGGGCGGCTCAAAGAGCGGCCGGTCTCAGAGCGACTCCGAGGGCGGCCGCCCTGTGGGCCACACCGAAACCAGCAGTTTCGGCTCGAGCGGACGCTTCAGCCACGACTCCTCGCGTTTCTACGACAGCCGGCTGTATGCCGATCAGCGCGCAGAGCTCGATCTGGAGTTCATCGAGAACCCGGTCCCCGACCGCTACCTCGACCGGGTGCTGTGTAAATCCTCGGAGCAAATGGCCGAACTGCCGGATCACAGCGTGCATCTGATGGTGACCTCGCCGCCCTACAACGTGAGCAAGGAGTACGATCAGGATTTGACGCTGGGCGAATACCGGGACCTGATCCGGCAAGTGTTGAGCGAGACCTATCGGGTGCTGGTGACCGGCGGCAGGGCGTGCGTCAACCTCGCCAACCTGGGCCGCAAGCCTTACATTCCACTGCACGCCTTCTTGATCAGCGATCTATTGGACATCGGCTTCCGCATGCGCGGCGAGATCATCTGGGACAAGGCCGGCAGCGCCGCCTCCTCGACCGCCTGGGGGTCATGGATGTCGGCCAGCAACCCGGTGCTGCGCGACGTGCACGAATACATCCTGGTTTTCTCGAAGGATAGCTTCAAGCGGCCTGCGAGCGGAGCCGGCGAAGAGAGTTCGGATGGACAGGTCGATGACGATCCCGAAGCTGCCGGTTCAAAGCAGAGTCCGGGTCGAAAAAGCACGATCGAGCGCGACGAGTTCCTGGCGTGGACCAAGAGCATCTGGCGCATCCCGTCGGCCTCCGCCAAGCAGATTGGCCACCCGGCTCCGTTTCCGGAAGAGCTCCCCGAGCGACTGATCAAGCTCTACAGCTATCAGGGGGACGTGGTGCTGGACCCGTTTGCAGGCGCCGGGACTACCTGCGTGGCGGCGTTGAAGAACCGCCGACGCTATGTGGCCTACGAGATCGAGCCCGAATACGTCCGCATAGCCGAAGCGCGGATCGCCGAAGCGGCCGCCGCCTGATCGACCTCCCCCGATAGCGTCGACTGCCAAACCAATGTCTGCTTGCGCGGCAAGCAGACCCCGCGCCCGCTCAATTCGATGGGCGTTCCTTCTCCAGCAGCTCGCGCGCCCGCTCGATATCGCGGCCAATCTGCTGAAGCAGCTGGTCCGGACCATCGAAACGCCGTTCGTCCCGCAGGCGATCGATAAAGGTGAGCACCAACTGCTGACCGTACAATTGGCGGCTTGAAGGGAAATCCAGCAGGTGGGCTTCGACCACCGGCTGTTGAGGCTGGTCTTCGAAGGTCGGCCGAACGCCGATATTGGCCACTGCCTCCCAGCGCTCGCCCTCTACTGCGGCCAGGCAGGCGTAGACCCCGTGCCCGGGGTAAGCCTGCTCCGCCCACAGCTCAAGATTTGCGGTTGAAATGCCCAATTGCGCGCCGCGCCCGGCCCCTCGCACGACCGTGCCGGTCAAGCTGAAGGGCCGGCCAAGGTAGCCGCGCGCCCGGGCTACATCACCCGAACGCAGCGCCTCACGCACCCGGGTAGTGCTCACCACCTCTCCGTCCAGCTTGACTGGGGGCGCTACGCACAGCTCAAAGTCGCGCTCCGCGCTGGCCTGTTCCAGGAAGTGCCGGTCGCCCCGCCGCTCGTGCCCGAAGGCGAAGTCCTGCCCGGCCCATAGCTGCCGGAATGCCAGCTGCCGCTGCAGCAGGTCCAGGAACTCCTCGGGCTCGAGCTTGGAGAATTCCAGATCAAAGGTATGGGTGACGACGTGGTCGACCCCGAGCTCTCCCAGCAGCGCGGCTTTCTCTTCAGGAGTATTGATGTAAAAGGCGCGCTCGCGTTTGCCAAGCACCACCGCCGGGTGCGGGTGGAAGCTGAGCACCACGCTGGGCCAGCCATTGGCCGCAGCGCTTTCGACCAGCCGCCGAACCAGGTCCTGATGGCCAAGATGAACCCCATCGAAGGAACCGATCGTCAGGGCGCTGGAGGCCAAATGCACCTGGCTGAGGTCGCGGTGATGCTGCATTCAGGTTGGCAATGGTTTGCGGGGGCGCCGCATCCAGCGGTGGTGGATCTTGCGGAGGCAGCGCATCTAGCTCAGAAAGACCTTGCGGGGATGCCACTGGGTACCGTCTTCAACCGCTTCCAGCAGCGCGATCAGCAGCCCCTCCTGCCCAACCGCCCGCGCCAAATCGCCCGCTTGGGAATCGCGGTCGATGCGGATGCCATTCTGGATTGCCTGCTGCTCCTCCGGCGTGAGCTCGACGATCGGCAGCTCGGGCAGCGCGTCCAACGCCGGCCGCATATAGGATCGCCAGCCCCCGTCGGCCATGGCGCTCTCCAGCGCCGCCAGGCGCACCGCCTCCATGATCTTGAACGGGCCGGCCCGCAGCCGGCGCAATCCGGCTAGATGGGCGCCGGTGTCCAATGCGCGGCCCAGGTCGTGTGCCAGCGATCGGATGTAAGTGCCGGCTGAACACTCCACCAGCACAGTGATCTCGGGAGGATCGTAATCCAGCACTTCAAATTCGGTGATCGTGACCTCGCGCGGCTCGAGCTCAACTTCCTTGCCCTCGCGCGCCAGTTCATACGCTTTTCGGCCCTTGACTTTGATGGCACTGAATGGCGGCGGGACCTGCTCGATTTCCCCTCGAAAGCGCCGCAGCGCTTCTTGGATCTCGCTTTCGGACGGCATTCGCCCGCTTTCGAGGGTGAAATCCCCTTCGGCGTCGTAGGTCTGGGTGGCTTCCCCAAATCGGATGCGTGCCTGATACTGCTTGTCGGAGGTGGAGAGAAATTCGCTAAGTCGGGTGGCCGGACCCAGACACAGCACCAGCAGGCCGGAAGCCCGTGGATCCAGGGTCCCTGCATGACCAACCTTGCGGATCTGGGTGCCGTTTCGCACCACGCTGACGACCTTGTGTGAGGTCGGCCCGATCGGCTTATCCACCAGCAACAATCCGTAGTCCTTCATTCGGCCGCACTCTCCATTGCTCGTTGCGTTGCGCTGACCACCCGTTCAATCACCTCGGCCAGCCTGCCGTCGACCATCGCGCCGGCCGCCAGGTGATGGCCGCCGCCCCCAAAACCGGCTGCGATTTCTGCTACATTCGCGCCCTCCCGAGCGCGCCAACTAACCTTCACCCGGTCGTCTTCCATTTCAATAAAGATCAAGCTGACATTGGCCTCGCGTATTGTGCCTAGCAGCTCGACCAAATCGGCATCGTCGTCACCTGGGTATCCGACGGCGCGGCGATCGTCCAGGCTGAGGCTGGCCCAAGCCAGCTTGCCCTGGCGCTGCAGCGTAGCCAGCCCGGCGCCCCAATAGCGAAGGGCCACAAAACTGCGCTCGACCAGGGCGAGCTGATACAGCGTGCTCAGCTCGGCGCCGAGCCCCATCAGTTTCGCGGCCAACTGCAGCACCGCGCCGTTCACACTTGGCGTACGAAAACCGTTGGTATCGGTGATCAGTCCGGTCAGGTAACTGGTGGCCACCGCCGTCGAGATCGGAAGCTCCAAATCCTCTGACAGGTCGCAAAGGATCTGGGTAGTGGATGCCGCATCGGGCACCACCAGGTTGAGTTCGGCGTAATTGGTATTGGTGGGATGATGGTCGATATTGATAGCCGGCGGATTTTCGACGGCGGCCGATAGCCGGTCGGCGTCGGCCGTATCGACCGCAACCAGCAAGTGTTCGCCGGCCGGAAGCTCCCCGAGCACTTCGTCAGCTCCGGGCAGGAACCCGAAACGACTCGGGATGCCGCTGGCGCTGACTGCAAGTGCGGTCTGACCGCGCTCGCGCAACGACTGCGTCAGGCCCAACATCGATCCGACCGAATCCCCATCCGGCCGCTGATGCCCAAGCACCACCACGCTGTCAGCCTCCGCCAGTACCTGCCTGGCGCGCTCGATCGGCAGGCTCATCTTGCAAATACCAGGCTCAAGACAATTCGGGCCGCGAGCGGCGTTCACCCATTCGCTTCATCGCCACCTTCGCGTTTCAGCTGGTCAAGCAATTCGTCGATGCGCGCCCCGCGGGCCGATGAATTATCCCAACGGAATCTCAACTTTGGGAAAGTGCGGATGGAGATGCGGCGTGCCAGCTGACTGCGCAAGAAGCCGCGGGCACGATCGAGCGCAGCCATCGCGGCTTTTTCATCGACCGATCCGCTGACGAAAACGGTCGCATACGCGAACTCACGGTCGACCTCGACTCCAGTCACCGTGAGTCCTGCCAGCCCCGGATCGTCGGCTTTGCGTTGAAGCAGGATCGCCAGTTCCTCATTGATCCGGTCGGCGACCCTGCGAGCGCGAGCTTCGCTTGGCAGGGGGACTACTCCACAGCGACGGTCTCTTCAATAAAGGCCACCAAGGTGTCACCTTCCTCGAAGTCCTCGAAGCCCTTCAAGGCGATGCCGCACTCGAAGCCTTCCCGGATCTCACGCACGTCGTCCTTCTCATGTTTGAGCGAGGATATCGGGCCCTGATGGATCTGCTCGTCCTGCCGCATGACCCGGACTAGAGCATTGCGGCGTATCTCGCCTTCCATTACCCGGCAGCCGGCGATGTTCCCCACCTTGGGAATACCGAAGACTTGCAGCACCTGCGCCTGGCCGATCTCGACCAGCCGCTTCTCCGGTTCGAGCATACCCTTAAGCGCCTTCTCGATGTCCTCGGTCAGTCGGTAGATCACCTCGTAGAGACGGATATCGACCTGCTCGACCTCGGCGGTTCGTTTGGCTGCCTGGTCCGGAACCACGTTGAACCCGATCACGATGGCTCCCGAGGCTTCCGCCAGATTCACGTCGTCTTCGCTGATGTTCCCGGTGGCCGCGTGCAAGATACTGATCTTGATATCCACGACACTGAGATCGTTGAGCGAATTGACGATCGGCTCCAGCGAGCCCTGCACGTCGGCCTTGATCACCAGCTTGAGCTCCTGCGCCTCACCGGCCCGCACTGCCTCAAAGATCTGATCGAGCGAGATCGCTTGCGATCCGGTGGGCGCTTCGGCCCGCCGTTCCTCCCGAGCCTTGATCAATGCCCGAGCCTCGCGTTCCGACTCGACCAGTGTGAATAATTGACCGGCGTCCGGCACATCCGAGAGCCCGAGTACTGAAACCGGGGTGGAGGGCGTCGCCAGTTCGATCGTATTGCCCTGATGATCGAACATGGCCCGAACCTTGCCGAACGAGCTGCCGGCCACCACGACGTCGCCGACCTTCAAGGTGCCATTCTGCACCAGCAGGGTGGCGACCACGCCGCGGGCCTTGTCCAGCTCGCCTTCAATCACGCTTCCGAGAACCTTGCCCTGGGGGTTGGCCCGAATTTCGGTCTCGTCGGCGACCAGCAGGATCGCCTCCAGCAGGTCGTCGATCCCGGTGGTCTGCTTGGCGGAAACTGGGACGACCATGGTGTCGCCCTCCCAATCGTCAGGGATCAACCCCAGATCGGCCAACTCCTGCCTGACCTTGTCGGGATTGGCGTTCGGCCGGTCGACCTTGTTCAGCGCCACCACGATCGGCACCTGCGCGGCCCTGGCGTGGGCCAGCGCTTCGCGCGTCTGCGGCATGACGCCATCGTCCGCCGCCACCACCAACACCGCGATGTCGGCCCCCTGCGCACCGCGGGCCCGCATGGCGGTGAAGGCCGCGTGGCCGGGCGTATCCAGGAAGGTAATCAACCGACCATTGTGCCTCACCTGGTACGCGCCGATGTGCTGGGTGATTCCACCGGCTTCTCCCGCCGCCACTTCCGTCTGGCGCACTGCATCCAGCAGCGTGGTCTTGCCGTGATCGACGTGACCCAGGATGGTCACCACGGGAGCGCGCTGCTCCATCGCCTCTGGGTCCTCATCGTCTAGCAGCCGACGCCAGTGCGGGAGTTCGGCTGCTTCCTCGGACCCATCGCCGTCCACCGGAGTCATTTGCTGGGCCTCGAATCCGAATTCGGCGATCACGATCGCCGCGGTATCGAAATCGATGGTCTGATTGATATTGGCCATTACGCCGTTGGCCATCAGTTGCTTGATAACGTCGATGGGGCTGGCCTCGATCAGCTCCGCCAAGTCGCGGACCGTGAGGCTGTCGGGGAGTTCTACTACGTTGTTCTTTACCTCGCTCATGTCGCACCTCCTCCCTGTGCGACCGAGCGCGCCGCGCAAGGATTAGATTATGAAAACTGTTGAGAACACCTCAGCCATCGGCGCTTTCCGATAACTGATCCATGTACTGCGTCAAACGTTGGCGCTCCCCTTCGGTTAGTTCCACCCGAAGTGCCTTCGAAAGCGGGCCTTTGAGCGCCACCCGCCAGCATTCCTGACGGTCGTGGAGGTAGGCGCCACGGCCCGGTGCCTTTGACGACGGATCAATCATAACGCCATCTGGCGTGCGCACGATGCGAGTCATCGAGCGCTTGGGGAGCACCTCGCGGCAGCCGACGCAAGTGCGCTGCGGGACGTGCCTGCGTTTCCGGGCTGACACCTGGACACCTGTGAGCGGGGCTATATCTCCTCGAACTCGTCCATCTCTTCCCAGTCGGTCTTACGACCGGGTTTGCGACGGTGCCGCACGACGGTCTCACCCAAATCGGGATCGAATTCGACAATCCGCGAGCGCTCTTTGCGTTTCTTGCGCTCGATTTCTTCAAGCTGCTCTTCGTCGAGGTCCTCTTCCTGCTCCACCATCGCTTCCTCGAGTGACTCCACCGCTTGCTCGAAAACCTCCTCGAGGGCCACGGGTTCCGGCTCCTCGACCGGTTCGGCCTCCGCTTCCGGCTCGACCTCCGCTTCCGGCTCAAGCTCGGCTTCGGCTTCTGCGAGCTCTTCGGCTTCCGCCTCCGCTGCTACCTCCGCCTCGGCTTCTGCTTCTGCTTCCGCTTCGGGCTCCGCGAGCTCGATTGGCTCTTCTTCTTCTTCCTCCACCGGCTCAGGATAGTCGAAGGCCGGCAGGATTTCGTTCAGCTCTTCCATCGCCTTGGGGCCAACCCCCTGCAGCGCCAGGATCCTATCCGGATCAAGCTCCAGCTGCTGCATCGCTTTGCCGGCTGTGTCTAGGCCCGCCTCCATCAAGAGATTGACCACTCGGGTGCTGACGCCGGTTTCTCCCAGCGGGAACTCGAAGGCGCCTTCCGGGATGCCCTCCCGAATCTCGGCGATCTTCTCCATGAGTTTCTGCCGCTCGGCCTCTCGCCGCGACATCAACTCGCGCTCCACCATCACCACGAAATCGGTCATCACGTGGTATTCCTCGGGAGTAACTGGGCGGGTTTCCTCTTTCTTGGTGAGAATCATCTCGACCTGGGCCATGTTCTCAGCCTCGGCCTCCGCCATCTCGGCGAAGCTGGCATCCGAGCTCAGGCGGTTGAGCGCCTCGCTGGCGGCTTCCACCAGGCTCTTGATGTCGATTCGCCAGTTGGTCAGCCGCGCCGAAAGCCGGGCGTTCACCCCCGCCCGCCCGATCGCCAGGCTCAGCTGATCTTCCGGCACCACCACAATGGCGGTCTTGCCGCGGTCTGGATGCTCGTCCAAGAACACGCCCGACACGCGGGCCGGGCTGAGCGCTTTGGATATGAAAGTGGCTGGATCAGGGTTCCACTCGATGACGTCGATCTTCTCGTCGTTGAGATCACGTACGATCGACTGGATGCGCACGCCGCGCAGGCCGACGCAAGCTCCGACCGGATCGACCCCCTCACGGGTGGCCGCCACCGCAACCTTGGCGCGCTTGCCGGCCTCCCGGGCGATGGCTTTGATCTCGACCAGGCCCTGGTTGATCTCCGGAACTTCCATTTCCAGCAACCGGCGCAACATGTTGGGGTGGGTACGCGAGACCACGATCACCGGGCCACGCGACGACTTGCGCACCTCCAGCACGTATACCCGAATCCGATCGCGCACGTGAAAGCGCTCACCGGGGATCTGCTGGTTGCGCGGCAGAATGGCTTCCGCCCGCCCAAGCCCGACGGTGACCGCTTGCGGCGTGATCGAGTGCACGGTGCCGTGCACCATGTCGCCTTCGCGCTCGACGTATTCCTCGTACTGGGCGTCGCGCTCGGCCTCCCGCAGGCGCTGTAGGATCACCTGCTTGGCGGTCTGCGCTGCCACCCGCCCGAATTCGCGCGAGGGCGGCGTGGAATCGACCAAGCTCATACCACCCATTTCGGCTTCCGGATCGTATTGCTGCGCTTCCTCGAGCGTGACCTCGGTCAGCGGGTTCTCGACCTCATCCACGATTTCCTTCTCAGCAAAGATGCGCACCTTGCCGGTCTCCGGCTCGAATTTGGCTTCGATCTGCTGCGCGGAGGAGGCGTTCACCGAACGTCGGTAGGCCGAGACCATAGCGGCCTCCAGCGCTTCCATGACCGTGTCTTGCGACAGGCCGAAGCGCTCGGTGATTTCATTGAATGCCAATGTGAAGTCGCTCTTCATGCTTGTTCCAACCTTACCCTAGCGGGGCCGTGTCTCATCGCTATTACGCAGAAAAGTGGGGGCTGCCCACTTTTCCGACGAATGCTCTGCGATGAACAAATCAATTCTAGCACAGCGGAAATTGGCCTGCAAGACGCGCCGGTCCGGGGCGCGCCTACATGTGGTGGAGCGGTGACCACGCTGACCAAGCGCTGAATCGGACAATGCAACCGCCCCGCCCCTACTCCGTGGGCAGCTGGTAGATGATCCGGTTGCCGCTGGTCGAGCAGGTGCAGGCCTGCACCACATTGGATCCCTTGGTGAGCGATCCCTGGTACGCCTCGGCTCCGGCGGCGGCCACCCATCCGTCCAACACAAAGGGAATCGGACCGTCTGCCGGCAGCCACTCGCCATTGAAGCGGCGCGCCAGGTGGAAGTGTGTTCCGGTGGCCCTGCCGCCCTCACAGGACGGGTGACCTAACGGATCGCCGGCCGCAAGTTTGGTTCCTGCCGGCACCCGGTCGCGGCTCTCCATGTGATAGAAAAAAAGGCTCCACCCGGTGCGCTCATCGCGGTCGCCGTCCAGATCGAGCACTACGATGGCCTCGCCGCTGCGGGTCACCACTCCGTCGGCCGGGGCCGCTACCCACTCCTCCGACACGATGCAGCCGGACAGCGTCGCCGGAGGGGCAAAGTCGAGCGCACCCATCGGCAGGCTGGTTCCCCACGAGAAGTGCGGCCCACCGGTGAAATCCCAAATCCGATTGGGAACGAACGGCAGCGCCAGCTCTGGCTGCACCAGCTGGGCCGGGAACAGATCCACCGCCCGCTCGAAGGGATCGCCCCATAGCCGCAAATACGCAGCATAGAAGCCATCCGGGCCCAACACCTGTTCCAGCTGCTCCGCCTCGTACAATCCGGCAAACAGCATCTGTACGCCGACGGTACCGGCGTTGAGCCAGGCATCCGGCCGGTAGATCATTCCGTCGGCGGTCTCAAACTCACGCAGTTGACCGGTTTTCCAGCCATAGTAGCCGTCATTCAGCCGTTCGGCCGCCCACAGCAGCTGGCGGAACAGCCCCTGGTAGCGGGAGTCTTGATAACCCAACGGGTAGCGCTCGGCCTGCTCAGCCGGGAACGGATCCGAGAGCGCGCCGCTCTGGAACTCAAGCAACGAGACCAATAGACGCGGGTGGATCGAGTAGTTCGAGGCAATCGAATCGACCACTTCCCAGGCCGGTCGCTCCAGGCGGTAGGCGTAGTCCGAAAGACCGGATAGATACCCTGGATGAGCCAGCAGCACCTCCCGGGTATCGAACCCAATCGCCGAGGGGCCGTTGACCAACTCGCTGTCGGGCAGGATCTCGAATGGGCTACCGGTCAGCGGCAGGTAGAAAGCCGGGATCTGGAGCGCAAGTCCGGGAGTGAGCGTGGTGAGATCGGCCGGCAAATCGGAATTGGCCGATCGAATGTCCTCCACGTTGGTGCCAAAGCGGGCTGCCAACGCCGCCAGCGTGTCTCCAGATCGGGCGCGGTACGGAACCAGTTCGCCAGGCGGATGGGGAATGCGGGTCGGGAGCGGCGTGGCCTGGACCTGGGGCGTGGCCGGCTCCGGGGTTGATGTCGCCAGTATGGGTGGATTTTCGGCTGCGCAAGCGGTCAGCCCGAGCAACGCCAGCGCGCCGAGCGCGAGCCAACACCAGTGGCCAATCCGGCCGCGGCCCATGGTCATCTCGAAATGTAGGTCGCCTGGCTGGCGCAGGTACAGGCCAGCACGACCTGATCGCCTTTGATCAGTGCCCCTTGATATGGGCGGGTGCCGGCTTTGGCTACCCACCCGCTTAGTGTAAAGGGTAGCGGCCCGTCGGCCAGGATCCATTCCCCGTTGTACTTGCGTGCGATATGCACGTGGGTGCCGCTGGCCACACCTCCAAGGCATGATGGATGGCCGATCAGGTCACCGTGATCGACCAGATCGCCCACTTCCACCAATGGATTTTTGCCGATGTGCAGGTAGAGTAAGCTCCAGCCGGATTGCTCCTCGCCATCCCCATCCAGGTCGAGCACCACCACCCCCCGCTCGCTGCGAACCACCAGCCCGGCAGCGGCGGCCAACACCCAGTCGTCGGATTCTGCGCAACCCGATTCGATCGCGGACGGCGCGAAGTCCAGCGCGGCCCAAGCCGATTCAGCCTCCCAGGCTCCGTGTGGACCTCCGGTGAATGCCCAGATGTGACCCTCGAGGAACGGCAGGATCAGCGCCGGCTGCTGCAGGCCGTCGTCGTAGATTGGATGGCTGTAGCCGAACGGATCCCCGAACAGGTCCCAGTAGGTTTGGATAAAACCCTCAGGCGAGATCGCCTCCGCCCACTCCCGACCGGAAACGAATAGCGAGAAAAAGAACTGCAGCGCGACGGATCCAGCATTGAGTTCCGGCGCCAGGCGCAGCAGCGAGCTATCGGGGAAGATCAGCTCGGTCAGGGTTCCGGCTCGCCAGCCGTAGTAGCCGGTGCCCAGTTCGTTGGCCGCCCAGGTTAACTGTCGATACAGCCCCTGCGTGTCTTGAGACGGGTGCCCCAGCGGATAGCGGAAATCGTCTCCACGTGGCGATCCGGGCTGGGTGACCCAGCCGGAGTGGTACTCGAGCAGCGCCAGCAGCAGTCGGGGGTTGATCGAATGATCGCGGGCGGCCAGCGCCACCACCTCGGCTCCGGAACGGTTGAAGCCGCCCACCGTTTCCCGGTAGCGGTTGAGGTATCCACCGCGGTCGGCCACGAAGCCCTCGATATCGAAGTCGATGGCGTGCGGTGAGAAGATCAGCTCACTGTCCGGCAGCAGTGGTTCCGCCGGACCGGTCGGCCCCAGTCGCCGCGGTACGAACAGGATCTGGTCGGCGGCCAGCAAATCATTCTCCTCCAGCGGCAGTTGATCGGCCGAAACAATGTCAGCGGGAACGACGCCGAACCGCACCGCCACACTGCGCAGCACATCACCAGGCTGTGCGCGATACAGGATGGTTTCCGAAGACTCCTGCACCCCGATGGTCGGGGTCGGCGGGAAGGTCGGCGAAGCCAACGGCTCAGGGGCTTCCGGTGAGGGAGTGACCGTGGGCGCCGCCATCGGTTCGGTGATTTCGGTGGCGGATGCTGGCTCCTGCTGGACGAGCTGCGCTTCGGTGGCCGCCGCAGCCACTTCCGTCGGAGGCGCGGCCAGTCCGGCGCCGATGCCGCCCGGCGACGGAACGTTCGAGCGGGTGCAAGCTAAGGCGGCCAGAAGGCATGCGGCAAGCGGCAGCATCAATCCACTGGAGCCGCTGCGCCGCCCGAAGCGGATTCTCTTGGCGGCGCTTTGCCGCATGTCACTGCCGGTCGGAGTTGCCTGCCTGTTATTCATATCAACGTGAGATCTGATTGAACGGCAGTCGGCAGGAGCAGGCAGGCAACTCCACGCCGTCCCGGCTCAGGCTGCCGTTGTACACGATCCCGCTCCCGACCGAGGTCCAACCATCCATCACGAACGGCAGCGGCCCGTCGGCCGAAACCCACTCACCGTTGTACTTGCGCGATAGATGCAGGTGCGTGCCGGTGGAAATACCGCCCTCACACGAGGGATGACCGATCCGATCCCCGGCGCGCAGGTAGCGGCCAACCGGAACCCGATCACGGCTCTCGATGTGCAGGTACTGGATTGCCCATCCGGTGCCCTCGAAGCCGTCGCCATCCAAGTCCTGAATCACTTCCCCGCTCTCCGAGCGGACCACCAGACCGTCGGCCACCGCCACCACCCAATGATTGGAGATCACGCAGCCGAGTGCCTGGCCGGGTGGGGCGAAGTCCAGCGCCGCCCAGGCGCCCCAGTTGCCCCAGGCGGAGTGCGGTCCGCCGGTGAACGACCAGCTGCTTCCCGGCTCGAACGGCAGCTGCAGCTCCGGCTGCTGAAGGTCGTCGGCCAACAGCGGCTCGAAGGCGTATTGAAACGGATCGCCGAACACCAGCCGGTACACGCGATAGAAGCCGTTCTCGCTGAGCACGCTGCGCCAGGCCTCGGGCGAGTACAGATGGGCGAACAGCCACTGCACCGCTGCGGTGCCGGCGTTGATACCCGCGCCGGGGTAGACCGGGGTGCCATCGGCCAGCAGGTACGGACCGGCCCAGCCGGCCCGCCACTGGTAATAACCGCGGTTGAGCTGATCGGCCGCCCAGGCCAATTGGGGGTACAGCCCTTCGTAGCCTGCTGCCCTATAGCCCAGCGGATAGGTCTGCATCTCAGGCGGCGGCGACGCCTGGGTCAACCAGCCACTCTGATACTCCAGCAGTCCCAACAGCAGCCGCGGATTGATCGAATACTTCTGCCCTACCCAGCCCACGATCTGCGCACCGCTGAGCTGCTGGCCCTCCACCAGCTCGGAATAGCGATTGAGCGCCCCGTCCCATACCCGAACCAGCTCCTCGAATCCGAACTCGGTTGCCTTGGGTCCGTACACCAACTCCGAATCGGGAATGAGTTTTAGGCTGGGCGAGGGCGGCTGCGGAATCGGCGTCGGCAGATACAGCACCTGCCCCACCGCCAGGAAGTTGGGATCGATCAACCCGTTTTCGCTGAGGATCTGGTTGGATCCGATCCCCATCCGGCCAGCGATCCCGTTGATCGAGTCGCCCCACTGCACCACGTACCACTCCGGGATTTCCTCCCGTGGGGGTGGCTGGCGGATCGGATCCGGGGTCGGCGTCGGCAGCGGCGTCGGGTCGATCAATATGATTTCAGGATCGGGATCACCCTCGAGGGCCTCAGAGGCCTGGTCGGGGCGTTTGGTGCCCGAGTCACTGGGGCTGCCCACCAGCTCCAAACCCAGCAGGCCCAACGGTTCGTCGCTGCGGGAGCAAGCCAGTGCGGCCAGAATCGTCAAAAGCAGCGCGGCGCGCGCCTTATTCATCCCACTCTTCATAGTTGTTTCCGCTGGAGCGGTCTTCCCTGGCAGAAAGGTTCAAGAACCGTGCCATCGGGGCTCCCCCGGCTTAATCGATTGTCGGCTCGCGCGGTGGCCTTCCCGCCGGCCGCGCCAGCCAGACACTGGCACCCGCTGGGTGCCAGGCGGCAGTGCAAGCCTAGACTCTGCCACGGAACTGCCAAATTGCAAAACCGAAATCGGGGGGCGGCTGTCGCCTCAGCCGCGTGGGTCGAGCTGCTTCTCCAAAACGTACGCGGGTTCGCTGACGTTTCGCACGACGCCCTGGTGATCCACGTAGGACCACTCGCCGGAGTCCTCGGCGAATACCTGATAGCCATGGCGCTCGTACAAGCGGCGCGCCGCCCGATTGGTTCTGGCCACCGAGATCACACAGCGCTCGAAACCGAGCGCGGCCAGGCGTGACTCGGCCTCGCGCAGCAGCTGTGAGCCGATACCCTGACTGCGGTTGGCACGCTTCACCCGAAATGCGTACAGGTAGGCAGAGCGCACCCCCCGGGAGGCGAACGCGCTGCGAGTGGTGAGCTGAACGAAGATCTGGCCGGCCAGGTCGCCGCCGATTTCAGCCAGCAGCAGGATGCGACGCCCATTTGCGGCTTCCTCCATGGCGCGGGCAAACAGCCGCCGGTAGTGCCGATACTCGCCATCCCACTCCAACGCTGGCAAGTCTTTCGGGGTGGCCTCGCGGACCACGATCTCGACTGGCCGGTCCATCCCTATTCAGCCCCTTCAGGAGGTGCACCGCGCGGCGTCGGCGCATGCCGCCTACTCATGCTGCTTAGCCTCTTCGATCAGCTCAGTCAGCAAAGCGGATTCTTGCGACGGGTCGGTCACTTCACCGTCCAGCCAAGCGTCACGCAGCCGACTCAAGATCCGGCCATAGGCCGGGCCAGGCGGCAGATCCATCGAGCGCAGGGTGTTGCCGTCCACCGTCGGCTCTATCCAGCGCCAATCGCTGAGATAGCGGTCGATGGTCTGGCGGGCGGCCGGCTGACCGTCCAACGCCAGCCAGGTGGCCGCCAGGGCTGCTACCGGAACCGCCCGCAGGCAGCGCGTTGCTTCGCTCGGCGCCGGCGGTGTGTGCAGCTCGCAATCCAGCCGGCCGGCCCGCAGAGCCACCTTCCGGTCCTGCTGGCTGAGGCGCAAGCGTTTGCAGACCAGGGCGGCGGCGACCTCGGGAAGCCGAAACAACCAGATTGCGTACAGCAGCCGCTCTCGGGTTGGCGATGGTTCGAGCTTCCATTGCTCGGGCGCGGCCCAAGCGCGGACGGCTTCGAATCGACGCTCCAGCCAATCGTCCCAGGTCAACTCGGGGTGAATGGCTCGCAGCACGCCCAGCTCGCGCAGCCTGGACATGGTTCGGATCAACGCCGGCTCACCGAAGATCAGCGCCAGCTCACTGCGGATCCGCTCTCCGCTGACCTCGCTCAAGAACGGCAGCCCCTTGCGCAATAGCTGGATGGCAATCACGCCTCCGAAAGTGCCGATGAC
>CAZJUE010000002.1:13212-16351 GCA_964549025.1 uncultured Anaerolineaceae bacterium | reverse complement strand
AGGGTCACGGTTTCGATCTCGAAGTCCAGCCGCTGCTCCAGACGGACCGCACGCAGTGCGCGGGTGGGATCATCTTCGAAGCTGCGCTCATGCAATACCCGGATGCGCCGGCGCTCCAGATCGCGCTCGCCGTTCTCCACATCCAGCAGCTCCCCATAGTGTTCCCCGTCCAGGCGCAACGCCAGAGCGTTGATGCTGAAGTCGCGGCGACGCAGGTCGCCGTAGATGTCTCCCTGGGCCACCGACGGCAGGGCGGTGGGCCGCTCGTATGATTCGCTGCGCGCCGTCACGAAATCCAGCCGGCCGGGCAGTTCACCGTCCTCGAATTCGAGCGCCTGGCGCAGCTCAGAGCGCTCTTCATCCAGGATCCATTTGGCAGTGCCGAATCGACGATGGCTGTGGACGTGTCCGCCATACTGCCGGACCAGTTCGCGGGCTAGGCCGATCGCATCCCCCTCGACCACAAAGTCGAAATCCAGGCTGGGGGATCCGAGCAGCAGATCGCGCACGAAGCCACCCACGATGTACAGCGCATCGCCGGCCGCCTCAGCCTGCCTGGCGACCGACTTGAGCAGTGCCAGTCGGCCAGCGGGCAGACTGCTTTCCAGCTCCTGCCGCAACGAAATCTCAGCCATTCACCGTCGGTTCCCCGTCCGCCCCTTCCCGCTCTACCATTATCCCGCCCGGCGAGATCTCAGCCATCCTCCGCCGGCTCCTCGGTCGCCTCGGCGAGCTCCTCCAATGCCCGGCGCAGCGCGGTTTCGACGTCGGCCCCCTGCAGCGAGACTGCCCGCGCGGCCCGCTCCAGAATCCCCAGCTGCTCTTCGGGAACCGTCCACAACGGCAGCGCGGATCCCCCCAGCAGCGCCTGATGCATCTGCCCCAGATAGCCGGGCGGAGGCGGCACAGCGGCGTGAATCGGAATATTCGCCGCTCGATTAGGATTGCTCAGGGCGAGCTGCGTGTCGGCCGAAAGCAGCGAGGTGGCAAAGGCCCAGGCCTGCTCGAGCTCGCCGGCCCCGATGCCGCTGCTGAAGTACAGGTTTTCGGTCCACACGTACCCGGCAATCGGCTCGCCGGTGCTCTCAAACACTGGCCAAGGATCGACCACCAGTGTTTGCGCACCCAACGCCGCGCTGAATTGTTCGTACCGCTCGGTGCTATCGATCTGCCATGCCGAGCTGCCCTCCGCAAACCGGCTGCCTCCGTCATCGGTGTTGAAGTCCACCGGGCCAGCCACGCTCAACTCCCGCAGCAATTCGAGCCAGCAAGGCAGCACCGGGCCTCCCAGGTCCAGCGGTTCGCTCTGCTCGACCAGCGGGCCGCCGCAGGCCAGTGCGAACGGAGCAACAGTGGCGAATCCGTAATCCAAACTGATCCCGACGTTCAAGGTCCCCCGATAAGCCTGGGAAGCGTCCACCAGGCTCTCCACCGTTGCCGCTGGAACCGCAGCCAGTTCACGGTTGCGGTACAGTACCGTGCCGCGCAGCTGGATCGGCAATCCGAGCGTTCGTCTGCCGAACTCGACCTGGCTCCAGGCCAGCGGCTGCACCACCGACTCGAGCTGAGCGACCGGCAGCTGCGCCAGATCGACCACCATCCCGGCTTGCATCAGCTCCGGCCCCCACTCCGAAGGGCCCAGGAAGATCGAGGGCGGATCGCCGGCCTGGAACGCAGCTTCCACCGTTTGGCGCAGCTCATCGGCCGGCACATAGGCGACCGAGAACTCGGTTCCCGGGTTGCGCTGTTGATAGGCTTCGATCAACTCGTTGAGCTGCCGGATGTCGTCAGGCGGCCACGACAACCAGATCGAAACCGTGGCCGCGGGCGCTTCTGGCGTTGGGGTTGGAGCGACGGTGGGAGTGGCGGTGGCCGAGATAGGCTGCGGCGTAGGGGTGGCGACGGGAACCGGCTCCGCGCTGGAACAGGCACTCAGCAGCACGGCACTGCTCCACATGAGGATCCGGACGGCTCTGGCAGGCTGGATCACCGATGGCGCCGAAGTCTACCATAGCCGCTATAATCGCTCCGGTGCCCCATTTTCGACTGATCCTATCGCCACCCGCCAACGGTGCCCGCAACATGGCACTCGACGAGTCGATCCTGGAGTCGGTCGCGGCCGGAGATTCCCCGCCTACGCTCCGGTTCTACGCCTGGGATCCGGCCTGTCTCTCTCTTGGCTATGCGCAGTCGATTGACGACGTCGACCGGGCCGGTCTGCAGAAGGCCGGTTGGGAGCTGGTGCGCCGCCCGACCGGCGGCAAAGCGATCCTGCACACCGACGAGCTGACCTACGCCATCGCCGGACCCGCGGACCACCCGCTGCTCAAGGACGGCGTACTGGCCAGCTACCAGCGGCTGAGCGCCGGCCTGTTGGCCGCACTCCAGCGCTTCGACCTGCGGCCTGAAATCCATGCCTCCAGCGCCGCATCCAATGGAAACAATCCGATCTGCTTCCAGGATCCTGGCGCGTTCGAATTGACGGTCCGGGGTATGAAATTGCTGGGGTCGGCGCAGCTGCGTCGCGCCCAGGGCGTGCTGCAGCACGGATCGCTGCCGCTGGTCGGCGATATCGGCCGCATCTGCTGGGCGCTGAGCTACCAGGACGAGATGGCCCGCCAGCAGGCCGCCGCTGCGCTGCGGCGGCACGCCACCACGCTCGAGCGGGCGACCGGAGAACCGGTGGAATGGCAAGCAGCGGCCGAAGCCATGGCGCACGGCTTCCGAATCGCGCTGCGGCTCGAATTGGACCAGGGGGAGCCCACCGCCGCCGAGCTGGCCCGAGCCGAACAGCTGGTCGGCGAGAAGTACGCCAATCCCGAATGGAACCAGCGGCTGTGATCGACGATCGGCTGCCCGGTCTGCCTGGCGAAACTGGCTAGCGCGGTATGCACGTTTGCACGCTGGTGCTCGAGATCCACCTGCCCGGATGCAGCTCGCTGAAAGAGAAGCGCGGACGGCTCAAACCGCTGCTCAACGAACTGCACAAACACTTCAACGTCTCGGCCGCCGAAGTCGATTTGCACGACGTCCACCAGTCGACGGTGGTGGCCTGCGCGGTGGTCAGCAACAGCGACCGGCACGGGCAGAGCCTGCTGGCGAAAATCCCGCAGTGGGTGGAGCGCCGCCGTCCGGATTT
>CAZJUE010000002.1:0-13112 GCA_964549025.1 uncultured Anaerolineaceae bacterium | reverse complement strand
GCAGGAGCTGTCCAAAATGAAAGCGCCGCATCCTCCAGGATGCGGCGTCGTCAGTTAATCGAGTTGATCAGGCGGCCTGGACGTTCGGATTCAGTGCCTTGCGGCGCACCAATGTGCGCAGCCGCGATGCCAGCAAGCTGGCGTGCACTGGTTTAATCAGGTAATCGTCGGCGCCGGCGTCCAGCGCCCGGGCGACGCTGCCGGGCGAGCCCAGCGCCGATAGGATCAGGATCGGTACGTCGGAGAAGGAACGGATGCGCTCGCAGACCTCCCAGCCGTCAACCTCCGGCATCAGCAGGTCCAGGATGACGACGTCCGGGGTGGATTCGGGATCCTTGACCGTCTCGATGCCCTCCTTGCTGGAGAACACCGCCTTGATTTGGAAGTCCTGACCGCGCAACAAAGTGCGCAACATGGTCGAGAGATCCGGGTCGTCATCGATGAGCAAGACTTCGATCGCCATCATGTGCTCCGAGTAGATCGCCCACATTATCCTTCAGCTTTCACGCCTCCAACCTTACAAGGAGCTTGCAGTACTCCCTTCCACTTGCTTGCCTATTTCAGAGCGGCTAATATTTCCACGGATCGGGTCAAAGCATGTCAGACGCTCCCTCGCAGGCAGTCGAGGTCTCCACGCATCCTTGTCCACAGTGCTCTTTCGTCATGCCCGGGGACTCCCGGATATGCCCAAACTGCGGTGTGGACTTGGCGCTGTTGGCACTTCTGGCCGAGCGGGCCTACTTGGCCGGCGTGCCGGATACTGCGCCGATGCAGGATGCGCCATCCTCGGTCGTTCCCCGGATCGGCGAATACCTGATCGAGCATGGAATGCTCACCGAATCCCAGCTCGAAGAGGCGTTGGAGCATCAGCGTCAGAAGGCAGCCCAGGGCGACAAACGGCTGCTCGGCCAGTCGCTGGTCGAACTGGGCTTCATCAATACCGATGCGCTGGATCGGGCCATCACCGGTCAGATCATCGAGCTGCACGCGGCGCTGCAGGAGAGCAACCGCAGCCTGGAGCAGCGGGTCGCCGAGCGCACCGCCGAACTTCGCCAGGCGCTCGAGCGGCTAACCGAGCTCAATCAACTCAAGACCAACCTGATCTCCAACGTGTCCCACGAGCTGCGCACCCCGCTGGCGCACGTCAAGGGCTACGTTGAGCTGCTCGAGGAAGGGGAGCTGGGCCCGCTCTCGCAAGAGCAAGTCAAAGCGATTTCAGTGATCAGCCGCTCCACGATCCGCCTGGAAAGGTTGATCGAGGACCTGATCGCCTTCTCCACCGCCGCACGCGAGGGAATTACGCTGGAAATCCAACCGGCACACCTCAACGTGTTGGTGGAAACCGTGCTGGAGCGCTCTCTCGACAAAGCCCGCCGCGCGGAGGTCGAGCTAGACATGTCGGTGCCCGACGACTTGCCGCCGCTGCGCGCCGACCTCGACAAGCTGAGCTGGGTGCTCTATCAGCTGGTCGATAACGCGATCAAGTTCACGCCCGCGGGCGGCAAAGTCAAGGTATGGGCCGAGCAGTTCAACGGCCTTGCGACGATCGCGGTCTCGGACACCGGCATCGGCATCCCGAGCAATAAGCTGGACGAGATCTTCGAACCGTTCCACCAGCTGGACGGATCACCTACCCGCCGCTACGGTGGTACTGGCCTTGGACTGTCGCTGGTGCGGCAGATCGTCACCGCCCACGGGTCGACAATTAATATCGAGAGCCAGGAGCAAATCGGATCCACATTCCGTTTCGAGCTGCCGATTTACAACGAATCTGAACCATGACCGGACCACTGGTGCGGCCAGGCCCACTGACCCACGGCACCGAGCTCAACGCCGTGTACGCCATCGCGCGCATCGTGGCCGAGACCTACGACACCGAGGCCGGGCTGGATGCCGTGTTCCGGCTATCACGCACCATTTTCATTTTCGACGTGGTGTCGCTGTTCCTGCATAACGAGGAGAACGGCGAGCTCGAGCCTGCCTATGCCTTGGCGCTGGGGCGCGGCCGCTCCCGCGAGGCCGATCTGGCCTGGGGCGAACCAGCCGCCAGCGAGGCCTATCGCAGTGGTCAGACTATTCTGCGCCAGGAAGACGCTGGACCCTCGATCCAGGGCCGCGAGCGCCGGCGCGACTTCCTCGGGTTACCCATGATGGTGCACGGACGCTGCGTCGGCGGTCTGGTGTTTGGCCGCTTCGGAGGCCCGTCGTATCCGCCCGAGCACATCCGGCTGGCAGAGTTCGTAGCCTGGCACGTCGGCCAGCTGCTGGAAAACCGCCGCATGGCGCGGCGGATCGCCTCGTTGGAGGCCCAGCGTGAGCTGGCCCGTATGCAAGATGAATTCATTTCCACCATCTCTCATGAGCTGCGCACGCCGCTTGGCTTCATTAAGGGCTACGTCACCACGCTGATGCGCGAGGATGCTAGCTGGGATCCCGATACCCGGCAGGAATTCCTGCAGATCGTGGACGAAGAAGCCGACCGGCTGCGCGAGCTGATCGACAACCTGCTAGATTCCTCCCGGCTGGAGACCGGCACACTGGGCATGACCTTGGAGCCGATCTCGCTGGCGACCCTGCTGCGCGACTCGGTTTCACGCACCAAATCCGCCTACCCCGAGATGCAGGTCGAACTCGAGCTGACCGACGAGCTGCCGACCCTACAGGTGGATCCCACCCGGGTGGCGCAGGTGCTCGATAACCTGCTCTCCAACGCCCACAAGTACGCACCGAAGTCACCGGTGACCATCCGGTCCGCCAACTTCGACAACCAGGTACGCATCGAGGTTGAGGATGCCGGCCCCGGCATCCCGGCCGACCACATCGCTCACCTGTTCGAACGGTTCTACCGGGTTCCCGACCATAAGTCAGCGGCGCGGGGCACCGGACTGGGGCTCTACATCTGCCGCAAGATCATCGAAGCCCACAGCGGCGAGATCGGTGTGCATAGCGAGGAAGGCACCGGCTCGCGCTTCTATTTCACGCTGCCGATCACGCACACTCAACCCGTCCCGGAGGCAGAACATGAACGATAAGACCACCATCCTGGTCGTTGACGACGAACCGCGCTACGTCCGACTGGTGCAAGTCAATCTGGAGACCGCCGGCTATCAGGTAGAAACCGCCACTGACGGACAACAGGCCGTCGAACGCGTGGCTTCCGATCAGCCACATCTGATCCTCCTGGACGTGATGATGCCGGTGATGGACGGCTTCACTGCCACCGAGCGCATTCGAGAGTTCTCCACGGTACCGATCATCATCCTGACCGCCAAAGGCGAAGAGCGCGATCGAGTGCGCGGGCTCGACGCCGGCGCCGACGACTACATCATCAAGCCGTTCTCCGCCCAGGAGCTGTTAGCGCGGGTGCGGGCGGTGCTGCGGCGTGCCGAGCGCTTGTCTGACAGCGACTTCCATCAACCAGTTTACAAGCACCACGAGTTGGAGATCGATCTGGCCCGTGCCGAGGTCAGCGCCAACGGCAGCTCGATCGCGCTCACCGCCACCGAATACCGCTTGCTGCAGACCCTGGCCGCGGCCGAAGGGCGGGTGCTGACTCCGGAGGAACTGCTGACCACGGTTTGGGGGCCTGAATACCAGGACGATAAGGAAATCCTGTGGGTCTGCCTAAGCCGGCTGCGGCAGAAGATTGAGCCGGATCCAAAGAACCCGGTGCACATCGTCACCCGGCAGGGCCTGGGCTACCTGATTCCGCCCGAGTCGGATGACACCGCCGACTAGGCTTGCTCGGATTGGGTGCCGAAGCGCCTTGGCGCTACAATAGGTAGAGCGGCTGGCGCCTGCCGAGCCGGCTACCCAGGAGGCCATTCCCATGGACAGCACTGCTCTCATGCTAAAGACCAAGATGCTGGGAGCGCTGTTGCGAGAAGCGCGCAAGACCGCCGGCAAGAGCTTGAAGGAAACTGCTGCGCTGCTCGGGGTGGGCACCAGCACGGTGACCTCCTATGAGCTGGGAAAGAAAGGCATCTCGCTGCCCGAGCTTGAGCAGCTGGCCTTCCATTTCGACGTCCCGCTGGAAAGCTTTCTCTCCGGGCAGCCGGCCCGATCCCATAAGTCGCCCGGCTTCAAACCGGAAGTTGTCATTTCTTTTCGCCAGAAGATGATCGGAGCTCTGCTCCGCAAGCACCGCCAGGAAGCCGAGCTCTCGATGGCCGAGGTTGGTCGTCGAATCGGCACCTCAGGGGGTCGTATCAGCAAGTTCGAGCGCGGCAAGCAGCCGATACCGGTACCCGAGTTGGAAGCCTTGGCCGAAGAGCTCGGCCATGAGATGAACGAATACCTCGACACCGAGGGTTCGGGTCCGGTGGCGGATTGGTTCCGCGATCAGCGAGCCTACGAGAACTTCGGCGCCATGCCGCAGGACCTGCGCAACTTCCTCAGCCGGGAGGACAGCCAGGACTTGATTCAGCTGGCAATCCGGCTGCGGGAGGTTTCGGTCGAGAAGCTGCATGATCTGGCGCGCCTGGTGCAAGAGATCACCAATGACCAGCCCGCCGGCTAGCGAGCTCGAGCAGCAAGCGCTCGCCGCATATGCTGCGGGCGAATTGCAGCGGGCCATCGAAGGCTTCGAGCAGGCTCAGCGGGCCTATCAGCCGCATGACCCCGCCAAAGCCGCCGAAATGGCCAACAGCCTCAGCGTGGCGCTGCTGCAGGCCGACCGGCCGCAAGAAGCGCTGGCGGCGGTTGAGCACACCCCAGAAGTATTCGCCGACGCAAACGACCGGCAGCGCCAGGCCGTGGCGACCGGCAATCTGGCCGCCGCGCAGGAGGCCTGCGGCCAGCTGGCACCGGCCGAGCAGCATTACAGAGAAGCAGCTGAGCTGTTTGCCGCTGCCGGCGACGAGCAATCGCGCCGGCATACCCTGACCGCCCTCTCACAACTCCAGCTCAAGCAACGGCGACCGCTGGAAGCCGCCGCCACCTTGAGCGCCGGGAGCACCGATCGCTCGTTGCGTGGCCGGCTGCTATCGTGGCTCATGCGGCTGCAGTCCCGGCTGCTGCGATCGTAAGCGTGGCGGATTGGCACATTCGTCAGACCCAGCCTTCTGATCGCCAGACCGTCGAGATCCTGCTCGCTAACTCCAATAAGAGGCACCTTCATCTAGACTGGCTGGATCCAACCGAGCTCACCGGTCGCCGCCCCTTCCTGCTGGCGACCGAGAAGGGACAGGCAGTAGCCTGCCTGGCAGCTCCCCCGGACATTCCCGGCATCGCCTGGCTGCGTGCTTTTGCGCTCACTTCAGATCACACCGCAGCGGACGGGTGGGCCCGGCTGTGGCCGCGAGCGGTCGATGAGCTGCTCGAACAGCGAGTTGAACAAGTCGCCGCCATGGCGCTGGATGCCTGGCTGGGGAAGACGCTTGTCGACGCCGGTTTCACTCAGGTCAACTCGGTCGTGTTTCTCGAACTTCAGACCGAAGATCGGTCGAGCACCCAGTCAAATACGCGACCGATCAGCATTGCCGATTTGGGATTGGTACTTGAGCTGGACACCGCGGCCTTCAGCCCGATGTGGCGATTGTCTGCCGAATCGATGCGAGCCGCGTTGCGGCAAGCGTCGTCGGCTACCCTGGTCGACATCGACCACCAGGTAGTGGGGTATCAAATCACCACTGCCTCACCCTTCAGCGTACACCTGGCGCGCCTGGCGGTGCACCCCAAATGGCATCGGCGCGGTCTGGGCCGCTCGCTGGTGGAGGATTCGATCCGGACCGCCGCGCTGCAGCCATTTGGCCGACTATCAGTCAATACCCAGGCCGACAACGCGGCCAGCCTGGCGCTCTATCAACAGTTAGGATTCAAGCAGACCGGCCAGCAGTTTCCGGTTTATGCCGCCGGGCTGGCCGGTTAGTGCGAATTTCGGCCCAGGGCGTCGCCACTCGCTGGCTGGACGCCGCCGGCCGATGCGGGCTGGTGAGCTGTGCGGGGTGCCGGGTTACTCGCGCCGCTCGGGCAGCTTCATGACCGCTTCGAGCAAATCTACCGGCACCGGGAAGATGATCGTGCTGTTCTTCTCCACTGAGATCTCGGTCAGCGTCTGCAGGTAGCGCAGCTGCACCGAGACCGGATGCTGGCTCATCGTATCGGCCGCCTCGGTCAGGCGTTTGGCCGCCTCATACTCGCCTTCGGCGTGAACGATCTTGGCCCGCTTCTCGCGCTCGGCCTCGGCCTGCTTGGCCATCGCTCGCACCATCGACTGCGGCAGTTCGACGTCCTTGACCTCCACGATCGAGACTTTGATTCCCCACAGTTCGGTGGCCTCGTCAATGATCTGCTGCAGCTTGTGGTTGATTTCTTCACGGTTGGAAAGCAGATCGTCGAGCTCCGACTGCCCCAGCACGTTGCTCAAGGTGGTCTGTGAGATGTTCCAGGTGGCTTGACGAAAGTCTTCCACCTGAACGATCGCCGCGCTGGGGTCGACCACCCGGAAAAACACCACCGCGTTGACCCGCACCGTGACGTTGTCGCGGGTGATGGCTTCCTGCGAAGGGACGTCGAGCGTCACTACCCGGAGATCGACTTTCACCATGCGATCGATGATTGGTATGATGAAAAACAACCCCGGTCCGCGAGCGCCTACCAATCGGCCCAAGCGAAAGATCACGCCGCGTTCATATTCCTGTACGATCTTGATGGCTGATGCCAGCAGCGAGATCAGTACAATGATGAGGAAGATCGAAGACAAGCCGAGCGATCCAAGTAAGAAGTCCATGAGACCCTCCGGGGAGTCCGTTTGAGATCGATTATACAAGTACCGCTTCCCACATGATGGTTGAGCAGGAGGAGAGAGAGTTGACAGAGCTGAACCCAAGCGACCTTGCCGAGCCCGCCGACTGCCGCAGCAGGTGGTCCGGGAGTGCAAGATGAGCAAGCGCCAGGAGCTGCGCGATCGACGCAGCCAGGAACGTCGCCGAAGGATGCTCAGCATGGCGTTGGTGGTGGCCGGTGTGTCCGCCATCGCCGCCGGATTGCTGATCCTTCCCAACCTCACACCGGTTGGCGACTTCGAGCAGATCGAAACCCGGGAACGCCCACTCGCGGACGGCACCACATTGGGCGATCCGGACGCTCCGGTGGTTCTGGAGGTTTTCGAGGATTTCCAGTGCCCCGCCTGCCGGCAGTTCAATCAGCAATCGGAACAGCTGCTGGAACAAGAATGGGTCGCCGACGGCACCGTGCGGCTGATCTTCCGCCAGTACCCGTTCATCGGGCCCGAATCCGAGCTGGCGGCCCACGCCAGCCTGTGCGCCGCCGATCAGGACCGCTTCTGGGACTACCACGACTTGCTGTTTGCCAATCAGATCGGCGAAAACGTTGGCAGTTTCACGCAGCGGCGTTTGGTGGCTTTCGCCGACTCCTTAGGGCTGCAGATGGGCGCGTTCGAAAGCTGTCTGGAAGGCGAGTTCCATCAGGCCGAGATCGACTCCGATCGGGCGCTGGGGCAGGAATACGGGGTCAGCGGTACGCCGTCGATCATCATCAACGGCACCCAATATTTCCGCGGCTTCGTGCCCTCCTATGATGACCTCAGCGCGGCAATCGAGCAGGCGTTGGAAGGCTAGATCTGATAAGCGGCGGAGGCAAGCCTCGCCCTGCCGCGAGGGCGCCGACTGAGCGCTGGCCTTCCGGGGCCCGCTATGGGTTCTCGGACCCGGCGTCACTGGGTTTGGCCATGCTGGGGGAATCGGCGCCCGAGAGCTGATTCTCATAGAGCGCCAGCGCATAGCACAGTGACGACAGCCGGTTGAGGTAGCGCAGCACCTGAGGGTTCTCGAACTCGACCTCCCGACCAAGGCTTACCACCTCCCGCTCTGCCCGGCGCACGATTGCGCGGGCCATATCCAGCGCCGCGCCGGAAGGCGAATCTCCTGGCAGCACGAAGCCTTTAGGGGGCTGAACCTCGTTCGCCAGCAGTGCCAACTGCGCCTCGATCCAGGCCACATCTCCTTCGTCAACCGATCGGAATCGCTCCGCATGCTCGGTGTGGGCGGCGACCTCGGACATGATCCTATACAGGTCCCGCTGCGCCTGGGTCAGCATCTCGATGGTTTGCTCGGAGAGCGCGGCCGAGCGAGCGACCCCCAGCGCCGCGGAGGCTTCGTCGAGCGCGCCGAAGGCCCGCGGCCGCGGGTGATCCTTGTCGACTCGCCCCTTGCCCAGCAGGCCGGTAGTCCCGTCATCGCCGGTGCCACCGTAGAAGTCAGACATCGCAGGTATTATAAGTAGACGGCGGGCGTTGATCCGGTCGGTTTGCTGCCAAGCCAATCTGTCCCAGCACCGCGATCAGGCGACGGCCAGCCAGCCAACTTGCCCCCTTCTCAGGGGCTGACGATCGCCCCCGCCGACCACTGCGACGCGTTCACAATGAGAAGCGCCAGCCTGACCTCACGCTCCTTGCAGCTGATCGGAGCGCTGCTGCTCGGCCTGCTGGTAGCCGGCGTGCTGTTCCTGCTGGTCTCACAGCCGCGCGGCACTCCGGTGAAGCTTATGCCGCCGCCGTCACCGGCGCCGATCCGAATCCACGTCGCCGGCGCGGTGCGCAACCCTGGCGTGTACGAGCTGGCGCCGGAATCCATCGTTCAGGACGCCATCCAGGCAGCCGGCGGGACGCTGCCCGAAGCGGAAATGGGGAACATCAACCTGGCCGCTTCGCTGGCTGAAGGCCAACAGGTCCATATTCCGGTCGCCGGTGAGCAGCCGGTCGCGATCGCCGCTGAAAGTGTGCTGATCCCGATCAACAGCGCCGCCGCCCCACTGCTAGAACAGCTGCCGGGCATCGGACCGGTGCTGGCGCAGAGCATCGTTGAGCACCGCGAGCGCTACGGGCCCTTCCAGCGACTGGAAGACCTGCTGGAGGTCGAAGGCATTGGGCCCGCCAAGCTGGAAGCGATCCGCGACTTGATTCGGATCCCGTAATCGAACACCGCGGGTAAGCCGCGCACGGTACCACATCTGGCGTGCCGTTCCGCTGGCGGTGTGCCCCAAATCGGCCTTTCTCCTCATACCTCCGGTGGATTCAAGCCAGCCGGCCTGCACTGTATAATCCGCGGAGATGCCTGAATTGCCCGAAGTCGAGACCATACGGCTGGCGTTGCGCGACGGCGGCGGATCGTCTCCGCCGTTGGTCGGTCAGCGTATTACCGCCGTCAGCTTGCACTGGCCGCGGCACATCGTCCGGCCTTCGGTTTCCAGCTTTCGGCGCAAGATCCGCGCGCGGCGGATCGAAGACGTCCGACGTAGGGCCAAGTACATCGTCCTCGCGCTCGATCGTGGCTACCTGGTGATCCATCTGATGATGAGCGGGGACCTCACCATGGCGGCCCCGGATACCCCGCGCGGTCCATACGATCACACCGTTTTCAAGCTGGACTCGGGCTGGCAGCTGCGCTTCGGCGATGCCCGCAAGTTCGGGCGGGTCTTCTTGCTGGACGATCTGGATGAACTACTGGGCGACCTCGGACCCGAGCCCTTGTCGGATGACTTCGATATGACGACGCTGGGCGAGCTGCTCGCCGGACGCAAGCGGGCGCTCAAGCCGCTGCTGCTGGACCAGCGCCTGATCGCCGGATTGGGAAACATCTACGCCGACGAGGCGCTGCACCGTGCCAGGCTGCATCCGCTCCAGCAAAGCAACCAGTTGAATCGCTCCCAAGTCAGTGCGCTGCATCAGGGAATACGCGCCGCACTGCGCCAGGGCATTCGACACAATGGTGCCAGCATCGATTGGGTGTATCGGGGCGGCGGTTTTCAGAACCACTTCCGGGTCTACGGCCGGGCCGGGGAAGCCTGCCCGGTTTGCGGCACGGAAATCGAGCGGATCGTGGTTGGTCAGCGCGGGACTCACTTCTGTCCAAACTGCCAGACGCTGAAGGAGGCCTGAAATGGACCAGCAGCTGATTTTGGGAATCCTGCTGATCGTGGTGGGAATTGCCGTGGGCCTGATTGCCGCCGCGGTAGTCGTCAACCGGCGCATCGACGCCCGGGAGGCCGCTGAGGCCGAAGCTGATCCGGAGACGGGGGAAGCTGAACCTTCGCACGAGGCAGAAGCGGCGGCCGAGATTGATGCGGAGCCGGGGGAAGCTGAGCCTGCGGCTGAGGCAGGGGCGGCAGCCGAGGATGATCCGGAGCCGGGGGAAGCTGAGCCTGCGGTTGAGGCAGAAGCGGCAGCCGAGGACGAACCAGAGCCGGAGGAAGCTGAGCCTGCGGTTATGGCAGAGGCGGCCTCCTCACCCTCGGGCAGCCTGCTCGGCGAGCTGCATCGCGATCCCGCCACCGGCGTGTTGTTCCTCAAAGCCGGCGATCGGGAGTTCCGCTCCGCCAGCGACATAGACGACCAATCACAGCGTGATCGGCTGGCAGGAGCGGCCACGGAGCTCTTGGCCTGGTTTGAAAAGGCGGCGCGCGCACCTGCGGCGGCCGTTTCGACTCCGGCCAGCGACATGGTGCAGGCCATCGATCAAATCCTGCAGCGCTCGCTGGAGCAGTCTGGAAGCTCCGCGCGCGGCGTGCGGCTGATCCAGGACGTAACGGGCGGGGTAAAGGTGTTGATCGGGGTTAAGAGCTACGAGGTCGAAGAGGTGCCGGATGAAGAGGTCCGCAACCTCATTCGACAGGCAGTAGCGGAGTGGGAAGGCCAGCAGTAAGTTCTTCGGCCTGCTCCACAGGCTGAATTTCGAGTCGCCCGTCCCGCTCCCGCAGCCGGGCGACCGGCATGATCGGCTCGTGGATAAAGAACAGCCAAGCGTCGTGATCCAGCGCCCAGCGCTGCCAGCGCTGCTTGGTGGCGATATTCTCTAGCGGCTCTACATCGAAAGCGGTAACCCAGGCAGTGCGCGCCATGTGGATGGCGAACGTTGCCATGTCCGAAACAAACAGGCCGCGCCAATCCCCGGATCGCAGCTTGACCGCTTGATGGCCGCGAGTATGCCCGGGCGTGATCACGCAGGATACGTGTTCGGTGAGCTGCTCGTCACCGTGCAGCAGCCGCATTCGGCCATCAGCCAGCAGCGGGCTGAAGTTGTCGGCGAAATAGGTCCCTCGGGTACGTACATCCGGGTGGCTGGCGTCTGCCCACTCCATGCGCTGCACCAAGTACTCGGCGTTGGGAAAGGTCGGCTCCAGCTCGCCTTCGATCAACACGGTGTTACCGGCACAGTGGTCGCTGTGCAGGTGGGTGCACACCACCAAGTCGATTTGCTCCGGGGCAATTCCCAGCCTGGCCAATCCGGCGACCAGATCGCCATCCGGCCGCTCCAGATTCCAGCGTCGTTTCGTCTTCTCGTCCAGCCGGGTGCCTAAGCCGGTGTCGATCAGGATTCGTTTCCCCTCCGAGATCGCCAGCAGGCAAGTCAGCGTTTCGGGCAGCAGGTTTCGAGAATCCGGCTGCATGACCGCGCCGTAGAGCACCCGCGGCACCAACCCGAACGGCCCGCCGGGGTCAACCCGGACGGTGCCGTCGCTGACCAGATGCAGCTCCAGCTCGCCGATCTGCATCAGTCTGTAGGGGTCACTGGTTGGTTTGACATAAATGCTTTGCTTGGCGCTGCCAAGCCGGGTTAATCCGCCGCCGGGCTCAGGCCGAGTGCCTCCTGCAACTCGCTTTCCAATTGGCGCTGGTCGCGGCTGGAGACGAAAGCGGTCTGGGCGGCGCTCAAGATCATGCCTCGCAACGTATCTTGCGCCAAACCCAGTTCCACCACTGCGGTGAAGTACTCATCGCTCAGCCGAATGTTCGAGATTCCGGGGTCGTCGGTGTTCAGCGTTACGTTAAGCCCGGCATCGATCATCTCCGGCAGCGGGTGCTGTTCCATGCGCTCGACCACCCCGGAGTGCAGGTTGCTGGTGAGGCACACTTCGAACGCGGCGCGCTGCTCGCGCGCCAGCCGCACCACCTCCGGATCCTCCATCACTCGTACGCCGTGCCCAATTCGGGAGGCGCCCATGGTTTTCAGCGCGTAGCGTACCGATTCCGCCCCGCTCCACTCGCCAGCGTGCACCGTGGTTCCCAAGCCGGCCTCCCGCGCGCCGGCGAACAGCACTCCAAACGGTTCGGCTGGAAAATCCACTTCGTTGCCGGCCAGGTCAAGCCCTTCGATGGCGCGGGCAGCCGCCAGCTCTGCAACCTGCTCGGCCAGTTCGACCGGCTCATGGCGGTTGACGCTGGCGATCAAACCGACCTTCACCGCGTGCTGCGCGGCCGCTTCAGCGGTGAACTCAATCACCCAGTCCATGACCTCGCCCAGCGGGAAGTCCCGGGCCTGCGCCAGCGCAGCCGGGGTGAAGCGCAGTTCCAGATAGCGTACCTGGTCGGCTGCGGCGTCTTCAACGGCTTCGTTGACCACCTGGCGGATAATCTCCGGCGATTGGTAGATCTTGCGCAGGGTGTGGAATTTGGACAGGAAGTTGGGCAACGTCATCGGCTGCCCGCCATCGATCTGCACTTCTCGGCGGAGCTGATCCTCCCGGTGCGGCAAATCCAGCTGCTCCTGGCGGGCAATCTGCATCAGCGTCCGCACGCGCAGTGAGCCCTCGAGATGACGGTGAAGATCGATCTTGGGCAGCTTGGCCAGCGATTGCTGGAGTTCGAATTGAGTGGAGGTTTGGGCCAAGTTTGGGACAGTGGGCTAGCGCCGACGACGGCGGCGACGCCGGCGACGCTTACTGGGCTGGTTGTTTCCGGAGGGTTGTGATCGTTGTTGCGCCTTGGGCGGTGCCGGGCGCACCACCCGCTGTGGAGCGGCAGCCTGCAGGCGGTACGCACGATTGACCACCCCGCTGCGGATACTGGCCAGCAGATTCTGGAACATGTCGACCGCCCGGCTCTTGTATTGCACCAGCGGATCTCGCTGACCATAGGCTTCCAGCCCGATCGAGGTCCGCAGCGCTTCCATTTCGGTCAGGTAATCCACCCACAGGCGGTCGCCGACGCCGAGCAATAATCGACGGTGGAACTCACCTAGCGTTGCGGCGCCGATGATCATCTCAACCTGGCGGCGCACGTCATCTGGCAATCGGCGGGCGCTCAGCGCCTCACCGTAAGCTTCGCTGCCCAGGCTGGCTCGCAGCTCGGCCTTCAGCTTTTCGCTCAGACCGTC
>CAZJUE010000001.1:59591-61014 GCA_964549025.1 uncultured Anaerolineaceae bacterium | reverse complement strand
GTCGCCTTGGGCCAGCTACCGACCGGGTGCAGGAACTGCCAAGTGACCGCGATCCAAACCAGGCAGACCAGCGCACCGCCGAGCCACTGCAGGGGCGAACGCCCGGCGATCCCGAAATCGCGTGCGTAGACTGCGCCGGTGATCAACACCAGGTAGGCCGGCCCGATCCCGTGGAGCCACGGGCCGAAGCTGCGCAGATAGGGCTCTAGTTCACCTGGGAGGGCGCCGCCTTCCCGCGATGCTTGCGCCGGCGCCTTTGAATCACGATCGGGTGCCGCTGGGTCGTGCGCACCGCTGCCATTCAGTAGCTGGCGCACTTTGCTGCCGCGCAGCCTGGGCCAAATCAGATCGACCAGCGCCGGCGAAAACAGCGCCACCGCCGGCCACAGCACAACCTCCCAGCGCACGCTCAGGTCGTGGTTATGCCAGATCGCATGGTTAAGGGAACTGGCCTGATGTGGTGCACCTATTCGTTGCCCAGCGGGACTTCCAGTGCGATCTGGGTGCCCTGGCCTTCCGCCGATTCGATCCGCAGCGCCCCATGCACCAGCTCCGAACGCTCCCGCATGCTCACCATGCCCAGGCTGCCACGCTGCTCATAGTTTGCGTCGACCGCGCCGACGTTGAAACCCACGCCGTCGTCGCGGACCGTCAACAGGATGCGCTCTCCCTCGATCCGGCGCAATTCCACCCATACGTGGGCCGCTTCGGCATGCTTGTGGGCATTGTTGATAGCCTCCTCAGCGATGAAGAAGATTACCGCCTGCTTGGATAGGTCTAGCCCATTGGCCACCTGCTCCTCCGCTTCCACCAGCACCTGTTGATGGTGGGTGTCGTGCATCTTCTTGGCCAGCTGATGCAGTGCGGCCACCAACCCCTTGGACTCGAGCACCAGCGGGCGCAGGGTGAAGAGCATGTGCCGAATCTCGCGGGTAGTCTGTCGGGCGATGTCTTCCAGGGTCTGGATCTCTTCTTCGGCGGCCTGCTGATCGCGGGTCACCAGGCGGCGAGCGAAATCCAGCCGCATGGCAATGGCGGCGATGGTTTGCGTGGGACCATCGTGCAAATCGCGCGCCAACTTCCGGCGGGTTTCCTCTTCGGTTTCGGTGATGCGATCGCGCTCGATCTCGAGCCCGCGCAGCATCTGGGCATTCTGCAGCGCGATGCTGGCCTGGGCAGCGATGGCATCCAGCAGGGACATGCGTGGTGAGCTGAAGAAATCCGCATTCGGATGCGCCAGCAGGAGCGCCCCAAGCACGTTGCCGTCGGCGGTCAACGGGATGCAGGCCACGGTACGGGCACCGGCGAGCAGGTCCAAGCTGCCGATCTCCGGATCGTCGACCGCGCTTTGCAGCTGACGAGTCTGACCAGCCTGTATCGCCTCGTGCAACAGACCACGTTCGCCGGGAAGCACGATTGCATG
>CAZJUE010000001.1:0-59491 GCA_964549025.1 uncultured Anaerolineaceae bacterium | reverse complement strand
ATCAGTGGCGTGAGCAGCAGCACCGCCAGCATGGCCCGTCCCAGCGGCCCCAGCTGCTCGGCTTGCGCCGTACCGGCGAACAACTCGTAACCCATTACCGCCAGCAGCGACAGACTGGGCACCGCCAGCGCAGCCAGCGTTCCGTGCTGCAGCCCGGCCAACCCTCCGGCCACCAGCAGCGACCACCACAGCGGGCTGTCGGCCGGGCCAGTCAGGATGACCGCGGTGCTCACGAAGGCGAAGTCGATCGCAGGAGTCAGCAATGGCCAGCGCGGGCTGATCAAGTGAGCCGCCACGGAGAGCACCAGCCAGCCGGCGATCAACCAGGCAAGCTCGTCGCTCAGCTTGCCGGATAAGCCGGCTGCCAGTGGTGCGGCGGCCGCCCAACCCAATCTGACGAGCAGGATCATGGTCTCAGCGGGTCGGAAATTCGTTTTCACAATGAGATTTCACTCCGGCAGGAAGTGCCTATGGGCCGGTCAGGCGATTCTACCGAAGATCGAGCATTGTGCTGTATTGGCTGAAAGCGAAAGCGCCTGGGTGACCCCAGGCGCTTTTTGATAGGAACGAGGCCTGCCTTTATCCCTTTACCGCTCCGGCGGTCAGGCCGCGCACGAAGAAGCGCTGCAGCCCCAGGAACACCGCCATCGGAACCAGGAAGGATAGGAAGGCGGCGCCGGTCAGGATATGCCAGTTGGCGCCCCGCGGATCAATCAGGTTGGTGATTTGGACCGTCAACACTGGACTGCCGGTCAGGAAGATCTTGGCAACCAGGAAATCATTCCAGATCCAGATGAACTGGTAGATCGCCAAGGAGGCGATGGCCGGAATCGAGAGTGGCACCGCCAGGTTCCAGAACGCGGTCCAGTGGCTGGCACCATCGATATAAACCGACTCAAAGATCTCGGTCGGCAGGCTGCCCAGGAAGTTGCGCATCAAATAGATGGCGTAAGGCAGTCCAAAGCCGGCATGGAACAGCCAGATGCCCAGGAAGGTGTTCTGCAATCCAAGATCAGTGTACAGCTGTGCGATCGGTACCAGCGCCATCTGAAGTGGGACGATTTGCAGTCCAACCAGTAGCGAAAACACCCAGAACCGCCCCTTGAAGTCCATCCATGCGAAGGCGTAGCCGGCTAGCGCAGCGAAAATGATCGGCAGGGTGGCGGCCGGAACGGTTACCAGTACGGTATTGAAGAACGCTCGCCCCATCCCCTCCGGACTGAGCACGTCACCCGCGTCACAATCGTATTTGGCCAACGTACTTTCGACGCCTTCCTCGCAGTCGGAGAGGTAATCCTTGGTGCCTTTGTAGCCGACCAACGCGTCGGCATAGTTACCTACGCTAAGCTCGTTCACTCCTCCCCCGGCCGGACCGCCCGAAAGGGTTTGCATGTAGCTCAGGATGGGCGCCAGCAATTCCAGCGCCTGATTTGGATCGTCCGGCAGCGCCGGATCCTGCAAGTGCGGCTGGCCATCGATTTCGGCCCGCAGCACCACCAGCAGCCGATTCGAGCGCGGGTACGCCGCAGCCATGGCGGGATCGCTCAGGTCCGCGGCTGCGATCGCGGCACCGTCCGCGCCGTGGCACTCGGCGCAATAGGTGGTGTACTCCGCCTCGCCCTCGACCTCTTGCGGCAGGAAGACATTCCACCAACCAGAGGTACGCACTGCTTCTCGCGACCGGAAAGATGAAACGAAGACGCCGACTGTGGGCGTTATCCAGGCTACGATCAAGATTACCAGCGCCAGGTGAGTGGGCAGTCGACGAAAGATGGCGTTCAGACGCTCAAACGGTCTCATCGGATCGCCTCCTGCTCACGGAAGCGCCGCACATTGAAGATCATGACCGGGATGGTCAGCACCAGTAGCAGCACAGCGATGGCAGTCGAGCGGCCTGTGTCGGTGACGATCAAGTTGAACATTCGGTTAGCGATTACTTCAGTCCCGAAGTTGCCGTTGGTCATCACAAAAACGATATCGAAGATCTTGAGCACGATGATGATCATGGTTGTGGTGACCACCGTGATGGTGGGCATGATCATCGGGATCATGATGCGCCAAAACACCTGCCACTCCGTCGCCCCGTCGACCCGCGCGGCCTCCAACACCTCACCGGGCAAGCTCTTCAGCGCCGCTGAGAGGATGGTCATCGAGAAGCCGGCCCACAGCCAGATCCCCACCGCCATCAGGGCGAAGTTGTTGATGCCGCGGGTGCTGATGAACGGCACCGGATCCAGCCCGACCCCCACGATGATGGCGTTCAACAATGCCCACTGATCGCCGGATCCGGCTTCGATGGCATACATGAAGCGCCATATCACGCCGGCCCCGATAAACGAGATCGCCATGGGCATGAAGATGATCGATTTGACAAACGCTTCGTATCTGACTCGATCCGCCAGGACAGCGATCACCAAACCAATGGCTACCGTTCCCGGGACCATCACCAACAACCACAGGGCGTTGTTGCGAAGCGCGGTGGTCATCTCCGGGTTGGTTAGTGCATAACGGTAGTTCTCAAGGATCCCCCAGCACGGATCCCCCTCAGAGCAGTCGTTCGTCGCCGGGCCCTCGCTCCGGCGATCAAGCAGGCTCAAGTAGCCGGTGTTGACCGTGGGATAGACGATAAAGACAAAGATGATGATGAGCGCGGGGAGCGCGTACAGCCAGGGAATCCGCTGTCCCTGCTGCATGATCCTTGGGGCAGCCACGCTACTCCTCCTTCCCCCGATGATGAACAAGTTGGGGCGATCCGGAGATCGCCCCAACTTGCACTACGAACTTACTGAAGCGCCTGCTGTTGCGCTGCGGCTGCTGCCGCCAGTGCTTCGGCCGGGTCCGCTCCCTGAACCACATCGATGATCGCACTCCACTCGGCGGTGCCGAACGGAGCCGGGATCGTGTCGCCCAGGTCCGGGGTGAAACCGGTCGCTCCGGCAAGCGCATCGCCCTTCTTGGCCAGCTGCTCGTCGGCGTACTGACCGGCCGCCCACTTATTGGGCGAGAGGTCAAAGCCTGCTTGCGCCCAAGTTCGGGCACCCTCGGCGCTGGTCAGATAGGCCAGCATCGCCTGGGTTGCGGGCGAGTCGCCGAACACCATCAGGTAGTCGGCGCCGCCCTGCATGCCCTGGGCGCCCGGGAAGGCGAAGAAGTCGAAGTCGGTTCCGTACTCGAGGTCCGGGAACTGAGCAACGACCTCGCCTCCGGCGAAGCCGGACTGCTTGACCATCATGGCCTCGGGCGGATCCGAGAACACCTTGTAGATGGCGTCCAGGAAGCCGGTTTCGACCGTCCCGGTTGCGCCACCCACCGTGTAGGTCGGATCCGAAGCCCAGGCGGCGTAGGTCTCGTAGGCCTGAACCACCCCGGCATCGTCGTAGGAAACCGAGCCGTCGATCAACCCCATCACGTACTCCGGCCCTTGCTGGGTCAGCATCAGGTCCTGGATGAAGTCCGAGCCGGTCCATCCGGTAGCCGCATCGCTCTCAAAGCCCATGCTCCAGGGGATGTTGCCATCGGCCACCATCTGCTCCACCAGCGCGTCGAGCTCATCAAACGTCGTCGGAACACCGTAACCGAAGGTCTCGAACTGGATCGGGCTGTACCAGATGATGGTCTTGATGTCGGCCTTGGCCGGCAGCACCAGCCAACGACCGTCGACCGTTCCCTGCTCGATCCAGAAGTCGGCGTAGTTCTCTTCATGGGCGCCGACCGAGCCCAGATCCTGCATTTGATCGGTATACAGCAACGCCGGTGCGGAGGATGGCCAGAACAGCAGATCCGGAGGATCACTGTTGGCGCGGGTGTCCAACACCGCTGCGTCGCGGGTCGACTCAGCCACGATCTCGACGCCACATTCTTCCACGAACGGCGCAAAGATCGAGTTGATCTTCTCTTCCTCGGCACCCGACCACTGGTACATCACCGACAGAGTGTCCCCTGCCGAGACGCCCATGCAGTCGATCGAGGGCGCCAGCGCCAGCCCGGCGCGCTGTGATACCGCTGCGGCGGTCAGCGCGGCATCGACGTCGCCGCCCTGGACGACATCCACGATCGCCTTCCACTCGGCTTGGCCGAATGGTGCCGGGATCGTATCGCCCAGGTCTGGAGTGAAACCGCTGGCTCCGGCCAGCGCATCGCCCTTCTTGGCCAACTGCTCGTCGGCGTAGTTTCCGGTGGCGCCGTTGTTGGGCGACAGATCGAAGCCGGCCTGCGCCCAGGCCTCGCCGCCCGCTTCGCTGGTCAGATACCCGACCAGAGCATGCGCAGCCGGCGAGTCGCCGAACGCCATCATGTAGTCAGCTCCGCCCTGCATGCCCTGGGCACCAGGGAAGGCAAAGAAGTCGAAGTCGGTCCCGTACTCGAGGTCCGGGAACTGAGAAACGACCTCGCCCCCGGCAAAGCCGGACTGCTTCACCATCATGGCCTCCGGCGGATCCGAGAACACCTGGTAGATGGCATCCAGGAAACCAGTGTTGACCGTCCCGGTGGAGCCGCCTACCGTGTAATCCGGATCGGAGGCCCAGGCTGCGTAGGTTTCATAGGCTTCTGCCACGCCAGCGTCATCGTACGAGACCGAGCCGTCGATCAGCCCCATCACGTACTCCGGCCCCTGCTGGGTCAGCAGCAGGTCCTGGATGAAGTCCGAGCCGGTCCAACCAGTGGCTGCACCGCTCTCGAAGCCCATGCTCCACGGCGTGTTGCCGTCCGCCACCATCTGCTCAACCAGGGCGTCCAATTCTTCGAAGGTTGTTGGCACTTCGTAGCCAAAGGTCTCGAATTGGATCGGGCTGTACCAGATGATGGTCTTGATGTCGGCCTTGGCCGGCAAAACCAGCCAGCGACCGCTAAAGGTTCCTTGCTCGATCCAGAAGTCAGCGTAGTTCTCTGCGTGGGCGCCGACCGATCCCAGATCCTGCATCTGATCGGTATACAGCAGCGCTGGCGCGGTCGAGGGCCAGAACAACACGTCCGGCGGATCACTTTGCACTCGGGTGTCCAGCACCGCCGCGTCGCGGGTCGACTCTGAAACGACTTCGACGCCACACTCTTCTACGAACGGCGCCAGGATGGCATTGATCCGCTCTTCCTCTGTGCCAGACCACTGATACATTACGGTGACCTGGTCACCCGAAGAGGCTCCCATGCAGTCGATCATCGCCCCCTCTGCGGGCGGCGGTGGCGGGCCTTCCGGCGGCGGTGGGGCGGGTTCTTCCGGCGTGGCAGTACCACCACACGCGGCCGCTAAAAGCGCCAGCATGACTGACAATGCGAACCACTTCAACCACTTGCTCTTCATACTCCCCTCCTGGAGAAATTTACCGATTTATGGGTAGATCTTAGGCTTACAGGGGTCAAATGTGTCGCAGTCCTCCTTTCGTCTTTCCATTGTTATCACAGTGGGCGTGCAGGCAACAGAAACTTACCTCACGGTGGTGTGGCAGGTGTTGCGCAGTGTAACCAGAGCGTCAAGCGAGGCGTTGCCGCCTGACCTCAGTGGGCGTGTCTGACCGACTGGCTGTTTCTCTGGTCACAAGTTGCGGGAGAGGAAGGCGCACCTCCGGCAGGAGCCGCCCAGCTCCGATCAGACGAACAGACGAAGCATACCCGCTGAGATTGGTGGTTTGATTATGCTGTCTCTTCCAGTGACTGTCAAGGTAAGCCGCTTTAGCGCCGTTCGCTGCCCACACGAGGAGGGCCTGCGTGCGCCCTGGAAAGCGTTGCTCACCCTAACTGCGGCGCTAATGCGCCTCGGCAGCCGCTCGCCGGCGAATCACGGCGCCGCAGGTGTCAGCGTCGCCAGATAGCGCCCGACTAACCAGCCTTCGGTGCCATCTTCCTTGCGGACCAGCCACCACTCCTGCAGTTCGACGATCTCCGGGCCGTCGAGCACCAGCAGGCGTTCGTTCTCAGAAACCAGATCCACCGGGCTTCCAGCCGGTGCATCCCGGATGATGGCGCCCTGCAGCCCGGTACCAAGCACCAGCGCTGAAGGCGGCGTAGGGGTGGGAGTGGCTGTATCGGTAGCGGTTGGCGTGGCGGTAGGGGTCAGCGTTGGGGTAGCGGTCGCCGTGGGCGTGAGAGACGGTGTCGGAGTATTGGTCGAGGTCGGGGTGGCAGTCGGCGTAGGAGTCGGGGTTGGCAGCGAGGCCAATACCGAGGTACCCAGCCCAGCTGCGCTGGCGATGGTCAAAAGGCCGATCATGCCGATCGCGGCCCCCAGCGAACGGCCGCTGCCGGTGAGCGGTCGGAAGCCCATCAGCACCAGTGTGAATAAGCCCACCGCCAGCGCCCAACTCAGGTGCAAACCCAACGTGAGCGCTGCACCCTGCAACAACTCGAAGTCAGATTGGAAGTAGCCGGCCACCGCCGCTCCCAGCGGCAGCAGCAGTTCGTAGGCAGCCGCCGCGCCGGGCAATCCGGCCACCCGTTCAGACCGTGCCAACCGGGCGGTCAACAGCACAGCGCCAACCAGCAGCAAGCCGAAGTCGATCAGATTCAAGCTGTCATGTTCATAGATCAGCAGCCCTTCGGATTCCTGACCAACTCCCAGCCAGAACACCAACGCCGCAGCTGCGCCGACCAGCGCCAGGCCGACCAGCAGCGCCAATGCCATCCGCATAAAGAACCGCACCGATCCAGAGACGGCCGCCAACGACAAGCCGGCCAGCGGTCCGAGGCGCGGCGCAAACAGTGCAGCGGCCACCAGCAGCGCCCGCTGATCGAAGGCGAATCCCAGGCCGAGCAGCAAGCCGGCCAATATTGCATACAGGAAGTAACTGAAACCCGGTGTGACTGCGGCTGCCAGGCCGTCCAGGTACGCTTCGCGCTCGTCCGCTTGGAGCTGGCTTAACCGTCTGCGCGCCCGCCGCATGCGAGCGGGACTGTGCTGATCGGGTTCAGGGAATTGTTCACTCTGCATCCGGGATGCGCTTTGCGGGGGAATCGGCGCATTATAGCATTCGGCGCTCCGCCAACTGTCTCGCCGATGCGCACCGACGCCCGTCGAACTTGAGCTTCCCGCCCACGCGGTCGATCTGCCTGCTATAATCCGCCTGCGTCGGGCGCGTAGCTCAGCCGGTTAGAGCGCACGGTTCACATCCGTGAGGTCGGGGGTTCGAGCCCCTCCGCGCCCACCTCGGACCTCCAGGTCAGTCAGAGCGCTGGCTTCGAGGTTCTTTTTCACTCTCCGGCCGGTAACCCGGCTCGGCCAGCCAAAAGACTGCATACCCACGCGGTGAGCACCCTACTCCGGAACTCCGAAGAAGCTGCCCCAGTGCATACTCGATGAGCGCATTGCGAGAACACGGCTACGACGTGGTCGACAGTTACCTGGAGACAGAGCAATGCCGGCGACTGCTCGATCAAATCGAGCAGTACCGTCAGACTCACCAGCTGCCAGAGATCCATCGCCCGACCAAGGGACGCCCGCTGCGCTATAAGGTGATCGACGGGACCCAGATCCAGCAGCACTTACCTGAAATTTGGGAACTTTACACCGGCCCCGTCCAGCAGTACGTTCAGCAGGCGTCCGGCGAGCGCCTGGCCCCGCTTGGCAACCTCACCGCAGGCGTCAACGTCAACCTGATGCAGCCCGGTCGGTCGTCGTACCGTTGGCACTATGACCGCAGCCGGGTCACCGCCATCCTCTATTTGAATCAGGTTGAGGGTGGAGAGACCGAGCTCTACCCCAATTACCGCATCCTGCTGGGCCGGTGGCGCAGCTCGGGGCTGCAGCGCGCGTTGGACCGCCTGATCCAGTTCGCGCCATTGATGCGGGTCTTTGGTCGCAAGGTGCGGGTGGCGCCGCGAACCGGTCGGTTGGTGAGCATGCGGGCTGATCGCTGCTGGCACAGCGTCAGCGCGGTGCATGGAGAACGGGAGCGGATCAACATCATCCTGGCTTACGACCGACCGGGAACGGTCTTCCCGGCTGAGCAAGGCCTGGATTCCTACCTTTACAGCCAGCAGCCGCAAGCATCGGACGACCCCAACTACGGCTAACGGTATGCAGCGGAGACCGGCCAAACACTTCTACGCCCACAGCGACTGGGACGAATCAACCTGGATCGAAGTAGCTTCGACCGAATACCGCGCGCTGGTCGAAAGCTATCCGTTTCCAGCGCAGTTGGCCAGCGCCCCGGGTTCCAGATTGCTCGATGTCGGCTGCGGCACCGGCATTTTCCCCAGTGTGCTCGACCCGGAGCTCGGCGAGTCCGTTCTGTTGCGGGCCGACCTGCTGGACATTTCAGCCATCAGCTTGCAGCGCGCGCAGGCTGCGCTTGGCAGGCTTCAGCACTTCGCCTTCGGTCGCAGCATCGAGTGCGCAATCGAGCAGATCCCGGATCGTCTTCCCGCTGGAGACTACGAGTACGATCTCATCTGGGCCATCCACTCATTCACCACTGTGGAGCTCGGCCGGATGCCTGCAGTGTATCAGCGCCTGCTGGAATTGCTCTCCCCCGGCGGGGTGTGCTTTGTCTATCAGCTCACCGCCGAAAGCAGCTACCAACGCTTGCACAGCTACTATCGCGAGCATCACCCTCACCGATCCCCCTTCATGACCTTCGAGGACTCAGCACAGCTGCTGCGTTCACTGGATGCAGGTTTCCAGGTCTTTCCGGTCCACACCCAACACCGGGTTCCCGCCAAGCCGGCCGATGTGCTGGAAGAATATTTGCGCAAGTGTGTGCTCGACCAGGGCTTGCCTGCGCGCCAGTTCTTCGCGCCGCTGCTGCACGAATACCGCCACGACAGCGAATACCGCTTTCCCCAAACGATTAACTTGATCCGATTGACCCGGAGTGCCGATTGAGCCTACCGCAGCTCGATCGATCAGACCGGTCGCTGGTCCGACTGAGCGGCCGTTACTATTCCCAGTGCCAGACCTTCTTTCGGCAAGCCACAAATCAAGGCCGGCGCATGCTAGCTCAGCTGCTTCGCTTGACAGGTGACCCGGCCCCATCGACCCTCTTGAGCATAGGCTCCGGCACCGGGCTGTTCGAAATCCCCATGCTGCAGGGCATCCAAGCCAACGGCGGCGCACCGAAACGGTTCGTCGGCGTCGATATCGATGCAGATGCCTGTCGGCTGCTGAGGAACCGGCTGCGGTCCAGCTTCCTCGATCGGCTCGACTACCAAGTTCTCCAGCTTGACTTTGCGCACTACCACACCGCAGAACGCTTTGAGCTGGTATTGATGGTGCATACATTCGAATACCTCGTCGGCGATCCAATGGAGAACCTCCACCGGGCCCACGGGCTGGCGGCGGACGGCGGCCAGCTGCTGCTCTTCAGCCCGCAGCGCGGGGGCATCAACGCCATCTACGAGCAAGTTACCGACGGGTGTTTTGCGGACGATTTGGAGCGGATGTTGTCAGCCGCGGGCCTCGATTTCGATATGCTGCTGATCGAGGCCGAGTGTGACGTCGATCCCCTGAGCTCGGGGAGTATGGCGGATCGGCTTGCGTTGCTCAGCTTTCTCACCCAGCTGGACTGCCGCAAGTTGGACCCTCAGCAACTGGACGCATTGGCGGATTACTACCGCTCGCTGCGTGATCCGGTGAGCGGTAAAGTGCCCCACCCCACCACCGCCTTCGTGATTGCCAGGTGAGCGCGGCGGCGGTCGACGCCAGGCAACGCGAGCGCTTGGCGACCGAGCTCCGGCACAACTTGTCCGATCGACCCGGATTGCAGGTGCTGGAGTTGGAGCCGCTCGGTGCCGGCTGGGAGACCGATTTGTATCGAGTGGGCATCCGATTTGACGCCCCATCGGGCCCAGCCGAGCAGCAGTTGGCGCTCCGCCTGTATCGTGGTCTGGCTAGTCACGATCGGGCGGTCAAAGAATTCAAGCTGCTGCAGAACTTGATCCGGCTGAGAATTCCGGTCGCAGCGGTGATCCAGGTTATCCATCAACCTGACGCCAGTTTCATCGTGATGGAACACCTTCCTGAAGCCAACTTGCGCGAGCGTTTGGCCGACGCTTCCGACTCGCAGATCCTGGGACAGTTGGACCGGATGGCAGCACTGCTAGTTCAGATTCACCGCACCCGTTGGCAGCAAGCACTCCCGCACACTGCCCCGCAGTCTCCGGACGAGCTGCTGCGCGAAATGCACCGCACCGCCGAACGCTACCAACTGCATGAGTTTGAACCCCATTTAACCTGGCTTGACCATCGCCGGCCGCAAGTCACCGATCGGCCGGTGCTGTTGCACAACGATTTCCACCCCGAGAATCTATTGGTTCGGGATGGCGCGCTGGTGGCAATCGATTGGTCCTTTGCCGCAGTGGGCGATTACCGGATGGACCTTGCCTGGACAGTGCTGCTGGTCGGCACAATGCTGGGAGAGCGGTTTCGCCATCCGATGCTGCAGAGCTACCAGCTGCACCGCGGCGCCCCGGTGCAGCACTTCGAGTACTTCGAGGTGCTCAAGTTGGGAAGCCGGATGTTGACCATCCTCACCTGGCTGGACAAGCGGGTGGAGATTCCGGTCCACCGCATCACCCGCAAGGCGCTGCACGGCGAATACAAGATTCACGTGCTCAACCCGTATCGCCGGCTGGTGGAGCTCACCGGCTTAGAGCTGCCAAGCATCGAAGCGCTCTGACGAGGTTTGCACGGAGGGCTGCCCCACCGTTGGGCCGCCGCTCCCCGGCGATTTGAAACGGAACACATGAAAGGCAATCAGCGATGGACTTGAACCGAGATGAACTGCAGCGACAGATCCAGCAGATGTATCGCCAGGAGCATGAGGCTCTGGGAGAGCGCGGCACGCTGGAGTTGCTCGAACGGTCCGAGCAGTGGGACCTGTCTGGCGCGCTGGCCGCCAACGGGGTGATCGTGTTCCCGCACGCCGGCGTCGCCGACTGTGGGCACCAGATTGCCGCCGCGGTGCGCGCCTGCCTGGACTGCGGAGCCGAACGAGTGGTGGTGATCAGCGTGCTGCACGCCTTTACCGATGCGATGGAGCAGGCTCGGGTGGCGGTGGCAAACGGCGCCGATCCGAGCGACTACGAATTTTGGGGCATCCAGGGTCCAGGCATCACCGGCCGCGGCGAGTGGCTGGGCGACCACGCGTTGTACAGCTTCCGCCACTTCTGGAAAGCCGAAACCGGCCGACGGGGGATCGAGGGCCCGCAAGTGGTCGAGCGCTATCCGTACCTGGCCGGCGGCCAGCCCGAGCGGCTGCCAGGAATTGACGAGCTACAGGAGCTGTCGGAGGGGGCGGCATTGGTATCGACTGCCGATCCGTTCCACCACGGCATCGGCTACGGAGACGACCCCGAGGAAGCGCTTGAACCGGAGTCCGGCGGCCTGGACTTGGCACGCCGTAAAATCGAAGAGGGCATCGCCTTGCTCGCGGCCGGAGACTATTGGGGCTACAACAAGCACTGCGTGGAAGCCAAGAGCGACGCCCGCGATGCTGGCCAAGTCCTGCGCTACCTGCGCGGCCCAATGACCGGCCAGATCCTGGATCTGGCGGTCACCGACGCAACCGACCTATATCAGTCTCCGCCGCCCACCTGGGTGGCCGGGGCGCTGATCGAGTGGCAGCCAGCCTAGGCTGGCCTCACCACTCCACCAACTTCCAGATCTCCGGCTCGAACTCGCCCGATTCCACGCCAACCGCGGCGAACAGCTCGGCTGAGGCGGTAAGGTGCTCTTGCGCCTGCTGTGTCTCGCCGGCCTGATGCAGCAGGTCGGCCAGGTTGCTGTGCTGTGCGGCTGCCCGATGTCGGTCGCCGAGTGACTCACTGATCTCCAAGGCCTCTCTGCCAGCCTCTAACGCCTGGTCCAATTGACCGTCCTGCGCCAGAGCCAGCGCAAGGTTGTTCAGCGCCGCCGCGCGCGCAGCCGGATCGGACAGCTGATCGGCGTGTTCCAGGCTGTGCTTCAGATGCTGGATGGCTGTCTCAGCCCGACCCCGTGCGCGTTCCAAGACGCCCAGGATGTTGTGACATTGGGCCAGTGCGCCGCGATCTTGAGCAGCCTGTGCCTGCTCAAGCGCTTGTTGGATCAGCTGCTCCGCCTGCTCCGGTTCTCCCTGGCGGTGTGCGTTCAGGCTCCAATCGGCGTAGATTCGCGCCAATTCGGCCGGGGCTTGCGCCTGCTCGGCCGCAGCCGCGAAATGATGCTGCGCGCGTTCCCAGCGCCCCCACCGCTGGTATAGCGCGCCCAATTTGCGTTCGATGCCGGCCGCGGTTCCTTGCTCAAGCTGTGCACCGGCCGCCTGGTAACTGCGCAGTGCCTCATCGTAGCGGCCAAGCAATGTGAGCAGATCGCCGATCGAATCGTGCAGCGCGGCCTCATCACCCTCCCCCAGCGCCAGCGCGCTGCGAAAGTGGGCCAGTGCTTCCTCATTGGCGTACACCGACCGAGCGTGCTCCCCCGCTTGAAGATACATCGCTGCCGCACCGGCTTCGTCACCCGACCGCAACAGGTGGTGCGCAATGCGGTCGGCCAGCAGCTCACTCTGACGATGTCCCTGTAAACGGATAAGCGCTGACGCTGCGCGAGCATGCAGCAAACGCTGGCGGGCCTGGGTGGTGCCTTCCAGCGCGACCTCGCGCAATTTCTCGTGCGCAAAGTCGTAGACCGGACCAAGTCGCGGCGAGCTGGAAGGGTACTCGCGAATCGAACCGGCCCCGGCCAGCTCCTCGATGCCGGCGACGGTCTCCTCCAGGTTGCGACCGCTGACCATCCGAAGGGTTTCGAATTCAAATGACCGCCCGATCACCGCCGCAGTGCTGAGCAATTGCTTGCCAGTGCCGCTCAGCGCATTCAATCTACGGTCGATCGCCTGCCGTATGGTGGCCGGCGTCTTGGGCGGCGCCTGGCCTGCTTGCGGCTCAATGGCGGCTAGGTACTCGGCGACAAAGAACGGCAGTCCCTCGGTTTCTCGCTGCAACAGCTTGATCAGACCGGTGTCCTCAATGCCGATCGCGTGGGCTAGTTGAGCCAGCTGATCGGCGTCCAAGCGATCCAGCTGGACGGTCCGGCTGCTGCTTGACGGAAAGCGAGCCATCAGCTGGCGCAGCTGCTGCTCGCCGTCCAAACCCTCTATTCGCCAGCCAGCCACCACCAACATCGGTTGCTGCTTTACGTGTCTCAGGAGATAGGTCAAGAAGTCCAGTGAAGCTTCATCTGTCCAGTGCAGGTCGTCCAGCAGCACCACCCCCGGCTGCTCTCCTGCCAGCATGGCGGAGGTGACCTGGGCCAGCGACTCCAGAAAGCGGTCCTGACCACTGGGGCCGACGGCCTCCTGCTGCGGCTCCAGCCGGGGGAAGAGCTCCCAAAGCTCGGGTATCAGGCGGGCCGCCTCCGCCAACCATAAGTCGGGCAGTTGATCGAGCCGCTGCTTGGCTTCAGGCAATTCCAGCCCGGAGCGCAGGGCGTCAATCCACGGGCGGTAGGCGTAGGTGGACTCGTCTGGATAGCAGCGGGTTTCCACCAGCCTGGCCCCCGCGGCGGCCAGCTCGCTGGCAAAGTCGGCTGCCAGTCGGGATTTGCCGATCCCCAATTCGCCCTCGACGATCAGCACTCGCGAGGCACCTTGGATTCCGGCATACCAGGCCCGCATCGCAGAAAGTTCGTCTTCTCGAGCGATCAGCGGCAAATCGCCGGCAATCACTGCCGTCTGGTGAGGCGGCAGCTCGGGTATGCCAACGGGAGTGGCATAATCCTCCAGTTCCCCGGCGACGATTCGCTCATGCAACTCGACGGTCTCATCCAACGGTGGCGCTCCGATCTCCTCCTGCAGCACCCGAACACAGTCCTGATACTGCCGGAGCGCCAGCTGGCGATTTCCAGAGCGAGCGTAGATCGACATCAACCAGCGATGAGCGGATTCGTTGAGCTGGTCCAGAGCGAGCAACCGGTTGGCATACTCTGCGGCCAGTTCGAAATCCTGCCGTTCCTGATGTACGGCCGCCAAGCGCTGCAGCGCCTCGGACAGCAACCGTTGGTAGGCCAGCAGGTGGAAGTACTGCCAATCGTCAAATCCCGGACTGTCCGGCAACGTGAAACCCAGCAAGAAGTCGCCGCGGTAGAGCTCGGCAGCTTCGCTAAGCGGGGCGATGCAGCGCGCACAGCCGCGGTCGGAGGGATGGTTGTGGGCGCGAGTGCTTTCCACCAGCTCACGGAACCGAATGCAGTCCATCCAGTCGGCGGAGAGCGAGAGCACTTCGCGGTCGGCCTCCAACCAGCGCCCGTCCAACGCCTTCCGCAGCGACGAAAGCGTTCGGCGTAAGGCAGCCTTCGCATGTGGACCGTCGCTCTCGGGCCAGAACATGGCAGCGATGCTCTCGCGGCGCTGGACCTCCCCGGTTAGGCTGAGGTATATGAGCAATGCCGTCGCCTTGCGCGTGTCAACGCTCAGCGGCTGATCCCCCACCAGCACCTGCGGCGGGCCGAGCAAATGCAGCTTCAACTCCATCTCTGCACGCGATTGTACTGCTTGTGCATAACGAAAGCGTTCCGGTTGAGCTGGCCGTAACGCTTTTGGGACGGCAGCTGAAATAGATTAGGACGCCGAAAGGGAGACGCTTGTGTATCAACTCATCTTGTACGTTCATGTTGCCAGCGCGATCGCCTTTTTTTTGGTGCACGGCGCTACGGCCAGCGCAATGTTCGGGCTGAAGCGTGAGCAAAATCCGCAACGGGTCCGGGCGATTCTGGCGGTCCGGGAGGTCGGCGAGCGTGGCATGGGCGTGCCGATTCTCACTCTACTGATCAGCGGTATCATGCTGAGCTTCATGGGCAGCTGGTGGGAAGAGCGCTGGGTCTGGCTATCGCTCGGCCTCTTTGTGGTGGTGGGAGTACTGATGTCGGTGATCGGTCGAATGGGCAACATGCGGGTCGCCCACGCGCTGGATCCAGACGCATACGAAGCGCCGCAGAAGAAGGAAGACCGCAAATCGGTAGCTGCGTCGCCGGAGGAAGTTGCCACGCTACAGGCCAGGCTGCGTCCGGTATTGCTCACGGGTATCGGCGTAGTGGGCCTGGCAGCAATCCTGTGGTTGATGATGTTCAAACCGTTCTAAATGGGAGAGTGGTGATGTATCGGTGGGTTATCTTTCTGCATGTGCTGGGCGTCATGAGCTTTATGCTGGCTCATGGCGGCACCACTGTCATGACTTTTCAAATCCAGCGGGAGCGCAGTCTCGATCGAGTGCGAGCGTTGCTCGAGCTTTCCAGTTACAGCTGGCCAATGTTCGCACTGTCATTGCTGCTGCTGCTGGTCGGCGGGGTAGTCGGCGGCTTCATGGGTCACTGGTGGGGCCAGGGCTGGATCTGGACTTCGCTGCTAATCTTGATCGGAATGAGCATTTACATGGGATGGTCGAGTCGGGCGCACTACCACAAGCTACGGAAGGTAATCGGGCTGCCGTACTTCGAGGGCTCCGGCGATCAGCCGGCACTGGAACCGGCCAGCGAGCCAGAGATCCTGGCCGTCAAGGCCTCCTTGCGGCCGGTTCAGCTGGCAGTTCTGGGGTTTGGCGGCACGCTGGTGATCTTATGGCTGATGATGTTCAAGCCGTTCTGAACGCCTCCGCCTGAATCAGCGGTTTAGAATGCAGAGGCTCCCGCAAAGGGCCTTGGGAGGAATGAACGATGCGCAGGATTTTGAGCTACCTTTACATTGGGTTTGCCTGGCTGATGGTGATCTGGCTGCTGGCCACCATCGTGATGGCCGGCATGTCCCTGTTTGTTCGGAACAGCCTGTGGCAGACCCACACGGAGTTCGGCTGGTCTTCCGAGCTGCCAGGACTGGTGCTGATCGTGCTGGGATTGCTGCGCTGGATCCCCCGCAGGCTGGTGGGCTGGTTGGTGGCAGTGCTGGTTTTACACATCGTGCAGACCGTGCTGCCCGGGTTGCGGGATGAGCTGCCCTACCTGGCAGCCTTGCACCCGCTGAACGCTTCCATCTTGACCTACGTGTCCTACCTGCACGCCAAACGAGCGCGCGAGCTGCTGCTGGAGCAACCGCAAGAAAGCACTCAGGCCGCCGGGCTGACCGGCCAGGCTGAGGCCTAGCCGAGTGCGCAGGCTGCTTCGCTATTTGCTGATTCTTGCCGTAGCGGCCGCCGCGCTGCTGCTGCTGGCCACCACGGTGATCCGGAACGACGTTGAGCAACGGCTCGAGCTTCGCCATTCCGTTTCGGTCGAGCCGATCACGGTTCCAACCGACCAGGCCGCGATCGAGCGCGGTCAGCACCTGGTCAGCTCGGTCTTCTTCTGCCGGCTGTGCCACGGCGATCAACTGCAGGGTGAGCTATATCTGGATGATCCGCTTAGCGGACAGGTTTCGGCCAAGAACCTCACCTCCGGCGCTGGCGGGGTTGGTTCCTCTTTCAGCGACCTGGACTGGGTCCGTGCCATCCGACATGGCCTGGATCCCGAGGAACGGCCGCTGATCGTGATGCCCTCCAACTCCTACTACTACATCAGCGACAGTGATCTCGGAGCGATCATCGCCTACCTCAAGAGCTTGCCGCCGGTCGCCAATCAGCTGCCAGAGAGGAATCTGGGATTGCTGACTTACCTCACTTTGCTCACCGACGATTCGTTGATCCCGGCTGAGACCATCGATCACGCCGCCGAGCGCCCGACCGCGCCACAACCCGGCGCTACCGTCGAGTACGGGGAGTATCTCGCCACAGCCTGCGCTATCTGCCACGGTGCCGACTTGCGTGGTGGTCCGACTGCCGGGGCTGGCCTGGACCTCACCCAGAGCGGCGATCTGGCAGATTGGAGCCAGTCCGATTTCGTCCACGCGTTGCGCACCGGGGAGACTCCGCGAGGAGAGGATCTTGACCCGCGCCTGATGCCCTGGAAGCTGGTGGGCGAAATGACCGACGATGAGCTGGCTGCCGTCTGGATGTACTTGCAGACTCTGCAATAGCCGATCGGGGATCTGATTTGACTGCCGAGCCACTGCACCAGCAAAACACCGTAGCCTTGCGGCGCGCGGCCCGCGTGTTGTGGATCGGGCTGACGCTGCTAATCGTTGGATTGGTGGCTTTTGGCATTCCCGGCCTCTTCCGGCGGCTGTCGACCGGGGTTGACCTGCGCTCGGTGGAGGACCTGGGTCTAACGCCGGAAGGGTACGGCGCCTATCTGACGGCGTTGTACCTGTTGATGGTGACCTTCCACCTGGTGATCGGCGTGGTCGTCTTCTTGCGACGATCAGACGAGTGGATGGCGCTGGCTTTGGCGCTGGCGCTGGTCAGCAATGGCGCCTGGATCCCGCTGTCGCTGATGTATCCGGCCGGGGAGGTGCTGCCGGTCTGGCTGTTCCTGGTGCGCTGTGTAACCTATATCGGATTGGTTTCTGGCCTCAGCTTGCTTTACCTGTTCCCCGACGGCCGTTTCGTGCCGCGCTGGACCGCCGGCATGGTGGGGTCCTGGGGACTGATCATGGCCTTCGCCATCTTCCTCCCCGAATCCCCGCTCAGCGTCGCCGCCTGGCCGGTGCCGCTGCAGCTGCTGGTGCTGGTGATCTGGTCGGGCGCCGGGCTGTACGCTCAGTTCCACCGGTACTTATCAGTTTCCAGCCCGCTCCAGCGACAGCAGACCAAATGGGCGATCTTGGGCCTGGTGCTAGCGGTGATGGGCCCCTTCGGCTACTTCCTGCCATTCGTAATCCTTCCTCAGCTGGGCGGGCTCACCGTTCCCAACATCTTCTATCAGCGAGTCGGGGCTTCGCTGTTTGCCATCACGCTGGCGGCCCGACTGATCGGGCTGACCGGATTCATCCTGGCGACGCTGATCTTCCCCATCTCCTTCGTGATCGCCATCTTGCGCTATCGCCTGTGGGATATCGACGTCATCATCAACCGCACCCTGGTATACGGCGCGCTCACCGGCACGCTGGCGGTGCTGTACTTGGCCGGGGTGGCGCTGCTCACCAACTTGTTCCGGCTGCTGACCGGCCAGGGTGACCAGTTGGCCATCGTAGCCACTACGCTTGGCATCGCGGCGGTTTTCAATCCATTGCGCAACCGCATCCAGCACGTCATCGACCGCCGCTTTTACCGGCGGCGCTACGATGCCTCGCGCGCCTTGGCGGGATTCAGTGGCACCGTGCGCGACGAGGTCGAACTGGAAGAGCTCAGCCAGGTACTGCTCGGAGTGGTGGAGGAGACGGTACAGCCGGTTCGGAGCTCGATCTGGCTGAAGCAGTCCGGTCCGGACTCACGGCAATAGGCGGACCGCGATGGCCGATAAAGCCCCCCGCACTCGAGCATCCATCACCAACCTTCGCCGACCGGCACTGACCCGGGCGCGGCTCGGCTGGCTGGCTGCTGCCGCGCTGACGCTGACAATCTTTCTGATCGGTCTGCCGGCGCGCTGGACTGATCTAAACAGCGGCTCGATCCTGGCGACCGATTATGCGGAAGCCCTCGACCGGCTCGGGCTTTCGGTGCGATTCCTGGCCTCCTACATCATGGGGATTGAGGTCGTATTCGCGGTGGCTCTGATGGCCTTCGGTGTATTGCTGTTCGCACGCAAATCGGACGACTGGATGGTGCTCTTTGTTTCGTTTGCGCTGCTGGCCTTCGGATTGTCCATGAGCGATTTCGCCACCTCGTTGCGCGAACTGCACCCAGCCTGGCACATACCGGTGCTCGTGCACCGAGCGTTGGCGTGGAGCTCGGTGGTAATTTCGATCTGCCTGTTTCCCGATGGTCGTTTCGTGCCGCGCTGGACCAAGGGCTTTGCGGTGGTTTCGCTGCTCTTCGCGCTCAGCTGGATCGTGGCGCCGCCACCCACCCGCAAACCGGACCTGAAGGAGCTCAACGACTTTATTCCGTTTCTGGGGCTAATAGCCTGGTTTGGCGCTGCAGCCCTGGCTCAGCTTCAACGGCTGAGAGGTACCCGGGATCAGGCACAGAGACGGCAGACCAAGTGGGTGGTCTATGGGTTCGCGGCCATGACCCTCACCCTGGCTGCGATGTGGCTTCCAATCATCGTCCTCCCGGTGCTTCGCTCGCCCGGAATACCCAGCCTGTTCTGGGAACTCCTGGTCGTACCCGTCAGCCTGGGCTCGTTTGCGCTGATGCCGCTGGCCATCGGGGTTTCGGTGGCGCGCCACCACCTGTGGGACATCGATCGGCTGGTCAGCCGGACGCTCGGATACGGAGCCCTGACCGTATTGTTGGCCGGCATCTACGCCATCAGCGTCCTTGCGCTGGAACAGATCTTTCGCGGCGTGCTGGGAGACATAGTTCCAACCGAAGCTGCGGGTACCAGTAATCTGGCGATCGTGAGCTCTACCCTGATCGTCGCCGCATTCTTCAATCCGCTTCGACGACGAATCCAGGCTGCGGTCGACCGGCGCTTCTACCGGACCCGATACGACGCCGATCTTGCCCTTAAGCAGTTTGGAGGCACGATACAGCAGGCTTTCGGATTGGCAGACGTGAGCGAGGCAGTGCTGGACGTGGTTGAGGATACCGTCCAGCCGGTCGAAACTTCCATCTGGCTGAGGGACCGGCGAAGTGGACACCAGCTGCATTGAGCAATTGGATCTCCAGTCCCTCTGAGAGCGCGCGGCCGCCTGGGCTGGCGCTGGGGTCAGCGCGCCTGCTTTGGATTCTCCTGGCAGTGATCTACTTCGCGGTCTTTGTCGCGGCCTGTCCTGTAAGCATCGCCAACTACCAGGAGCTCTGCAGCGGCGACGATTGCACTGCCTTCCAGCTCGCCGCTCAAGAACTTGCGGTGCTCGAAGAGCTGGGGGTCTCTCACGATTTCTACGCCAGCTTCCTGCCCACTTCCGAGTTGCTGCTGCTCACCTGGGCAGGCCTGGGGGTAGTGATCTATCTGCGCCGGTCGGATGACTGGATCGGATTGCTGGCTTCAATGGCCTTAATTGCGGTTGGAATCAACGGGATCTCGGACAACGTCTCCATCTTGTCGGAGCAGACCCCGGCGCTGGCGCCGCTCTACAACACGCTGAGCGCAATTGGCTCTGGGCTGATCATTCTGATGATCTTCTTGTTTCCAGACGGCCGCTTCGTCCCCGACTGGGGCCGCTACCTGGCATTTCCCTTGGCGTTGCTCGCGTTTGCTGATCCATTGTTGGAGCAGCTGGTGCCCAGCATGGAGTCCTCTCCGGGGACGGTTGCGCAGCTGGCGGCTCTGCTCATTGGCCTGATCGCGGCGCTCTTCAATCCGCTGCGCCAGCGGATACAAACGGTGGTGAATCGGAGATTCTTCCGCGCGGATTACGACGCGGCGCAGACCTTGAGCGCCTTTGGCGAATCGGTGCGAGACGAAGTGGACCTGACAGAAATGCAGTCGTCCCTGCTGAATACAGGGCAGGAGACTATGCAGCCCACCCTTGTATCGCTCTGGCTGCGGGGCAATGCTGGTGATCCAGCTATCGGTCAATGAACGCGGCCCCCTCAGCTAGTCGCTGGCTGATCGTATTGAGCGTCGCCTTGGTGCTTCCAAGCGCAATCTACGTCGGTGCAAGAGTACTGCTGCCAGGAGATGGGGTGCTGCTCGACCTGCAGAGGGAACCGCGGGAAGGTCAGGGCTTGTACGTCGGTGAGATCCTAGACCAGCGATCGCCGCTACAGCGGCGTGATCGAATAGTTGCAGTGAACGGTCCATCAATTGAATCGTTGCTGGCCCGCCCAATGCCAGGCACGGCGCAGCCGCCGGTCGAGCTTGCCTATTTGCTGGATCGCGAATCCGAGTTCATCGAGCTCTCCCATCGGCTGGCAGCGCGCAATCTGCTTCCGAGCCTGCTGACCAACTGGCCTGGCTACCTGTTCCTGATCTACATGCTGGCGATGGCGGTATTCGCATACCTCCGGCGACCAGACCTGCCGGCCGCGCGTGGGTTGCTGCGGGCAACCTCGCTGATCTTCTCCAGTGATGTGGTCTTCTTTCTGGGTCTGCAGCCGGCGCACCTCTCGCTCTGGATTCGAGAGCTTGAACCGAAAGGTACCCAACCATGAGCATTCCCACGCAGCGTAACGTCGATCCGGAGCCGGTCGGTCAGGGACTGACCTGGCGGCGACTGGTGACCATCGCCGGCATCCTGGCCGCCGGCACCATGGGCCTGGTCTCTTTGGGACTCGGTGACCTGGAGGGCGGGGTGGTGACCGTCGGATTCGCGGCGGCAACCTGGATGACTCGGGTACGCAGAGGGCGGCTGGGGGCCGTCGGCCTGGCCGCCGCATCCGCCATCACCCTGTTCTTCATGCTGACTGCGGCGATAACCAATATCCGCGTCGGTTCCGAACTGTCGTCGACGATGACCTCCGCAGTACTGGCGGCAGTCGCGTTGCTAGGCCTGGTATCCGCTGTTGGATTCCTCGTGGCCGAAAACTCACTGTCCACCAGCGCTCCGCGGATGGGGCTGATCGCTTCGATTGGGTTGCTGCTGGGGTTGATAATCTGGGGCAACAGCGCCGCGCGCCCAGAGCCGGCAACCGGGGACGTTCTGCTGCTGGCTAAGAACGTTGCATTTTCTGATTCCGAGATCGCTGCCCCGGCCGGGGAAATCACAGTGACCATGGCCAATGACGATTTGTTCTGGCACACCTTCACCATCGAAGAACTGGGCGTCGATCTGCGGGTGCCGGTCGGAGCCGAGTTGTCAGTTACCTTCGAGGCGCAGCCCGGCAGGTACGAGTTCGTCTGTGCGATCCCCGGTCATACTGAAGCCGGGATGCGCGGCACCCTTATCGTCGAGCAGTGAGTTGAGTTCGGAGGATGGATTCTCGACCTCGGTCTGCAATCCCGCGCAAACGCTCGTGGATGATCGATCCGCTTGGGATCCTCGAGCGATCGATCCTCCTCTCGCTTGGTGCGCTCTGGCTTAAGGAGCGGTAATGAGCAGCTCACGCCGCCGCTGGACGAGCGCGCTGGCCACGCTTTTATTGGTATCGGTTGTCACGACATGGCTGGCGTTCGTTTTCATCCTGGGATCGCAAGGCGCCCAGGCGCTAGCTGCATTTGACGTGGGGTTCGCGCTTTCGTTTTTGGTCTTCCCGTTGGTGGGATGGCTGATTGCGATCAAACTTCCGTGGAATCCACTGGGATGGATCTTCCTGGCTTTCGGGGTAGCAGGGACGATCGGTAACGTGATTGAAACGATGGCCCCACTCCAGGCCCATGCGGGAAACGATTCCGCGGCCGCCGTTCTGATTCAGACGGGTGGGTGGCTGTATGCCCTGTCGATTCTGCTGATCCTTGGACCCGGCGTGCTGCTGTTCCCCGACGGCCAGCTTCCCAGTCGCCGATGGCGGATTGTGCTTTGGGCGAACGGTGTCCTGATTCTGTTGTATCTTTTGCTCCCTGCGTTCGGAACGTCAACCGTGTGCGTTGAGCCCGTGTGGACGGAGGGAGTTGTCACCGAATGCCTGCTGAGTGCAAGCAATCCGCTCCACCTTCCCGCGGTCGAGCGTATCAACACCGCCGTAGGCTCGGCGGTGGAGCCGCTGTTGGCTCTGGCAGTTGTGCTGTCGCTGGTTGGCTTGCTCAGGCGCTACCGGCAATCGGTCGGCGACGCTCGACAGCAGATCAAATGGGTCCTCTTTGTCGCCACCGCAGGTATCGCGCCCTTGCTCCTGACGACTGTGGCCCGAGCAGTATTTGGATTTACCGCAGCTGGGCAGCTCGACGCGGTCCTATTGATCTTTGTGTCCGTCGGCCTGCCCACCACCATCGGGATCGCCATCCTTAAATACCGGCTTTACGACATCGACCGGATCATTTCTCGCACCGCGGCGTATGCAATCGTCGTCAGTCTCTTGGCCGCGGTTTTCGCTGGCTCCGTAACGCTGGCGCAACAGCTGCTTCCGTTCCAGAGCCAGTTCGGAGTCGTGGTTTCGACGCTGGTTGTGGCTGCCTTGTTCAACCCATTACGCCTTCGGGTGCAAAACGCGGTCGATCGCCGATTCAATCGGGCCAAGTATGACGCACAAGGAGTGCTGGACGAGCTTTCGGCTCGCCTGCGCGAGGAGGTGGATCTGGAGCTCATGCAATCGGCGCTATTGGAGACCGCTCAGGAAACCATGCAGCCATCCCACTTATCGCTCTGGGTGAGAAGGCGAACTGGCAATGAATAGCCACGAGGGAGCAACGTGAAGGAATTCGATGTGGTGGTGCTTGGTGGGGGACCCGCAGGAGTCACCGCCGCGCTGCGAGCCTGCGAGCTGGGCGCCTCAGTGGCGCTGGTCGAGCGCGACCGCATGGGCGGCACCTGCACCAATGACGGCTGCGTTCCCACCCGGGTGCTGGCCAAAGCCGCCCGCCTGCAACGCGAGTCGGAGCAGTTTGTCGAGTACGGCCTGATGGGTTCGCCGCCGCAGGTCGATTTCGGGCAGCTGCTACGGCGGACCCGGCGGGTAGTGTATGGCATTCACGAAAAGAAGCAGCTGATCCAGCACCTGGAAGATTCCGGTGCGCACACCATGACCGCGGTCGGCTCGGCCAGTTTCATCGGTCCACACACCGTTGCGCTCGCCAGCGGTGAACGACTGCACGGTGAGAAGTTCATCCTGTGTGTAGGCGGCCACCCGCGTCGGATCGATTTCCCAGGTTCGGAGTTGTCGCTGACCCACAGCGACACCTGGACCCTAAAGCGCCAACCGCGGTCGCTGATCATCGTCGGAGGGGCGGCCACTGGCTGCCAGGTGGCTTCCAACTTCGCTGCTTTTGGCTCTGAGGTGACCATTCTCGAGCTGGCGCCGCGCTTGCTGGCGATAGAAGATCGGGCGATCTCCGAGGAAGTTGAGCGCGGCTTCACCGAGCGGGGCATCCAAGTGATTACCGGCATCGACGGCGTGCAGCGCATCAATGGCCAGACGGACGATTTGCAGCTGGTCTACAGCCGCAAGGAAGAAGAGCAAAAACTGAGCGCCGAGGCGGTGCTGCTGGCGGTCGGCTGGGTCGGCAACGTCGAGGGGTTGAACCTGGAGGCGGCCGGGGTGGTGGTGGAGCGCGGCTACGTGCCGGCCAACCAACACTTGCAGACCAGCGCCCCACACATATTCGCCGCCGGCGACATCACGGGACGGATGATGCTGGTGCAAAGCGCCGGTTATGAGGCACGCATTGCGGCCGAAAACGCGGTACTCGGTCCGGAACTGCGCTTCGAACACCAGATCGTGCCCCACGGCGGGTTTACCGATCCTGAATACGGCAGCGTCGGACTGACCGAGCAGGCGGTAGTTGAGGCCGGAGCCGAGTATCTAACCGCCGTGGTTCCGTATTCCGAACTGGACCGGGCGGTGATCGATGGGCGTCCAGAGGGAATCTTCAAGTTGATCATTTCGCAGGACAACCATCGGATCCTGGGTGCGCACGCCGCTGGCGAACAAGCGCTGGAAATCGTGCAGCTGGTGGCGGCCGGTATGGCCGCCGGGATGTGGGTCGAGCAATTGGCTGAGATGGAGCTGGCCTACCCCACTTTCACCGCGGTGGTCGGGCTGGCGGCCCGACAGATTGTTCGACAGCTTGGCGTTGTGCCATTGAGCCCGGAGTGGCGGGCGCTCCACGCAGCGGAATGGGAACGCAGCGAGTGATCCCGGGTGCAAACGATGCAATCGCGCCACCAGGCCCGCGCGGTCCAAGGTTCGCCATGTCGCAATGCAGCCGCCTCAGGCGGTTCGAGGATCGCCATACCGCTACCTGGAAGCTTGCTCCCATCTCAGCCGTAACGCTTTCGGGACTCATGCCAAGCACAATGGAGGACAGATGAGCACCCAGATAAGCAATCTCTGGAGGATTTTGGCCCGATCGGGCGAAGAGACCGACGACCCACAGGTCGACGACGGAAGCATCCAGATCGCACCGAACGATCCGCTCATCGGCTACCTTCAGTCGGCGCGCGGGGTTGTGGAGGTAGACCGTCTTGAGCTGGAGTCACCGGCGCTGGATTCGCTCAAGCAGGCCGGGGTTCGGCTGACAATTCCATTGGTGGCGCAAGGCGAGCTGATCGGTGTGCTGAACCTGGGACCCCGTCTGAGCGAACAGGAGTACTCGGTGGACGACCGGGCGCTGCTCAGCAGCCTGGCTATCCAGGCCGCCCCGGCGCTGCGAGTGGCGCAACTGGTGCGTCAGCAGAAAGACGAGGCCCGCCGCCGCGAGCGGCTGGAACAGGAGCTGCGGATCGCACGCCTGATCCAGCAGACCTTGCTACCTCGCGAGCTGCCACAGATTCCCGGCTGGCAAGTGGCAGCTTATTACCGCCCGGCCCGCGAGGTCGGGGGCGATTTCTACGACTTCTTGAAGCTTCCGGATGGAAAACTGGTGCTGATCGTGGCAGACGTGACCGACAAGGGAGTGCCCGCCGCCATGGTGATGGCCACCACCCGCAGTGTGCTGCGGGCGGCCGCCGAGCGGCTGGTGGAGCCCGGCAGGGTGCTGGCGCGGGTCAACGATCAGCTGGTCCCCGACATCCCGGACAATATGTTCGTCACCTGCCTGTACTCAGTGCTCGACCCGGCCAAGCGCACCCTGCGTTTCGCCAACGCCGGCCACGGGCTAGCCTTCCGCCGATCGGGGGAAGGAGTGACCGAGCTCAAAGCTACGGGAATGCCGCTGGGTCTAATGCCGGATATGCAGTACGAGGAAAACCAGATCGAGCTGTCCCCCGGCGACACCGTACTGTTTCAGAGCGACGGGTTAGCTGAGGCGCACAACGAGCGCAGCGAGATGTTCGGTTTTCCGCGAGTCAAACAGCTGATGGCAGAGCATCCCGGTGGGCCGGATCTAATTGACACACTGGTTGCCGAGCTGGAGAAGTTCACTGGGCGTGGTTGGCTACATGAAGACGATGTCACTTTGCTGGCGCTGGAATGCGCGGCCGCGGGCGCCAATCCGGACCTGGGGAAGGCGGCCGCGAATACGAGCCCACAGGTGCAGCTTGAATTCAGCCTGCCGAGCCAAGTTGGGAACGAACGCCTGGCTATCGAGCAGATCAGCGAGGCGGTGAAACCGCTCGGCCTGCCCAGCGGGCGGCTGGAGAAACTCAAGACCGCGGTCGGCGAAGCAACCATGAACGCCATGGAGCACGGAAACCGGTACCAGGAGGATCGGCCGGTGAACATTCGGCTGGAAAGCTCGCCCGATAGGCTTTCGGTGTTCATTACCGACCGCGGCGGCGGCAAAGACATTCCAAATCCGGAGACGCCCGATTTGGAGGCCAAATTGGAGGGCATGCAGAGTCCCCGTGGTTGGGGCCTGTTTCTGATCAAGAACATGGTGGACGATCTGAAAGTGACCACTGACGATCGGCACCATACGGTGGAGTTGATCCTCCATTTGCAGGGAGGTGGACATGGCAGAGAGACAAGCTGAAGCGGACGTACGCCAGGCCAACGGCACTGCGGTGGTTGATCTGGCAGGCGATATCAACGGCTTCGCGGAAGCGGTGTTGAGCGCCGCCTACGAGCAGGCCGGTGCCTTGAATCAGGAGACCTTGGTGTTGAACTTCTCCGACGTCGACTATATCAACAGCACCGGGATCGCGCTGATCGTCAGCATCCTAGGAAAGGCGCGCAAGGACCAGCGCAAGGTGGTGGCCTACGGCCTGACCGAACACTACGCTGAGATCTTCGAAATCACCCGGCTGTCGGATTTCATGGAGATCGTGAGCGACGAAACCGCGGCGCTCAAGCACGGATAGCCGCACAGAGCGGGGCTGACTAGTCGGAGCCGCGCAGCCTGCGCGGCCGAGGAAAAACCATCACGGAGGAGATCCGAGTATGACCGAATCAAAGGTAACCATGCGGGTGCGACCGATCGCCGAAACGGCCAGCGTGGTGGACATCCAGGGCGAAATCACATCGTTCGCCGAGAACGCCTTGATGGACGCCTACACTAAAGCCAGTGGTGACGGGGCTGGCGCGATCGTGTTGAACTTCGAGGAGTTGGAGTACATGAACAGTGGCGGCATTGGTTTGCTGGTCACCTTGCTGATCCGGGCCAACCGGCAGGAACAGCAGCTGCTGGCCTACGGCCTGACCGACCACTACAAGCAGATCTTCGAACTCACTCGCCTGAACGAAGCCATACAGATCTACGACAGCGAAGCGGATGCTCTGGCTGCAATCTGACCCCAAAAGCAATCGCTGGAGCTGAAGGAAGGACCAAAGACTTGGAGGACAAAGTGAGCGCAGATAGCAATCCTGTCGAATCCCGGGATGCACCCTATTGGGCCGGACCGGTCTCCAAATTGAGGGTCGGTGATGTGCCCAGTGGGGCAGTCAGCCTGAACGTCGACGGCCGGCAAGTGGTCGGCCCGCTGCAAGGCTTCGGCCAGATGTGGCAAAAGACCTACCGGGTGCGGCTTAGCGGATCGGACGTCAGTCCGAGCGAAGTCGTGAAATTCCTGAAGCAACGATTACCCACGCTGATGCCGGGGAATTCGCGTTTCTATCCCTCGGTAGCGGGAGTCGCTCCGGGGGAATTGGTGCTGATCAATGCCACTTTGCCCGGCATTCCCGGCGAGATCGCCACCGGCGTGATGGTGCTCTACAGCGACGACGAGTCTTTCACGCTGATGTGTCCGGAAGGCCATCCTGAAGCAGGCTGGAACACTTTCAGCGCCGCCGACGAAGACGGTACGACGGTGGCTCAGATCCAGAGCCTGGCTCGGGCAAACGACCCGATCTTTGAATTTGGCTTCCGTTTCATGGGAGGATCAAAGCAGCAGGAGCGGATTTGGAACCACGTGTTGACTCAGCTGGCGACACACTATGGCGTCTCCGGGCAGGTCGAGACCCGCAAGACGCTGGTCGACAGCCGGCTCCAGTGGTCGCAGGCGAAGAACATCTGGTACAACTCCGCGGTTCGAAGTACGCTGTACACCCCGGTTCGGCTGCTCAAACGAGTATTTCGCCGGGGCGAGGGATAGCCTGCATATGCGCGGGCTAGTGGGTAGCGCTCTTCCCAGCCGACCCGCCGAGCATGGAGGCATTACCGACTGATGAGCGCCGAATTGGACAATGTCGTGGCACGAGATAAAGCCCACTGGGCCGAGCCGGTTTCCAAGCTGCACGTAACAGACGTTCCAGCCGGCGCAGTTAATTTCAACGTTGAGGGGCGTCAGGTCGTCGGCCCACTGCAGGGCTTCGGGCAGCTTTGGCAACGAACCTACCGGGTTCGGCTGTCGGGCGCCGAGGTCACCCCGCAAGAAGTGGTTGCGCAGTGGAAGCAGAATTTGCCGGAACTAATGCCGGATGACAGCCGCTTCTATACTTCGGTGGCTGGGGTCGAGCCCGGTGAAATCGTGTTGATCAACGCCACACTTCCGCTGGTTCCAAGCCCGGTTGAAACCGGTGTCATGGTGCTCTACAGCGACGACGAGTCCTTCACGCTGATGTGCCCGGAGGGTCACCCGGTATCGGGCTGGAACACCTTCAGCGCCTACGTCGATGAATCCGCCACCGTGGCCCAGATCCAATCTCTGGAGCGGGCCAGCGATCCGATTGGCGAGTTCCACTATCGGGTGCTGGGGGGCTCCGCTCAGCAGGAGCGACTGTGGACGCACGTACTGACCCAATTGGCTGATCAATTCGGAATCGCCGGCCAGGTACAGAGCCACAAGATCCTGGTGGATCCACGGGTGCAGTGGTCGGAGGCCAAGAACATCTGGTACAACGCGGTCCTGCGTAGCACGCTCAACCTGCCGGTCCGCCTGGTGGGGAGATTGTTCGGCCGGGCGAATTAGCTAGGCATCCCTACCGCGATCGCCGCCTCATCGATGCCACGCAACCAATATGACGCCGCAGTGATCGGGTCCGGCCCGAACGGTCTGGCCGCGGCCATTACGCTAGCGCAAGCCGGCCGATCGGTAATCGTCTACGAGGCCGCCGACAGCATCGGCGGCGGCACCCGCACCACCGAGCTCACCCTGCCCGGCTTCCAGCACGACGTCTGCTCTGCCATCCACCCGCTGGGCGCCAGTTCGACCTTTTTCAATTCGCTTCCGCTGGCCGGTTACGGCTTGCGCTGGGTGTATCCAGAGGCCTCCTTTGCCCACCCGTTGGACGGAGGGAAAGCAGTGCTGATGTGGCCGGATCTGGAGCGCACGGCCTCGCAACTGGGCGCCGATCGAGCAGCCTATCGAAAGTTGATGGGACGGTTGGTGGCCAATTGGCAGGACCTTTTCCGCGAGATCCAAGGCCCGCTGCCACTCCCGCCACGGCGGCCGTTCTTGCTGGCCTACTTCGGGCTGCTGGCGCTGCGCTCGGTGGTGGGTCTGGCCAACGCCCGGCTGCAGACAACCGAGGGACGGGCGCTGTGGGGCGGACTGGGCGCCCACTCGATTATGCCGCTGGAGCGCTGGGCCAGCTCGGCCTTCGCCTTCGGAGTGGGAATCCTGGGCCACGCAGTCGGCTGGCCGGTCGCCGCTGGAGGATCGCAGCGCATCACCGAGGCGCTGGGGGAACACCTGAGAGGCCTGGGGGGTGAGATCGTCACCGGCACCCGGATCGAGGCACTTGATCAATTGCCGGAATCCCGGGCGGTGCTGTTCGATACCGCGCCTAAGCAACTGCTGGCAATTGCCGGCGACCGGCTGCCGGCCAGATACCGACGGCAACTGCAGGGCTACCGTTACGGGCCGGGCGTCTGCAAAGTGGACTGGGCCCTGGACGGGCCGATTCCGTGGTCAGCTGAGGAGTGCGCCCGAACTGCGTCTCTCCATATCGGCGGCACGCTGGATGAGATCGCGGCTGGCGAGCGGGCTGTATGGGAAGGAAAGCACCCGGAGCAACCGTTCATCATTTTTGCTCAGCAGACCGTGATCGACCCCAGCCGGGCGCCAGAGGGCAAACACACTGCCTGGGGCTATTGCCACGTGCCCAACGGCTCCACAACGGACATGGCCGAGCGCATGGAAGCCCAGATCGAGCGCTTCGCACCCGGCTTTCGCGACCGGATCCTGGCCCGCCACAGTTACACCGCGGCACAAATGGAGAACTACAACGCCAACTACGTGGGGGGTGACATCAATGCCGGCGTTCAGGACTTGCGACAGCTGTTCACCCGTCCGGCGCCGCGGCTGAATCCGTACACTACGCCAGCTCGCAATCTGTACCTGTGTTCCTCGGCTACTCCGCCCGGCGGCGGGGTGCACGGTATGAACGGCTACCACGCCGCACAGGCCGCGCTACGGCGCAGTTTTGGCTGACCCGCAGGCCGAGAGCCACCACGCGCCGCTGCGCAGCTGGCACCGGCCCGGTGCAGCCTGATCTGACGGTAGCAGCGCTACGGCTCGGCCAAAGCCGCACAGTCTGCTTGCTTGTCTACGGCAGTTGAAGCTACAGACCGAAGTCGATGAAGAAGGTAGAGGAGAAGCGGGCGAAGAACTGCTCCAGGCGGCCGCTGGCCAGCAACACCCCGACGATCACCAACACCACTCCGGTGGCAATCGACAGGTAGCGGATGGTCTTGCTGTAGCGGCGCATCAATTCAGCGATGCGTCCGATCCCGAGAGCGGCCAACAGGAAGGGCACCGCCAGGCCAATAGAGTATGCGGTGAGCAGCACGGCCCCCAGCTGCAGGTTGGCGCTGTTCAGCGCCAAGGTAAGGATCGCCCCCAGCACCGGCCCGACACAGGGCGCCCATCCGGCCGAAAAGAACACGCCCATCAAGGCCGAGGACAGGTAGCCCAGCCCAGGGTTGGGCGCGTACTGGCGACGGGTGTCATAGTCCAACAGCGGAATGTTGATCACCCCGATGGTGTGCAGCCCAAACAACACCACCACCACGCCGCCGATCCGTGCCACCAGCGAGCGGTACTCGAAAATCAAGCTGCCCAGCGCCGAGGCGCTCAGCCCCAGCCCAATGAAAACCACGCTGAAGCCCGATACGAACGCCAGCCCGTGGCTGAAGGTGGTCCAGCGATTCTCAACCGTCACTCCCTCAGGAGTCACCGACCGGCCACCGAGGTAGCCCACGTAGGCCGGCACCAAGGCCAGCACGCACGGAGAAAGGAAAGAAGCCAATCCGGCCAATGCCGCCAGGCCGATGGTTATGTCAGCTGGGCCCATCTAGTCTCCAAAACGCTTCATCAGCGCACAACTCACCATGCAGTTCGTCTCCGTTGCGGTAACCAGTCTGCCACAGCCCTGGCCGCTTCTCAAGATAGGATGCGGCGTAGCCACTGCAGCTTACCGACTCGCAGGGCATATTCTATCGGCGTAGATTAGCGAAATGTTGCGCGGCGGGGGCGGTCCAGACTGGCGCGCGGTGCTAAGATTGCGCTTTGTCTGAGCAGCGCAGGCGAGGTGATCGAATGGAGCAGTGGGTGATCGGAGTCGATCTGGGCGGCACCCAAATCCGGGCAATCCGCACCGACTTGGAAGGCGAGCAGGCCGCACGCACCGATCAGCTGACCCGGCCGGAAGAGGGCTCCGAGGCGGCCTTTGGACGGGTGCTGGAGTGCATCGAGACGGTGATCGACAACGTCCCGAAAGAGCAGATCATCGGCATCGGCATCGGGGCCCCGGGGCCGATTGACGCCGAAGGACGGTTGCACGATCCGCCCAACCTGCCCGGCTGGGAGCCGTTCTCGCTGACCGAGCGCATCAGCGGCCGCTTCGGGCTGCCCGCTTACGCCGGCAACGACGCCAACTTGGCCGCTCTCGGCGAGCGTCGTTTTGGCGCCGGACAGGGCGTGGACGATCTGATCTATGTCACCGTGAGCACCGGCATCGGCGGCGGCATCATCAGCGGCGGCCGGCTGCTGGTCGGCGCCCACGGCTACGCGGCGGAGATCGGGCACCAGACGCTGGTGATCGATGGACCCATCTGCGGCTGCGGACAACCGGGGCACCTGGAGGCGCTGGCCTCCGGGCCGGCCATCGCGCGCCAAGCCCAGCAGCGGATCGAGCAAGGAGCAGAGAGCAGCCTGGCGGAGCTCGGTGGCGAGCTCAGGGCCCGCGATGTGACCGAAGCCGCCGACGGCGGCGATCAGCTGGCGATCGAACTGCTGGCCCAAGCCGGTACCTACATCGGGCTCGGCCTGGTGAACCTGATCCACATCCTGGAGCCGGCGCGGATCCTGATCGGCGGCGGGGTCAGTCAAGCCGGCGACTGGCTGTTCCAGCCGATTCGCGAGACCGTGGCGAAGCGGGTGATGTCCCCGGTCTTTCAGTCGGTCGAAATCCTCCCTGCTGGGTTGGGCGCCGACGTCGGATTGCTGGGAGCAGTAGCGCTTGTGCTGGAAAAACAGGCTTGACATGCTGTGCTAGAATGGGACGTCATGATCCGGTACTGACCGACCCCACGCGCGCCCTTCCTCTCGCGGGGACTCCGTCCTTCTAACGAGCCCCCACCACAAATACGGATTCAACTGAATCCACCGCGAGGGCATGCGCGGTGGACCTCCCACCCGAAACGACCTCCCGTGAGGGATTTCGTTCGTTCGCGTTGGAGCAAGTATGAGCACTGCCACATCCGATCTACGTGACACGCTAAGCGAGCGGCGGCTTGTCGGCCTGCTGCGGCTGCTGCGCGGCTACCGGTTGATCTTCACCCTGGCGGCGCTCAGTTTGGGTCTGGCGGCAGTAGCGCGGGTGGCGACCTACCTGCTGCTCCGGCAATTCGTCGACGAGGTATTGGTGCGCGAGGACCTGCTGCAAGTGCTCCCCTGGGTGGCGCTGGGGTTCATCGCCATCGCTATTACCCAGGGCGGCTTCACCTACCTGAGCGGCCGGCTGGCGGCCCGCACCGCCGAGGGCATTGCCAAGCGGCTGCGCGAGTATATGTTCGACCACCTGCAGCGGCTTCCGTTCCGCTACCACGATCAGGCCCGGACCGGTGAGCTGGTACAGCGCTCGACCTCCGACATCGACGCCATCCGCCGCTTCTTCTCCGACCAAGCAGTCAGCGCCGGCCGGATCACCCTGTTGTTCCTGGTGAATTTCGTGGTACTGCTTCGGCTCGATTCGGAACTCGCCATACGCTCGGTGCTGGTGGTGCCGGTAACCGTGGGGATGTCGCTGTTCTTTTTCCGGCGGGTATCACAGGCCTACGAGGCCTATCAGGACCAGGAAGCGGTGCTCTCCACCACCCTGCAAGAAAACCTTGCCGGGGTGCGGGTGGTCAAGGCATTCGCCCGGCAAGCTTTTGAGCGCGATAAGTTCGACGGCGACAACTGGGAGAAATTCCTGCGCGGCCGCCGGTGGATGATGATGCACTCGTTCTACTGGCCGGTTTCCGACGTCCTGTCGGGGTTGCAGATGCTCTACGGCTACACCCTCGGCGCACTGATGGTGATGGACGGTCGTATGACGATCGGTACCTACCTGGCCTACGCCGGCATCATCATCTGGATCATCTGGCCGATCCGCAACCTGGGACGGTTGGTAGTGCAGATGTCCAGCGGCCTGGTTTCGTACAAGCGGGTAGCGGATGTGCTGCGGGAGGAGAGGGAGCCGCTGGAGTCCGGTCGGCACGCACCGACTGCGCCGCCGCGCGGCGAATTGGTGTTCGATGGCGTGAATTTCCAGTACCAGTCCGGTGCTCCGGTGCTGCACGACATCAGCTTCAGGGTCGAGCCCGGACAGGTGGTGGCGCTGCTGGGACCGACCGGTTCGGGCAAGTCCAGCCTGGTGAATTTGCTGCCGCGCTTCTATGAGTACAACGGCGGTAGTCTGCGACTAGATGGCTTGGAGCTCAACAGCTACGCTCGCAGCTACCTGAGACGGCACATCGGGATCGTGGAACAGGAACCGTTTCTGTTTTCTCGCACCATCGGCGAAAACATCGCCTACGGAGTAGGACGGCAGGTGGAGCAGTTCGAGATCGAAGCTGCGGCAGAGGCGGCCGCCATCCACGAAGTGATCCAGACCTTCCCGGAGGGCTACGACACCCTGGTCGGTGAACGTGGGGTGACGCTCTCCGGCGGTCAGAAGCAGCGGGTGGCGATCGCTCGCACTTTGTTGATGGATCCGCGCATCCTGATCATGGACGACTCCACCTCCTCGGTCGACACCGAAACCGAGGCTCTGATTCGCCAGGAGCTGGAACGGCTGATGGTCGGCCGCACCAGTTTCGTGATTGCCCACCGGGTGCAGAGCCTGATGAGCGCCGATCTGATCCTGGTGCTGCAAGACGGCCGCATCGTGCAGCGCGGCACCCACGATCAGCTATTGGAGCAGCCGGGCCTATACCGGAGCATTTACCAGGCGCAGACCCGCATCGAGGTCGAACTCGAAAAGGAATTGGCCGGTGTCTAGCTACGGCTTCGAAGAAGAGGAATTCACTACCAGCTTCAGCGGCAAGACGCTGCGGAGGATCTTTGCACAAGCCCGGCCGCACCGGCGTTGGCTGATCGGCTTCTTGATCATGATCGCCATGGTGGCGCTGCTGGATTCGCTGTTCACCTATATCAGCAAGGAGATCATCGACCAAGGCATTCTGGCCAACGATCGAGCCGAGCTGTTGCGCTGGGTGGCGCGCTACGCAGCGCTGATCTTCGGCCAGGCCTTCTTTGTGTTCGGCTTCATTTACCTGGCGGGCGTGCTGGGTGAGCGGGTGCGCTACGACATGCGCCGCCAGCTGTTCGATCGACTGCAGGATCTGTCGCTGTCGTACTACGATCGTACGCCGGTGGGCTGGATCATGTCGCGGGTAACCTCCGACACCGATCGGGTAGCCGAGCTGGTGACCTGGGGCCTGCTGGACACCTCCTGGGGGTTGCTCAGCATCCTCAGCTCGATGGTGTTCATGCTGCTGATCAACTGGCGGCTGGCCTTGATCGTGCTGCTGATCGTGCCAGTGATCGTGGTGGTCGCGCTGGAGTTCCGCAAACGCATCTTGAGCGAGTTTCGCAGGGTGCGCAAGGTAAATTCCAAGATCACCGGTACCTTCAACGAAAGCATCAGCGGCGTGCGGGTCACCAAAGCGATGAGCCGCGAGCAGCGCAACCTGGCTGAATTCGGCGAGCTGACCGGTGAGATGTACCGGGCCAGCTTCCGCGCAGCATGGCTGTCGGCACTGTTCCTGCCGGTAGTTCAGTTGGTCAGCGCGCTGGCGATCGGCAGCGTAGTCTGGTACGGAGGAGTGCAGCTACCGGTAGGCGGGATGACGCTGGGCGGCATACAGGCCTTCGTGTCCTACATCGTGATGATGCTGTGGCCGATCCAGGAGATGGCGCGAGTGTACGCCGAGCTGCAGCATGCACTGGCCTCCGCTGAACGCATCTTCTCGTTGATGGATTCGGTGCCGGAAGTCGACGACCGCGAGGGAGCCTACGACCCGGGAACCATCCAGGGCGATATCGTCTTCGAGGGAGTCGATTTCTGGTACGAACCTGAGAAGCCGGTGCTGCGCGACTTCTACTTGAAGGTTCGGACAGGCGAGACGCTGGCGCTGGTCGGCCCGACCGGCGGCGGCAAAAGCACCATCGTGAACCTGCTGGCGCGCTTCTACGAGCCCACCGGCGGGACCATCCGGATTGGCGGACACGACTACCTGGATCTGTCGCTGCACGCCATCCATTCCCGCCTGGGCATTGTGCTGCAGACACCGCACTTGTTCTCCGGGACCATCCTGGACAACATCCGTTACGGTCGGCTAGCTGCCAGTCAGGCTGAGGTCGAGCAGGCGGCGCGCATCGCCGGTGCCCACGATTTCGTCGAACAGATGGATGAGGGCTACGGAACCGAGGTCGGCGAAGGCGGAGTGCTGCTGTCGGTCGGCCAGAAACAACTGATCAGCTTGGCACGGGCAGTGCTGGCCGATCCGGAGATCTTCATCATGGACGAGGCCACCAGCTCGGTGGATACCATGACCGAGGTGTTGATCCAGCGCGGCATTGAAGCCATGATGGAGGGGCGCACCAGCTTCATCATCGCCCACCGACTGTCGACCATTAAGCGCGCCGACCGGATCCTGGTCATCGAAGGTGGCCGGATCACCGAATCCGGCACCCACCGTGAGCTGCTGCGGGAGGGCGGGCACTATTACCGGTTGTACACCCAACAATTCCGACGCACGCTGGACGACCAGTTCGAGGCCCTGCAGCCGCAGCCACAGAGGGCCTAGTCAGCTTGCACGGATCGGCGACTCGGCTGCGCTGCTTGCAACCTGGCTGTTGACAGCGGAGCCGGCTCACCCAGAATCAAACACTGCGGCCCGGCTGGGCCGCAGTGTTTTGCATTGGATGGAGAGCTGGGGGGTCAGTCTCCAATGACTTCGACTTCCAACTGCTCGACTTCGATCCCCTCCGCCTGATCCAAAAATCCGTCCAAGGCGGCGAACACCGAGGCGATGGCGTCATGCCGCAAGGCATAGCGTCGGTCCTGCTTGTGTCCACCGATCCGGAACTGCACCAGCGTCGCCAGGCGCAGAATATCCAGGTGGTGGATTACGGTGGACGAGCGCAGCCGCAGGCGCCGCGACAGCTGCGAGGGGGTGAGCGGCTCCTCCGCCAGGTAGCGCAGGATCCGCAGCCGGGTGGAATCGGAGAGCGCTTTCAAGGCCTGCACCAGCGCGTCGGGAACCACTTCTCCCGGAACCAGCGAGGCGGTCTGGGGACGCGCGCCGAACAGGATGATCTCGCGCTTTTCAGTGATTTGTCCAAAGATCAACAGCGGCGTACCCCAGTACGAAGGAGCCAGCACCAATTCCGGCGCCTCGATGCCTTCCTCCAGCCGAACGCCTTGCGACAGCTCCTCCAGTAGATCCATGACCGGAAGCCGCTGCGCCAGGTCCTGCGCTCGCGCCTGAGCCTCTTTCAATGCAGGGCGAATGCGGTTCTCTTCCTCTGCGAAGAACACCTCCTGATAGGTGCGCAGTGCAGTCAGCAGCCGATCTCCGGAGGCCTCCAGGTCTGACCACCAATCCAGCAGAGTCTCCACCGCCTCGCGGGAAGGCCGGTGTTCCTTGGACTTCTCGGACAAAATCTCAAGGACCTGTTCCAGGTGCGAGTCATCCCAGGCCCCGGCTCCGGCGACCTCGTCCAGGATCGGTTGGATCGACTCGGGGGTCTCCGGCTCGAAGAACAACTCATGCAAGCGCTGTTCGGGCGGTAGCTGGGTCAGCACGTTGATCGCCGTGCGGCCGTCTTTCGGTTCCGGCAGGCCGTTGATCCAGTGGAACGGCATCTTGCAGAACTTCATCTGTTGAAACTGCTCCAGCGTTTCGCGCTCCTCAGATGGCAAGCGCGAGCGCATGCCAGCCGCCCAGGCGGCGCGCAGACCAAAAGCCGATGGTTCGTGCAGCACGGACAGGCTAACGAACATATCGTAGGCCGTACCGATATCCCAGAACAACCTGGGGTCATGTACTTGATTCCCGTTCTCAGTCATCTTCTACTCGCTCCTTCTAATCAAATCCGTAAGATTGCTCATGCCTCGGCCGTCGCCGGAGCGGCGGCCGCTACCAGCTCGCGATCGTGATCGGGCAACAGGTCTTCCGCGTTGCGGATTGCGGGGAACAGATATCCTGCCAAGCCACTGGCCGCACCCAGTACGGCGGTCAGCAAAAAGATGGCCGCAATACCGGTCCCGGTGCCGCTTCCCAGCAGGCCGCCCAGCAGCGGCTGCAGAGTTCCGCCGGCCGCCATAGCGGGTTCGAAGACCTGATCGGCCAGCGGCCCGGCCAAAACGAACGCCAGCGGCGCGGTGATCTGAGCGATCAGTCGCCGCACCGCGAACACTCGGCCCTGCACGTCGGGCGCAACTTTGGCCTGCCAGATCGCCTGGTTGGAGCCGTTAATGATGGGTATGAAGAACATGGCAAAGAACGCCCCGGCCGACCACAGCGCCACCCCGCGGCCCAGCCCCAACAGCCCTAGGCCCACCAGGCTGGAGCCAGCCATGCCCAGCAGGACTCCGTGCACCCGCCGTCTCGGACCGCCCCACAGGCTGAGCAAGGCGCCTCCTGCAACGCCGCCGACCCCCAAAAAGGCCTGCACGGTGCCAAGCGCCAGCCCATTGTCCCCGGTGCGGCCAAGCACCATCGGTGCCATCAGGATGATACCGAAGGAGGCCACGAAATTGATGGCGAAAAAGACCAGCTGCAAGCCAAGCAGGCTGGGCCGATCGAGGATGTAACGGAAGCCATAGCCGGCTTCCTTCCAGATGCTGCCGCGCCCGGCGCGACCGGCTTCAGTTTCCGCCGGCTGCGGGACGAACACGATGAACAGCGCCAGCACCGCCACCGCGAAGGTCGCGATGTCGATGGTCAGGATCCCACCGATGCCGATGATTCCGATCAACGCACCGGCCAGGAACGGCGCGGCAATCCCGGAAGCGCTTTGCACCAGCGATAGCATGCCGCTGGCGCGAGCATATTGTTCCTTGGGAAGCATCAACGTGATGGCTGCCGAGTAGGCCGGAAACTGAAAGGCCTCGAAGGCGCCGGCGAAGGCACCGGTGACGTACAGGTGCCAGATCTGCAGTTGATCGGTCAAGAATAAGAACAATATGATGACCGACATCATGCCGGCCGCCAGGTCGCTGAGCATCATCACCAGCTTGCGGTTGGCCCGGTCGACGATCGCTCCGGCGAACGGGCTGAGCAATACCGTGGGGCCGAAGGCAAAGAAGCCGACCATCGCCAGCGTGGTGGCCTCGCCGGTCAATTGCCAGGCGAAAATAGTGATGGCAAAACGGGTCATCCCGGTCCCCAGCATCGAGACCAGCTGTCCCAGCCAGATGACGGTAAAAGCGGTCATGCCCTCCGGGCCTCGCGAGGGGGCGCCTACTGTGGCCGCAGGTTGGGTCATCGTGAGCTCCCCGGGGGGCTCGCCTTCCAAGCCGGTTGTTCTCTCGCGCTGCCGTCCACTAGCGCGTCGAGCGAAGTACCGGAAATCCGCACTATCGGCCTCACTTGGCCACCATCATCCCTTCCAGCAGCTCAACCACCGCACGGGCCGGCTCCCCGCCGACTTGAGCATGGGCCAGCAGCGGGATGCCATGCGGCCCGGCGGCGCTGGCCAGCTGCGGCTGGGCGGCCAAGAGGGCGCTCACAATTTCGACCTCACCCAGCATGGCAGCGGCAAAGACGTCCATCCGGGCCCCCTGCTCCAGCAGGTACCTGGCCACTGCCCGGCTGCCGGTGTGTGCCGCCCCGCCTAGTGCGGTCTCCCAATCGCCGCCGCCCCAATCCCAAGCGGCGTTGAGCAACCCCGGGTTGCCTTGCAGCAGTTCTTTGGTCTTGGCCAGATCGCCGTGGCCGGCGATGACGAAAGCTCGTACCTGTTCCAAGTCCAATGGGGGCTGCCGATCCATCTATTGTGCCTTCCTCTGGCCGATAGCCGATGCGTTGTTGCTGGTCAACCCAGCCACTGCTCGCGCACCGAAGCGCGATTCATTAGCAAACAGGCCCGGAAGCCTATCCCGGGCCTGCTCATGCTATCCCCGTGCGTAATCCGACTCGCTCAGCAGCGGAAGTTCGTAGCACTCCAACCGTCTGCCAACCGACACCATCCAGGAACCCAGGCGGCACGCCGCTCGACGGACCAGGGCGGCGGCTCGGTTGCGGCGGCGGCTGCGCCGGGCAACCCGACGATGGCCATTGACCGAAAGCTGGATCTGGCGCTCACGAGCCCGAGCCAGGGAATGTAGATCGTGTATCATCTCGGACCTCCGTTCAATATTGATCTAGTCGGTAAATATCGAATAGACAACTATCTACTAGATCATTATCTAGCTAGATAATAATCTAGTGAGCGGGCTTTGTCAAGGCCGAACTCGGCGATTTGCGCGGTCTGGTTCAGCGCAGGGGGCATGCCCACCGTCGGCCGCTTGCTCGCCCATGCACCGTTTTGCTCGGTATTGCAGATCGGGCGCCCACTATCGTCGGTGCTAGAATGCCGCCATGTCGGGCTGGCACGGGGTGATCGAGCGCTATCGAAAGTGGATCGAGCTGCCAGGCGAGACGCAAGCGGTCACGCTGCTGGAGGGCAATACGCCGCTGATCCCGCTGCCGGCGTTGGCGGACGAGATCGGTGCGGCGCGGCTGCTGATCAAATTCGAAGGACTGAACCCCACCGCTTCCTTCAAGGACCGCGGCATGACGGTCGCCATCAGTGAGGCGGTCAGCCGGGGAGCTCGCAGCGTGATCTGCGCCAGCACCGGCAACACCGCTGCCAGCGCCGCTGCCTACGCCGCGCGCGCCGGCCTGCAGTGTTTGGTGCTGCTCCCCTCCGGCGCGGTCGCAGCTGGCAAACTGGCCGGCGCGCAAGCCCACGGCGCGCACGTCGTACAGCTGGAAGGCTCGTTCGACCAGGCACTGGAGCTGGCGCGGCAGCTGTCCGAGCGCCGCCCGGTGAGGCTGGTCAACTCGTTGAATCCCTTCAGGTTGGAGGGACAGAAGACCGCCGCGTTCGAGATCTGTGATGCGCTGGATGCCGCACCGGGATGGCTGGCGCTGCCGGTCGGCAACGCCGGCAACATCACTTCCTATTGGATGGGCTTCCGCCAGTACCTGAACGACTCGCTACCCCGGCTGCTGGGAGTGCAGGCAGCCGGCGCCGCCCCTTTGGTGGAGGGACGCGCAGTTGACGATCCGCGGACCGTGGCCTCCGCCATCCGTATCGGCCGACCGGCGCGCGGCGAGCAGGCGTTGGAAGCAGTGGAACAGTCCGGCGGCCAGCTGGTCGCAGTGCGGGATGCGGCAATCCTGGAAAGTCAGCGCGATCTGGCGCGCGAGGGAATCTGGGTAGAGCCGGCTTCAGCCGCCGGCCTGGCAGGGTTGCGGCAGGCGGTGCAGCATGGGTTGCAGCTCGACGGCCAAACGGTTGTATGCGTATGCACCGGGCACGGATTGAAGGACCCGGAGACCGTTCCTACAGCCGCAGCTGTGCATGCTGTTCCGGCGACGCTGGACGCCGTCGAATCGCTGCTGGAACCGCAGTAACTCGAATGGCGCTGCGGGAAATCGGCAAACCGAGGGCCGGATAGGGCGCAAACCATGACACACGTGCGGATCCGGGCGCCTGCAACCATCGCCAACCTGGGGCCCGGATTCGACTGCCTGGCGCTGGCCGTGCAGCTGCACAATGAACTCAGCGCCGCACCGAGCGACAGCGGCTTGCGGCTCCGTCTGGAAGGCGAAGGCCAGGGACAGCTCCCGACCGACAGCCACAATCTGATTGTCGAGGCTGCACAATTGCTTGCCAACGCGCATGGCAAGCGCCTCCCGGACCTCGAGCTGCTCTGCCATAACCGTATTCCACTGGCCAGCGGACTGGGCTCGTCCGCCGCGGCGATCATCTCTGGATTGCTGGCCGCCGACGCGCTGCTGGAGACCGAGCTGTCACACGCCCAGCTGCTGGCGCTCGCCACCCAGCTCGAGGGCCACCCGGACAACGTCACCGCGGCGCTGCTCGGCGGCCTGGTGATCGTCGGGCCGGGCCGGGATCCGCCGCTCTACCGCCGCGTGGAACCGGCCATCGACCAGCTGGTGGCGGTGTTGCCCGAACTCGAGCTGCCCACCCGACGTATGCGGGAAGCCCTGCCCGAGACCGTTCCGTTGGGCGACGCAGCCTTCAACATCGGCCTGTCGGCACTAATGGTGGAGGCGCTGCGCGCCGGCGATTTCTCGCTGCTGGCGGAGGCGATGGACGACCGCCTGCACCAGCCCTACCGCAGTCCGCACATTCCAGGCTTCAAGGCAGTCGTCCTGGCCGCCCGGAAGGCAGGGGCGGCGGCGGTGGCATTAGCTGGGGCTGGCCCGGGCTTGGTCGCCCTGGCTGAGCGCGATCTGGCCCTAATCGGCGACGCGATGGTCGCCGCCTTCCAGCAGGTCGGGGTAGCGGCCCGTCGGCTGGTGCTACCGGTGGACCGGCACGGTGCGCAGGTATTTCTCGAGTGACCTTTGGCTCGCCGCGGGCACTGTGCATGACCTTGGTAGCGGCCTGCCTTCCAGGCGCGAGTGACGCTGTCGGCCCATTGAGCCAGCGGTTGCCCAAACCATAAAATGAACGTAACACCCTTCCACGCCGTATTAAATCCAACCCCAGGCCCTTCATCGCGAAGTGCCAGGCATTGTATTTGAGATGCGCAGATATGAGTTCCTACTCGCGCTATTGCTCTCGGGCGGCGCCGCCGTGCTTGCCGGGTGCGGTGGCGCTGAGCCTGCGACCCCAACCATCGCTCCGACCGCTGCGGTCACCGGCCAACAGCTGGCTGTGCTGGAGGAGCTGACTGAGTTGATCCGCTCGGACTATCTGTTCGCAGACCTCGGCGGCGTTGATTGGTCGGCGGAGTCGGCAGCGGTGCGTCACGAGATTGAAGCCGGCTTGGACGACCAGCAGTTCAGCCAGGCGCTCAGCGAGCTGGTATCGCAGCTGCCAGAAGGAACCGCCGGATACACCTCACGCGCCGAGCGCATTCAGGCGGAGTTGGAGGCCAGCGCGGTCTACGAAGGCATCGGCGCCTTCGTTGCCGTGCGTGGCGAGCCAAACTCGCGCATCATCCTGCTGTCAGTGATTCAGAACTCGCCGGCCGAGCAGGCCGGCCTGCAGCCTCACGATGCGATTTACGCGGTGGATGGCATTCCGGTGACTGCCGACGAGGGCCAGGCGGTCATCGATCGGGTGCGCGGCCCGGCGGGAACCGAGGTGGTGTTGGAGGTCGTCTCCCCGGCACAGGAACCGCGGGCGGTCCGTGTACGTCGCGGCCAGGTCACCATCGTCGACGGCCTGCGCGGCGCCTTGCTCACCCCCAGCGTTGCGTACGCCTTGGTGCCGGTGACTGCCGACGCCTCGGTGGCCGAGTCGCTGGCCGGCCTGCTGCAAAGCGGCGCCGAACAGGATCCTCCACTCGATGGGTTGGTGCTGGACCTGCGCATCGCGGGCTCCGGCGGCCAGTGGCCGCTGGCCGAGATGCTTACGTTGCTGTCGGATGGTGAGCTGGGCTACTACTACTCTCGGACCAGCGAGCAGCCGGTGGTGGTCGCCGGGCTCGATATCGGTGGCTCGCAAACCATCGACCTGGTGGTCCTGATTGGCCCCGATACTCGCGGCTCACCGGAGATCTTCGCCGGCGCGCTGCAGGCCAGAGGCCGGGCCGCGCTGGTAGGCATGCCGACCGAGGGCGCCATCCTGAGCTTCCGACGGCAGACATTGGACGATGGATCGCTGCTGATTTTCGCCGAGTCATCGTATGTCACGCCCGCCGGCCAGGACCTCAGCCAGGCCGGCTTGCGCCCTGACTTTTCGGTGGAGGCCGACTGGGACGAGATCGTGCCCGGCGATGACCCGGTGATCCGGACGGCGTTGAACTTGCTGATCGGTGAGTAGATTAAGGTTTGAAGAGTCTTGAGAGCGTCGAATTGGCCCGAATGCTACAATCCAAACTTAAGTTAAAGGTAGGGAGTTCCCCATGAGTGAGCAGAAGCAGGTAGCAGCACGGCGTACTCGAGATCAAGACCCGCTGGATCGGCTCGCGGAGGCCGAGCGCCGACGCTCGATCGAGCTCGGGCCGCGCCCACTGCCGAGGCAAATTCTAGGCCGCCTGGCCAACCTCGCCCGCCGCTACTGGTGGCTGGGTCTGGCGCTGATGCTGCTCGGCTGGACTCGTGTGAACCCCGATGTAATGAACATGATCGGGTTGGTGCTTGGCTTTCTGGCCAACCTGGTCTTCGCCATGCTTTTCATGGTGGTGCAGTTCGGCGCGCTCTTCTGGTTCATCAGCCGCACCCGCACCGTAGTCATCAAGCCGGGCGATCCCAAAGCGGTCACCTTCGATGACTACTGGGGCCAGCCGCACCTGGTGCAGCTGGTCAAGCAGTGGATCAGCCTGCTGGCCGACCGTCACGAATTCGTGAAGATGGGCGGCCAATACATCAATGGGTTGATGCTCACAGGCGAGCCGGGCACCGGCAAGACGCTGTTGGCCAAGGCGATGGCCGGCGAGGCCGGCGTGGCCTTCATGTCCATGGAGGGCTCCGGCTTCCGCGGCATGTTCTGGGGCATGGACACCCTGAAGATGATGAGCTTCGTGCGCAAGGCCCGCAAGCTGGCCCGTGAATACGGCGCCTGCATCGCCTACATTGACGAGATCGATGCGGTGGGTATGAGCCGCTCCGGCGTGCAGGGCGCCAACCAAGGCGTCGGCATGATGGGCGGCATGATGGGCGGCATGATGATGAATGGCGCCTTGACCCGGTTGCTGTACGAGATGGACGGGATCGGTGAACCCAGCCGGATCGAGAAGCTTAAGGCCAGGCTGGCCAAGCTGCTCGGCCGGCCGCAGCCGGTGCGCAACTGGCACGTGTTGTTCATGGGCTCCACCAACCGCCCCGACATTCTCGACCCGGCTTTGCTACGGCCCGGACGCTTCGATCAGGTGATCCAAGTCGACCGCCCAGATCGCGCCGGCCGGCGAGCGATCATCGAGGGTTACCTGTCCAAGATTCGTCACGATCCAGAGCAAGTCGACATCGAAGCCATCGTGGCAGATACCCCTCGCGCCACCCCGGCGCAGGTGATGTCGGCTATCACCAAGGATTCGGTGCGGCATGCCCTGTTCGAGGGTCGCGACCTCGTAGTCCAGGAGGACATCGATCAGGCCATCCAGGAACAGATCGTCGGGATGGCCAATCCGGTGCGCGAGATGGACCCGCTGCAGCTGCGTCAAGTGGCCTACCATGAAGCCGGGCACGCCGTGCTGCAGCATTACATGATGCCCGACCAGCGCATCTCGCGGGTGAGCATCGTGCGACGCGCCCGCGGCATCATGGGCTATGTGCTGCCGGTGGATACAGTCGAAATCTATGGCGAGCCGCTGCGCCGCATCGTGGCCGACATCATGGTCGCCCTGGCCGGTCACATCTGCGTGAAGCTCTTCATGGGCGAGTTCTGGACCGGCGCCACCTCCGATTTCCAATCCGCCCGTATGCAGCTCCGCAAGCTAGCGATGCTGGGCTTCTTCGGCCCGCCGGTGTCGGAGCTGTACGTGGACGTCAAGGAGCTGCGCTTCTCGGATGAGCGGGTGGAGAACGTCTGGAAGTCGCTGGAAGAGCAGGTCGAGCGCACGCTGATCCAGCACGCCGACGAGGTGGAAGCCCTAGTCGAGGCGCTGCTCGAGAAACACGAACTTTCGAACGCAGAAGTGATCGACATCCTGGGCAAGAACAGCCTGCAGATGGCTGTGGACGAGGGCGAAGCGATGGAGAGCGTGCTGGAGCAACTGGGGGTGAACCGCAGTGGGCTGGCCTACCAACGCCGTCAGCAGTTGGCGGCCAGCGAACTACCCGAAGGCGCAACTCCCGATAAGTCCACCGAATCGCATGATTCCGACGAGGACGTCAAGCAAGACTAGCTGCGATTCCCTCTCGCAAAATAAAAGAGGCCGGGAAACCCGGCCTCTTTTTCATTCCACGGAATTCGTGCGGCGACTTGCCGCTATTCCCAGGACCACACCCCCAGCTGAGCCTCGATCAACAGCCTCGGTTCGAAACCGCCGGATGACCGCACGATGGCCAAGCCCTGCCGATCGTCCTCCAGCACGACCGGAACCACCAGGTAATTGCTGTCGGGCGACCATATGGTGCTCGAGCGCTGATACTGGTCGAAGTACACCAGCATGTCCAGGAACGGCGCGGTCGGTCGAAAGAGCCAGATGCGCTCGCTCTCGCCGCTTCGGGAATCCGCCACGTACAGCTCGAGGAATACGATCGGGCTCCCGGATTCAGAGCCATCGGCGCTGCCTTCGCTCTCGACTACCTGAACCACAAAATAGGCCAACTCCCTGCCATTAGGAGCCCAGAAGAACCCCAGCACCTGGTCCGCTTCGGTGTTGATCGTCTCCGGGGAGGCCGGATTGCGCAGATCCATGAAGCTCAGTCGGCCGATCGGCAGCCTGGCTCCCGGTTCTGCGGTGACCACCGCTGCCACATTGTCCCGGGGCGACCAGGCAAACGCCACGCTCCCGTCGAAATCAATCAGGGAGTCCACCACGATGCCGTTAGGGTTGGTCAGCAAGAGCTGGGATTGCCCGCCGCCGTCCCCGGCCAACATGACGTACTCGCCATCCGGCGAGTATGCCGGGGCCTGGAATTGGGTGGGCTGGATCCCCAGCCCAACCTCCCGCACCACTGGGTCGATTTGCAGCAGCGAAAGTTTCGCCCCTTCCGGATTCGACGCCGCCGATCCACCGACGTGCGCCATCACTTCCATCCCGTGCGGCGCCCAATCCCAATAGAAAGGACTCCCGGTATCGATCACTTCGATTTCCCCGCCGGCCGCCGGCGCCAATTGCATAGCCAGCGAGTCTGAGCCGGGTAGCGAGCTCAGGAAACTCACCCATTCAGTACTGGGCGACCAGTAGAGGTAGATCGGGTGTTGCTCGCGGCTGGCGAAGATCTCGATCGGGCCTTCCGCATCGGCTTGGGTAGCGAAAATGCTGGATTCGGCTTGCCCGTCTTCGGTGACCTCCCGCCGGATGAAGGCCAGCCGGTTATCCCGTTGGGACCAGGTGGGGTACTGGTAAAAAAGCGATACCCCGTCTTCCATGGGATGTGCATCATCGGTGAGCATGGTGAGATTGCCGCCGCCTTGATCGATGGTGTAAACGTTGCCATCCGGGCCAACGAATGCGATCAGGCCGCTTTTTCGCTCCAGTGCAGCGGTGAGAGGGCTTTGCGGCAGGCGGATTCCGCTTGAGGAACAGGCCACCAACAGGCCCGACAACAGAATCGATATCGATAGGAACAGCCGCCGCATTAGGGGTACCGACGAGTAGGCGATTCTATCACGGCGACCCTATGACTCTTCATTAAGGAGTGGAGAGAGACCCGACCACCCACAGCGCGGGGCGCGCAGCTGCAATTGGGCTGTTACTGAAGGGACAGCTCGGCAGCCAGCTGGCGATCCAGCTTACCCATTGGATAGTGCTCAAGCCGCCTCGGCTCAACCCACAGCAGGTCGTCGGTCTCTCGCACCGCGCGGGGTGGGTCGTTGCCGTCCGTTGCTCCTGTTTTGATGGTGGCCTGACAATGGTACGGATACAGCCGCAGCCGGAAGTGGGTGAAGCTGTGCTCCAGGCTGGGCAATGCCAGGTATTCAAGCAGCTGGATTCCATGCCGATCGGCAAGTGTGCGCCGTAGCCCCTCCACCGGCGACTCGGACCGCTCCAAGAATCCACCCGGGAAGGCCCATAGCCCACCCAACAAGCCATCAGGCGGCAGACGCTCGATCAGCACCTTGCCGTCAAGTTCCCAGATCGCCGCCACCGCCTGCCGCAGCGGCAGTTCCGCACGCGGCCGACGCTGGGGCAATTCGGCCTGCGTTCCATGGCGGTAAGCTTGGCAGTCGTCGTTCAGCGGGCACTGTTCGCAACTCGGGGAGCGCGGCGTGCACACCGTCGCTCCCAAGTCCATCAGCGCCTGATTGAACTCCGACGAACGCCCAGGCGGCAGGATCGATTCGCCGAGCCGTTGCAGCTCCTGGGAACCGGCCGGTGAGCGCGGATCCTGGCGCATTTCAAACAGGCGGGACAACACCCGACGCAGGTTTCCCTCCAGCGCCAGCTCGTCGGCGCCGAAGGCGATTGAACGCAGCGCAGCAGCGGTGTACTCGCCAATACCGGGCAGTGCGAGCAACTGCTTCCGTTCGGAAGGCAATTCGCCAGCGTGGCGTTCGACCACCAACTGAGCAGCGCGGTGCAGGTTGCGGGCACGAGCGTAGTAGCCCATGCCCTCCCACACTCTCAATACCGCATCCAGCGGCGCTTCTGCCAGCGCCTCCGACGTGGGAAAGCGACGCAGAAAGGCCTGGTAGTAGGGACGCACCGCCTCCACCCGGGTCTGCTGCAGCATGACCTCCGCTACCCAAATGGCATACGGATCCTGGGTGCGGCGCCAAGGAAGCGGGCGGGCATGCTCCCGATACCAAGCCAGTAGCTTGCCGGCAATGGATTCCGCGGTTCCGGCGCTTTGCTGCCGACCATCCATGCCGCGATTGTAGTGGATATAATCCAGCGGCCAGAGAGAGAGGTACCGTGCCCACTTACAACGATGCGCTAGAGCACTACCTGCGGCAGGAGTTTGCAGCCGAAGATGAGCTGCTTTCCACTATCCGGGCGGCCATTCCGCAGCGCGGCCTGCCGGCAATTACAGTGCAGCCGGAGGAGGGCCGTTTCCTGCAGTTCCTGGCGGCGACCAGCCAGGCGCAGCGAGCGGTGGAAATCGGCACCCTGGGAGGCTACAGCGGAGTGTGGATTGCCCGCGGCCTGCCCCAGGGCAGCAAGTTGATCACGCTGGAGGTTGAGCCGGCTCACGCGGCGGTGTCGCAGGAGCACTTCGAGCTGGCCGGAGTAGCGGATCGAGTGGAAATCCGCGTCGGCAATGCCCATGACCTGCTTCCGGGTCTAGCAGCCGAGGGTCCGTTCGGCTTCGTCTTCATCGATGCCGAAAAGCAAGGCTACCCGAGCTACCTGGACTGGACGCTGGAAAACCTGAGGCCCGGCGGGATTCTGGCCGCCCACAACGCCTTCCGGCACGGCCGGGTCGCCGATCCGGAAAACCACGAGGATACTGTGGACGTCGTGCGGGATTTCAACGCACGCCTGGCCGGTGATCCGCGCTTGATCGCCTCGGTCTTTCCGGCGGGCGATGGCACTGCCTTTGCCGTCCTGCGCGACCGCTAAACTGCAGCACAGGCCCACGTTCCTGCGCAATTCCTGATTCATACGCATTTCTAACGCGCCCCCTAAGGCCCCAAAAGGGGCCGAATGCTATAATCCGGCCGATCCGTGCGAAAGCACGCCAGGAGGGATCCATAAATGATGCGGTTTGACCGCTTCACGGAGCGGGCGCAAGACGCCGCCCAACGTGCAGCGGAGATCATCCAGCGCTACGGACACAACCAGATCGATACCGAGCACATCCTGCTGGCGCTGATTGAGCAGCCACAGGGCGTGATTACCCAGATTCTCGAACGATTGAACATCGATATCGAGTCGCTGACCGATCGGATCGATCAGCAGCTGCGCGCCAGCCCCAAGGCCAATATCTACGGTGGCGGCGCGGGCCAAATCTTCATTACCCCGCGGGTGAAGCGGGTGGTGGATATGGCCAACGAAGAAGCCAACCGACTGGATGACGAGTACATCTCTACCGAACACATCTTCCTGGCCATTCTCTCCGAACGCAACACTGCCATCTCGCGCCTTTTGAGCGAGGAAGGCATCAACAAGGACCGGGTATACGAAGCGGTCAAGGACATTCGCGGCGGTCAACGGGTCACCGACCGCAAGGCCGAGTCCCGCTACCGTACGCTGGAGAAGTACTCCCGCAACCTGACCTCACTGGCCAAGGAAGGCAAGCTGGACCCGGTCATCGGGCGGGATCAGGAGATCCTGCGGGTCATTCAAATCCTGTCCCGCCGCACCAAGAACAACCCGGTGCTGATCGGCGAGGCCGGCGTGGGCAAGACCGCAATCGTCGAAGGCTTAGCGCAGAAGATCGCCGACAACGACGTACCTGAGATCCTGACCGGCAAGCAGGTGGTTTCGCTCGACCTGGGCGCCATGATCGCTGGCTCTCGCTTCCGCGGCGAGTTCGAGGAGCGGCTGAAGGCCGCCATCGAGGAAATCCAGCGCGCCGAAGGCGAGATCATCCTAATGATTGATGAGCTGCACACCGTGGTAGGCGCCGGCGCGGCGCAAGGTGCCATGGACGCCGCCAACATGCTTAAGCCGGCGCTGTCCCGCGGCGAGCTGCAGGCCATCGGCGCCACCACGCTGGACGAATACCATAAGCACATCGAAAAAGACGCCGCGCTGGAACGACGCTTCGCGCCAGTGTACGTCGACGAACCGACCATTGACGAAACCATCGACATGCTGCGCGGGCTGCGCGATCGCTACGAGGCCCACCACAAGGTCAGCTTCTCTGACGAGGCGCTGATTGCGGCCGCCCGCCTGTCGCATCGCTACGTTTCTGAGCGCTCGCTGCCCGATAAGGCCATCGACCTAATGGACGAGGCCGCAGCCAAGCTGCGGGTGGCGCTGTACTCCCTGCCGCCGGACCTCAAAGAGCTGAAGAGCGAGATCGATCGGCTGATGGCCGAAGAGGAACAAGCTGGTCTGGAGCGCGACTACGAGCGCGCCGCCGAGAAGAAATCAGTCCGTCTGCGCGTGGAATCCGAGTTTCGTGAGAAGCGCGACGCCTGGGAGGCCGAGCACCAACTGGATGAGGTGGTGGACGAGGACGACATCGCCGAGGTGGTGCACATGTGGACCGGCATCCCGGTCAGTCAGATGATGGAGACCGAGGCCGAGAAACTTCTGCAGATGGAAGACCGCCTGCACGAGCGCATCGTAGGCCAAGACGAAGCCATCCACGCGCTGGCGGATGCCATCCGCCGCGCCCGCGCCGGCCTAAAAGACCCGCGCAGACCGATCGGCTCGTTCATTTTCCTGGGATCCTCCGGCGTCGGCAAAACCGAGATGGCCAAGGCACTGGCTGAGTTCATGTTCGACGACGAGGACGCGTTGCTGCGCATCGACATGAGCGAGTATCGCGAGCAGCACACCGTCTCGCGGCTGTTCGGTGCCCCTCCGGGCTACGTCGGGTACGAGGAGGGCGGCCAGCTGACCGAAGCGGTGCGCCGCCGGCCATACCGAGTGATCCTGTTCGATGAGATCGAGAAGGCCCATCCAGAGGTCTGGAACGCGTTGCTGCAAATCCTGGATGACGGTCGGTTGACCGACGGACAGGGGCGGGTGGTCGACTTCCGCAACGCAGTGTTGATCATGACTTCCAATTTGGGCACCCAGTTCGTCACCCGGGCGGGGACGCTTGGCTTCCGCAGCCGCAGCGTGGATAGCGAAAAAACCGAGTCGGACGAGAAGATCGAGAAGGCGCTAAAGGACACCTTCCGGCCGGAGTTCCTAAACCGAATCGATGAGATCATCATCTTCTCCCAGTTGACTATGGAGCAGATGGAGCAGATCGTCGATCTGCAGATGGTGAAGGTGCAAGAGCGGTTGGCCGAGCACGGCCTGGGCGTCGAGCTCTCGCCCGCCGCCCGCAGCTGGCTGGCCAAAGAAGGCTACGATCCGGCTTTCGGCGCCCGGCCGCTGCAGCGCGCGCTGCAAAAGCACGTCGAGAGCCCGCTGTCGGTCAAAATACTTCAAGGCGAGTTCCAGGAAGGCGATACCGTAGTCGTCGACCACCTGGAAGACCAGGGGCTGGTGTTCCGCAAGCCGGAGGGCAGCACGCCGGTCGAGATCGAGGAAGAGGTCCCGGCCTAGCCAGCCGCGGTCAGGCGAAAATTGCGCCCGGAGCCACTGTGGCTCCGGGCGTTTTGCTTTGGTGCAGCGCCAGATGCGTTACGCGGGCTGCGTTACGGTGCGCCTGGCTTCCGCCAGCAGCGCTTCTGCCGAGCGGCGGTTCGCCGGGCTATCGCCACCCAGCATCTCTGCCAGCTCGGCCAGTCGTGCCTCGGGTGCCAGTTGGTGCGCGGTGGTCAGCGTGCGGCCGGCGTCGACCTGTTTCTCCACCCGCAGGTGCTGATCGGCGCAGGCCGCCAGTTGCGGCAGATGGGTAACGCACAGTACCTGGTGGTCGTTGGCCAGCTGCCTGAGTTTGCCGCCCACCACCGCCCCCACCCGGCCGCCGATGCCTTGATCGATCTCGTCGAAGATCAACGTCGGTCGACGATCGGCACGCACGAGCACGCTCTTCAGCCCGAGCATCAGCCGGGAGGTCTCTCCGCCGGAGGCCACTTTGACCAGCGGCTTCAAGCCCTCACCCGGGTTGGGCGCAATCAGGAATTCGATCTGATCCAATCCGCGGGAGCCGAAGCCGACCTTGCGGTCGTCGACTTGCACCCCGTCCTGGTGGTCAGCCCACTCCAGCCGCACTTCAAAGCGCGCACCTTCCATGTGCAGTTCGTCCAATTCCCGGACAATCAAGCGGGACAGTTCGACAGCGGCCTGGCGTCGCTGGCCGGACAAAGCCGGGCCCAGCGACCCCAGCTGCTGTAGCAGGCGACTGCGCTCACTGCGCAGTTCGCTCAGCCGCCGCTCGGAATCCACCACATTCTCCAGCTCTTCAGCCGCCTGTGCGGCGTATTCCAGGACGGCCGGGATGTCGTCTCCGTATTTGCGCTGCAAGTCCTTGATCAAGCCGAGGCGGGCCTCAACCTCGTCCAGCCGGATCGGATCTGGCTGGGCCTGTTCGAGATAGTCTTGCAGCTCGCCTGCCAATTCGCTGATCTCTTCGGTCAATCCCTGGGCTCGTTCGGCGGTTGGCCGCATGCTGGCGTCGACCTCTGCCAAACCTAACAAGGCCCCGGTCGAATCGGCCAGTCGGTCCAATGTGGAACTTCCACTGCCGGAATCCCCCTCCAGCGCCTCCAGCGCATTGAGCGCCAGCCCGGCCAATTTCTCGGCATTGGCCAACCGGTCCCGCTCGGCCTGCAACTCCGACAGCTCGCCGGATGCCAGGCCGGCGGCTTCGATTTCGTTGATCTGGTAGCGCAACAGGTCTTCCCTACGGGCCCGCTCGTGCTCAGCAGACTGCAGCTGTTCGATCTCGCCGCGCAGCTTATTGTGCCGCCGGTAGGCAGTTCGGTACTCGCTGATATCAAGCTCGCCGAAGCGATCCAGGATCGGCAGATGTTCCTTGACCCGCAATAGGCTGAGATGCTCGGACTGCCCGTGCACGTCCACCAGCCACTCCCCCAGCGAGCGCAGCAGCGCCAGGTTGACCACCCGACCGTTCACCCGGCACAGGTTGCGGCCCTCCCGACGGATCTCGCGCGCCAGCACCAGCGTGTCCGGATCGTCGAGCAGGTCCTCCTGCTCAAGCTGACCACGCACCTCCGGCAAATCGATCTCAAACACCCCTTCCACGATCGCCAGGTCGGCGCCTTGGCGCAGCATGCTGGCCTCGGCACGCCCCCCCAGCAGCAATTCGACCGCATCGATGATGATCGACTTGCCGGCACCGGTCTCGCCGGTAAGCACCGTGAAGCCAGGCTGGAAATCCAATTCCAGCTCGTGGATGATGGCGAAGTCCGTGATGCGCAGCTGTTTGAGCATATGGCTTTACAGTCGAATACCGCGCAGGCGTGCGTACAGCGCCCCAATCATCAGCACGCCGTGCGCCACCGGCCACAGCAGGCCGAAACCGAACTGCGCCAGATTGAATCCACCCAGCAGCACGGCTGGTGCGTACTGAACAGCCAGATAGGCCAGCACGCCGACCACTGCTCCTGCCGCAGCCGCCACCGGCAACCGGCGGCTGTGGCGCCGCCGAACGGCCCGGCGCACGATTTCAGCGATGCCGCCTCCAGCAACCGGCGCGAGCAGCAATCCCCAGAAACCCAGGAAACCAAGCAGGAAGGCGCCGATACTGGCTCCCACGGCGGCGATGAGCGCCACCGCAACCAATCGCAGGTACCCGGCGGTCTCAAACTTGGCCTGCTGACCGCGGATGCACTCCTTGCAGCGATAGCCGACCGGGGTTTGCACTGCACAGCTGACGCAAATTGGCTTGCCGCAGCGGTTGCAGCGCAAGCTGGTTTCGCGGTCGGGGTGATTGGCACAGACCAGTACCACATCGGTCATCCGACGGCCGCGCCTTTGCCGGCTTTGCTGACGCGGGAGGGATTCATCCAAGAAGTCAGATTGCGATAGAAGTAACCGGGGTCCTGCAGCCTGGCGAAGTGGACTACATGGCTGCCGGCTCGCACTTCGATGCTGTCCTGGTCTTCGACCACCACCGGCTCGCCGCCGTCGATGCTGAGGATCGCTTGATGGGCTGTGCTCACCGTGATGCGAACCGCAGATCCCTCGTGCAACACCACCGCTCGATCGACCGACAGGTGCGGCGCTACCGGAACCAACAGGATATTGCGCAATTCCGGCGGCAGAATCGGCCCTCCAGCAGCCAATGCGTAGGCGGTCGAACCAGTTGGGGTGGCGGCGATCAACCCATCCGCCACGAAAGTGGTCAGGTAGCGCCCATCGACCTCGGCGGTCAGATCGACCGGACGCACCACGCTGCCACGGCCGACAAAGCACTCGTTGAGCACCTCCCAGGTTCCGAGCGTTTGCTCGCCACGCAGATGGGCGGCCTGCAGCATCATCCGCTCTTCCAGCCAGTAGTCTCCGGCGACCACCCGATCGATGGCGCTTTCCCAGCCATCCTGCTGCACTTCGGTCAGAAACCCCAGGCGGCCCATGTTGATCCCCAGGATCGGGATGCCGAGTGGGGCACACAAGTGCCCGGCGCGCAACATGGTTCCGTCGCCGCCGAGCGCAATGGTCAGATCCAACGGGTCATCCGCCAGCCTGCCGCGCGTTTGCTCGTCATGGATCTCACCCCAAAAGGCGGATCGCTCGAGAGCACCCAAGCGCTCGGCAATGGTCTTGGCGAGCCGAGTGGCGTGCTCCAGCTGTGGATTGGCAAGCACCGCCAACCGTTTGGCAGGGATGTTGGCCTGGTTGGGCTGGCTCACAGCCTAATCCGGCTCCCGGCCCAGCTGCTCTTCCAGCGATCGCAGGGCGTCCTTCAACTCGCCTTGCTGCACGCTGGTGGTCAGATCGCCGCGGGTGCGCTCTACCAAGCCGCGCACCAGGTCGGTCAACCGTCGCAGCTTGCCGGTGATGGCGTCCGGGAAATCGACCGTTACTAGCAGGCCGTAGATGTCGTCCATGATAGACAGCAGTCGCTCGGCCTCCTCGAATTGATCGTGGCGCAAGACGTCAAGCGCACGCCGCCGCAGCTCACCGACTGCCTCGCTCAATCCACCCAGGTAGGCAGCGTACTCGATCCGCAGTTCATCCGGGTCGGGTAGCGGATCGGCCGCCAACAATGCGTACACGATCGAAGCTTCCGCGTACTCCTTGAGCGCGTCCTGGGTATAGCCGGCGTGATACAGATCCGGGAAGGGAGCTAACTCGTCACGCAGCACTTCCACCAGCTGTCTGGCCTGATCGAGTTCTTGGCGGGCCTGCTTGCGATCTTCGCGGTGAGCGGCTCGTATGGCGGTGGCGCAGTGCCGGATCAGCGTACGCGACCGCTGCAGCGCCGCGTCGCGCGCCTGGTTCTTGGCTTCCAGATAGGTCAGGATTCGCTCGCCAAACTCCTCCAACCTATCCATTGGCTTACTCGCCTTCCGGCGGAATGCCTTTGAACAGCTGGTCCGCCAGGTGAGGTCCTTCCGGAACCTGGATCTCGCCGAACTGCGACTCGTAGCGTGCGACGTGCTCGGTCAGCGCCCGCATCAGCAATTTGGCGTTTAGCGCGGTCATCACCACCCGAGCCCGCACCATCGCCCGTGGCACGCGTGGCATCACCTGGGCGAAATCAAGCACGATCTCCGAGGCCGAGTTGGTGACCATAGCGAAGTTGGCATAGATGGGGGACAGGTTGGCAGGCACGTGCACCTGCACCTTTCCCTTAGGTTGCGTGGACATCTCTCGCTGCTCCGTAAATATGGGGAAGGCCCTCAAGCTGAGCTTGAGGGCCTTGCAGGTTGTCTAGAAGGGGATCTCATCCTCGGTGGCGGGACCCATCTCCTCGGTGGCGAAGTTGTCGTCTCGGCCACCCAGGAACTTCACGGTCTGCGCGTTCACCTCAAATGAGGCTGCCGGTGATCCATCCTGCCGGTTCCAGATTCGGGGGTTGCCATTCTCATCCGGAACCATGCGCCCTTCGACCAGTACCTGTCGACCTTTGCGCAGGTATTGGTGGACGGTCTCGGCTTGCCGGCCCCAGACAGAAACACGGAACCATACGGTCTCATCGCGCTGCTCTCCGGAGCTGTCGGTATAGCGCCGGTTGGTGGCGACCGACATATTGGTTACCGCCTGGCCACTCGGCGTGTACCGCATCTCGGGATCTCGCCCGAGATTGCCAACCAGAACGATCTTGTGATACATGGGATCTCCCTTCCGGTGGGGGTCAATATTCGTTTCCGGCCCGGGTGGCCGTGCGGAGCTCCAAGAGCGGCGCTCTTGGAGCCGTTGCGTTGCCCCACCGCACTAGAACAATTGTACTAATCCTGGTCAGATTGTCAAGCCCCAACGGCGTAGCTTTCAAACGGCGCATTCATGTCGACGGCGGGAAGGATGCACGCCCAACCCCAAATCAGCGGCCGCTTGCTCAGCCATGGAGCACGTCATCCAGCGCAGCCAATAGCATGCGGACATTGCGCTCCTGCGCCGAATGACCCATCAGACCGATGCGCCAGGCCTTGCCCTTGAAGGCGCCCAGTCCACCGGCGATCTGGATGTTGTACCGCTCGCTCAGGCGCCGGCGCATAGCCAGCTCGTCCACTCCCTCCGGCACGCCAACCGTCGTCACTGTGATCATGCGATGCGCCTCCGGGATCAGCATGGTCATATCGAGCTCGGCCAGCCCCTCCCACAGCATCTCGGCGCAGCGACGGTGTCGCTCCCAGCGGGCCTCCAATCCTTCCTCGGCCACGATCCGCAGACCTTCATAGAGGGCAAAGTTGGCCGAGATCGGGGCGGTGTGGTGATAGGTCCGTTCCTTCCCCCAATACTGCAGCACGCCACTCAGATCGAAATACCAATTCCCTACCGGAGTCTTGCGCTCGGCAAGCGTTTGCGCAGCTCGCGAGCTCATGGTGATCGGCCCCAGCCCCGGGGGTACGCTCAGGCATTTCTGGCTGCCGCTGTAGCACACATCGATGCCCAGCTCATCCACTTTGAGCGGCACTCCTCCCAACGTCGCCACCGCATCCACCACCAACAGCGTCCCATGTTGTTGCGCAACCTGCGCCAAATCCTCCAGAGGCTGCTGGGCGCCAGTCGAGGTCTCGCCGTGCACCACCGCCACCAGTTTCGCCGGTCGTTGCTTCAGAGCCTGCTCGACTTCCTCGGCGGTGAACACCTCTCCCCACGGTCGATTCAGCACCTCCAGATCGGCCCGGTAGCGCCGCGCCATCTCAGCAATGCGTTCCCCAAAGAAGCCGCACACACAAACCAGCACGGCATCGCCCGGCTCGATCAGATTGCACAGCGCGGTTTCCATCGCCGCGCTGCCGGTGCCTGAGACCGGAATGGTCAGTTGATTCTCGGTCTGGAACACGTACCTCAGCAGCTGCTGGATGCGATCCATGGTCGCCAAGAACACCGGGTCCAGGTGGCCGACCACTGGCGCGCTCATGGCTTGCATCACCCGTGGATGCACGTTGCTGGGGCCGGGGCCGAGCAGCAGGCGCGAGACCGATTCGAGTTGGGGAAAGCTGGGGGCTTCAGTCATGTGATGGCCTCACTTCTACGACGCAAACTCATTCTATTATGCTCCCGCCCGGCGGCTCGCCGGGTTGAATCGTGGCAGTTCCCCGCAAAGCGCTCCAGGAATCGTTACAATAAGTAATAGTGATGCAGCAAAAAACGCTCGAAATCAGTCCAGCCGCCCGCGAGCAGATTGAAGAGCGCGCCCAGATTGTGGACCGCTCCGACCTCTCGCTGCGAATTGAGATCGTCGGCAGATCGGAGGACGAATTTCGCTATCGTCTGAGTTTCGTGCCCGAAACACTGCGCGAACCCGAAGACCTGGTGCAGGCCGTCGACGGGCTGGAACTGCTCATCGATCCGATCAGCGCCCGCTACCTGAAGGGCGCCAGCTTGGAATACGAGGACGAGGCCGGCTTCTCGATGGAGAATCCGAACCCACTCTGGCACGAACCCGCGGGGGCCGAAGTGCACCAGCTCATCGAGCGCCAGATCAATCCGGCCATCGCCATGCACGGCGGGCAGGTCACGCTGCTGGACGTGCGCGAGGGCGTGGCCTACGTATCGATGGGTGGAGGATGCCAGGGTTGCGGTATGGCCAGCGTAACGCTGCGCCAGGGAGTCGAGCAGATGATCACTGAGGCGATCCCCGCCATCCAGTCGATCGTCGATACCACCGACCACGCGAGCGGCGCCAACCCCTACTTCCGCCCCGAAGCCGCCGGCGAGTCGCCACTGGGCTAATCGCCGCGCGCGCGCCGCTGTGGCCGCGCAGAGAGCCCGCCCGCACCCTTTCATCAGCCACTAGCGCCCGCTTGCGGGCGCTTTCTGATTTCACGCAGCTTGGCAGGGAAAATTCCTGCCGAGATCGACTCAGCTATCTTCTATAATGCTGGCCAGGAACGGTCCCTAGGGATTGCAGTGAACGAGATCAGCGCTGAGGAACTCAAAGCCAAACTGGATCGTGGAGATCAGTTCCGGCTGGTCATGACGCTGGGTGACCTGGCTTTTCAGGGCAAGCACATCCCGGGATCTATCGACCTGCACGAGCCGGAAACGCTGCTGGAGGAACTCGACCCTGACGAAGAAATCGTCGTGTATTGCTCGGATCGGCTCTGCCCGGCCAGCATGATGGCCTACAACCTTCTGGAAAACCGGGGCTACAAGCATGTCCAGCGGTTCTCTGGCGGACTGGCCGAGTGGGAGCAAGCCGGCTACCCGCTGGAGGGCGTACTGGCCTAGCGCGGCCGCACCCAACCACCCGCCGAATCCCCTCAGGAAGCGTGAACCAATGGATATGATGATCGAGACCCACGATCTGGCTAAAACCTACTTCGGGTCGAATGGCGACGATATTGAAGCGGTTAAAGGCATCGACCTGCAGATCCACAAGGGCGAGATCTTCAGCCTGCTCGGCCCCAATGGCGCCGGGAAGACCACCACCATCTCGATGATCAGCGGGCTGCTGGAGCCTACTCGCGGCGATGCGACCATCGGAGGCTTCTCGATTTCCAAGCAGCCGCTGGAAGCCAAGAAACTGATGGGTGTAGTTCCACAAGAGGTGGCGCTGTACCCCAGCTTGAGCGCCCGTCAGAATCTAGAGTTCTTCGGCCGGCTGTATGGGCTGGGTGGCGCTCAATTGGGCGAGCGGGTCGATGAGATGCTCGAGTTCGTCGGCTTGGCCCAGCGGCAGAACGACAAGGTGGACTCGTTCTCAGGCGGCATGAAGCGCCGCTTGAACGTGGGAGTCGGCCTGCTGCACCGTCCGCAATTGGTCTACATGGACGAGCCGACGGTCGGCATCGACCCCCAGAGCCGGCGCCGGATCCTCGACCAGGTCAAGCAACTGCGCGACGAATACGGCATGACCGTGCTCTACACCACCCACCTGATGGAGGAAGCCCAGGAGCTCAGCGACCGGGTAGGCATCATCGATCATGGCGAGATCATCGCATTGGGAACCCAGGGCGAATTGATCCAGCTGGTCGGCGAGCAGGATCAGCTGGTGTTCAAGGTGGGCGACCAGACGATCAATGACAGCCTGCTTCAGCGTATGCAAACTGAGATCGAGGGCATCACGCAGGCGGTTTTTGACCCGCCCGGCGAAGAGGGAGAGCTCGAAGCCAATGTCAGCGGGCTGTTGATCGTGCGGGCCAAGCGTGGCCGCAAGGCGCTGCCAGATTTGATCCAGCTGACCGAGCGGTCGGGCCTGGAGATCCAATCGGTGGAGGTCAAGGAACCGGATCTGGAAGCGGTGTTCCTCGACCTGACCGGGCGGGCGCTGCGAGACTGACCCCTTCCTGCCAAGCAAAAGCCACCGATGACCAAGATCTGG